>CAYOAK010000126.1:927-10884 GCA_964401925.1 uncultured Bdellovibrionales bacterium | reverse complement strand
TGCATCACATGCATACGGAGTTTCTCTTTTGAATAGAGCGCAGCGCAGATTAAGAGCAGCGCGCCGAAGAGTGCCGGAATGAGGGCGGTGACATGTTGGGCTCCGGTACCGAGATAGGTGCCGATTCCGAGTAGAAGTTCGAGAGCGCCGAAAATTGCTGTAAGTCTCTGCATAGACTCGGAATTACCAGGAAGGTGACGCGGCGGCCAGGCCGGAGTGCGGGTTTCACCTAATCTATTTTCAAAAGATCTTCCGAGTTTGTTCCGAGTTACTTCGATACGAAAGGGTGTGGATGAGGGGTAAGTTGGGGGTATCAGATCGTTCCGGCGCGCAGAAAGGCGCTTCCAAGGCCGACTGGTAGAGGGACAAGTCAATAGTTTTGAGGAGTTCCTTTTTGGGTGAAGCAGCTCGATGCTGGCGCCCGATGATGGGTTAACGGTTTTCCGGGCGATTCCGGGTTCTTTTTATGGGGTTATTATGAGCACGAAAGAAGCACCACTCCTCCTGACGGTTAGAGAGGTATCGATCCTTCTGCGGGTACAGCGCCCGAAGGTTTACGATCTGATTAAAGACGGCGCTGTCGACGGCTTCAAGGTCGGCGCAGATTGGCGCGTTCGCCGCGACTCGGTTGAGCGGCTCATTGGCGCGATTCCGGAAGATTTCTTCTCGAAGCTCCCGGCGGAGGAAGAAGAGACAACTGGCGGCTCTACGGATGCCGGCATGAAAGCTCGCCCCGCTGTAATGAGCTAACCTGTAATGGGCTAAACGAGTAACCGGCCCAAAAAACCGGAGTAGGCCCGGCCGTTGTGACGAAGGGTGCATAGGCGGTGACGCTTATGCACCCCTTTCTTTTTTGCCGGAGTGATAGAGCGTCGCCAGCCTGACAAAATCTCCCGGAGGGATCTCCTCCGCCCGGACCGATTCCCCGACCTGAGCACTTTTCAAGAACGAACGAGCTGCGTCCTTTTCCTCAAAGAGGTCACTGGCGCTGAGTGAGTTGAGCAGGGTCTTACGCTTCTTCGAAAAGCAAGCCCGCACAAAATGCTGAAAAGTCTCCTCGGACAAGCCGTCGAGGCGGATGACGGGCGAGGAAAAATCGAGCCGCACAAGCTGTGAATCCACCTTCGGCTTCGGGTGAAACGCCTCCGGCTTAATGACCGGCCCAAGCTCTGCGCTCGCGTAGAGTGCGCGGAAGACCGACAACGATCCGTAGTCGCGAGATCCTTCACTCGCCGCCAGCCGTTCCGCGAACTCCTTCTGAAGCAGGAGTGAGGCGATGGAAATCGATGCTCGCTCACGAAAGAGCCACATCACGAAATCAGTCGAGATCGAATACGGCACGTTGCTGAGGACCGCGGCCGGCTGTGAGAACAGATCGGAGACGTGTACATCCCGCATATCGGCTTCTATGACCCTGCAGTGCGGCGGCAATGTGGATTTCAAGCGCGCAGCGAATTCGCTCTCAATTTCGATAACAGCGAGCTCAGGATAGCCCCGGGCAAGCTCAAAGGTCAGCGCGCCAAGTCCGGGTCCCACCTCGACCACCGGAGATCCCTCGGGAATGCCGGCGAAGGTGAGAATCTCACCGATTACTTCGTGGTCAGTCAAAAAATTCTGACCACGCGAACGTTGCGGGCGGACGTCGAGCTCGCGCAGTTCAGAGCGAACCGGATCGTTTCCTCGACGGCTACCTACTCGACTGGCCACGCGGTCCTCGTTGAAAATTCGAAGCCCGGAACCGCCGGGCCGAGTCCGGCGCCCGGCTTCCAGTTGTCGAAGCCTCCTCGATCGCGAGCGATCGTAAGCAGCGCCGCTGCTCCGATCATTGTGGCGTTATCGGTGCAGTATTTCGGCGGAGCAGCGGCGAAACCGATCCGCTTTGCGCTGCATGCCGCCTGCAGCTCGCTCCTGAGAAAATCATTCGCGGCGACACCACCCGTTATGAAGACTCCACTAAACGAATTGCTGAAAGTCATGACCTTCAGACACAGAGCCCGGACAATCGCGCTCTCCACCGATGCCGAGAGATCGATACGATCTTGCTCGCTCATCGGTGAGGGAAGACTCTGCACCGTCCGGAGTACCGCTGTCTTCAAGCCGCTGAAGCTAAAGCTCTTCGGATCGTCCGCGACCCCAATGGGGAGCTCGAAACGATCGCGTTTGCCCCCTTTTGCCGCGCGCGAAAGCAGCGGTCCGCCGGGATAGGGAAAGCCCAGAAGGGTCGCCGATTTGTCAAAAGCCTCACCGGCCGCATCGTCTCTTGTGCGGGCGAGCGTCCGCTTTTTGTTGTTCGACTCTATCGCGATCACTTCGGTGTGCCC
This sequence comes from uncultured Bdellovibrionales bacterium, assembly GCA_964401925.1. Classification (GTDB taxonomy): domain Bacteria; phylum Bdellovibrionota_C; class UBA2361; order SZUA-149; family JADYYL01; genus CAYOAK01. Next base: position 8,563 of record CAYOAK010000126.1, on the reverse strand, counting down.
GCCCGACACGAGCAGTGCCAGATACGGCGGCGTCAGCCTCTCCGTCTTTGGGAGCAACTCGTGGGAGGCGAGGTGACCCTCGAGATGATTCACCGGATAGAGCGGAATTCCTCTTCCAAAGGCGAGCCCTTTTGCGAATGAGAATCCCACCAGCAACGATCCGTTCAATCCGGGACCGGCAGTCGCTGCCACGGCGGCCAAGTCACCGGCGGTTATACCGCCATCATCGAGAGCCTTCTTGAAAAGCGGCGCCAAGGCGAGTGCTTGCTCGCGCGCCGCGAGCTCCGGGACGACCCCGCCGTACGCTTCGTGAAGCCTCGCAGAAGTGGCGAGCAATTCGGAACGGATGCAACTCTGAAGATCCGCGCCGTCGAGATAGGAACGCAGGTCGAAAAGAGTCACGGCTGTCTCGTCACAGCTCGATTCGATAGCGGCGAGAAACCGGCTCACAGGCTCTTTAGATACTTCGCGATTGCAAGCTTCGAAGTCTCGCTCATCTTTGCAAACCGGTTCCACGGACAGAACCGCTTCTCCCGGATCTCTCCGTCGGGTGTCGTGCCGTTTGAAAGATAATGGACGATGTCGCTCTCGCTCCAGGTCTTCAGGCCTGCTTCAGAGGTGCCGCGAATGTTCGGACCGCCGACCGGGAAATTCCCCTCGGCAATTGCTTCAGCGTAGATCTTCTGGATCTCCTCTCCTGGAAGCGCCTGGGCTTTCTCTTTCACCGCCTCTCTTGTGACCAGCAAAGCGTTTGCTTCCTCTTCGTCCAGCGGTGTGCTCTCGAAGAGCGAGAGGATCTCATCGAAAAGTCCGGAGAAGCCGCCGGACTGATAAAATCCGCCGAAGAGCTTATTGCCGCTGCCAATACCGCCCGCCGTATGGCACTGCGCGCAACCGGAGACGCTGTTTGTCAGGTAGCGGCCGTAGCCGATGCTCGCGTCCTCCTGAAGCGCGGTCACATATCCGGCAACCTCACTGTGCTGTGGAACGATCCCCCAGCGATTTCGTTGAAAGCCTCCGAGCCGGCGCCGCTCCACTTCGTTCTCGACCGGCTTCGACGCAAGGAGGTAAAGACTGAGCGCCTTCGCATCCTGATCGGACATCCACCGGTAGGGGAGATGCAGATCGATTGAAAATGGCCGGCCGGCGCGATCGATTGAGGAGCGAATCGCCCTCATAACCTCAAACACATTCCACCCGGCGATTCCCGTTTTAGCGGGCGTGATGTTCGCTGCATGGACCAGTCCGAAGCTATCTTTCATCGGACGTCCTCCGCTGAGCGGGGAGGCAGGATCCTCCGGCTTCGATCCGTGGCAAACACCGCAAGCGGCTGCCCCGTCCGCCAGGTATCGTCCTCGTGCGATTAGCGCGCCCGCTGACTCTGGGTCCGTGATGTAAACCGGATCGGTCTGTTTGAAATCTCCGAACCAGGAGCGAAGCATCGAGGTGTTATACCAGGCGTCGTCCGCGCCCTCTGCAGCCATCTTCGATGGGGAAAGTTCCTCAACTTCCGGCGGCTCCGAGGTGTCCGTGAAGAGAACGCAGCCCGCCTGGGAGAACAGCGCGGCGAAGAGAAGAAAGGAGGGGCGGAAACGCAGTCCCGTCCTGCTCCGGCGTTCGCGTCGCTGCTCTCGCACTACTCGACCTTCAGCGGAATGAAGAACGTATCGTTGTTCCGGTTGATGAGAACCAACAACGGCTTGTTCTTCTTCAGGTCCTTCGTGAGGCGGCGGAAATCAGTGACGGAGTTCACCGCTTCAGAGTTTATCTCAAGCAGAATATCACCGCGGCGGATACCTTTTTTGTCGGCTTCCGAATCCGGTGCGACGTTCGTCACGACGATCCCCTTCGGCTGATCGACCCCGAGGCTCCGTGCGATCTCCGGCGTGAGCTCCTGAACGGTCAATCCGAGTTTCGTCTCATCCGGCTCGCCGACGGTTTCTTCCTCCTCGATATCAGAGTCTTTCAACTCCTCAATCTTGACCTTGATCGTCTTTGAGCTTCCGCCTCGATTGACCTCAACAGGAACTTCTTTCCCGATCGGAGTTTTCGCGACAAGCCGCGGCAGTACTTCGTTTTCGATAATCTTCGTGCCGTCGAACTTCGTAATGACGTCACGCCGCAGGATTCCGGCTTTTCCGGCGGGACTCTCCGGCATAACTTCCGCAACAAGCGAGCCCTCGTCGGAACCAAGGCCCAGCGCCGCGGCGGTCTCCTCGTCGATCGGCTGAATCTTTACGCCGAGCCAGCCGCGGGTGACTTTCCCCTTATCTTGCAGCTGCGAGATGATGTCTTTCACCATGTTTACCGGGATCGCAAACCCGATCCCGATGTTGAAGCCAGCGCCTCCCATCCGGCCCGGGCTGAAGATCGCCGCGTTCACGCCAATCACCTCGCCACGAGTGTTGAACAGCGGTCCGCCGGAATTTCCGGGATTGATCGATGCATCCGTCTGAATGAAATCATCGTAGGGGCTACCGCCCTCTACTCGCCGGGATTTCGCAGAAACGATTCCCACGGTCGCGGTGTGTCCGAGCCTGAAGGGATTGCCGATGGCGATCACCCATTCACCGGGCAACAGCTTGTCCGAGTCGCCGAAGACCACCGCCGTGAGCGGATGTCCGACATCGACTTTGACCAGTGCAATGTCTGTCTTCTTGTCTGAGCCGATGACCTTCGCTTTGTAGGTCTTTCGATCGTCCTTGAAGGTGACGTTGATCTCGCTCGCCTTCTCGACGACGTGGTTGTTTGTAACGATATAGCCATCCGGATGGATCACGAATCCGCTGCCGAGGCTCTGAACTCTCCGGCTCTGCATTTCGGGCGGAAGCTGAAAGAAAAAATCGAACGGTGAGGGCTGGCCCTGTCCCAGCGGATTCTCGCGCCGGAATAGCTGGCTCTGTCCCTTGCTTGGGCCCTCCTTGCCCTCGATGGAGATGTTCACGACGGCCTGCCCGAGCTTCTCGATGACCGGGGCAAAGTTCGGAAGATTGATCTCGACCTGCGGAGGCGCGGCCGATCCGTCGATCCAGAGTGGAGGTTTCGCTTCCGCGCTCCGGGAAAGGAGGGCAAGCGCGCCGATCGCGAGAACATGAAGAAGAGGTTTGGAATTCATACACTAAGAAACAAAAGGAGAGTTCACTTTATTGACGATCGAGCCCGTAAAAAAATCCAGCAGACTATCTGCGCGCCTTCTCGACGAAGGCGAGCCGAAGCTTCGTTAGAACATCCTGCACAAGCTTTGCCTCCTCTGCTGAAAGGTTGCCAGCGGTTTTTTCCTGCAGCAGCGCGACGATATCGATCGTTTGCCGCGCGGCCGCAAGGTCCGGGGTCATGAACTGCCCGCTCTGGGGCTCGGGGATCTCACCCAGCAGGGTCATGGCCTGACTGGCGTAAATGATAATGAGCGATGAGAAATCGAGCGCGGGAATCCCCCGGCTCTCATCCCCGTCGCCAGCAGCGTCCGGCGAAGCCGCACGAACCGGCTCGGCCGACGGGGTTTCCTCCGGCTTATCCGCGTCACCCCCGGCAAAGCGCCGCTTGTCGACTATTCGAAATCCCTGTTCTTCACTCATATATCTGCCCTCTCGGCTCGAGATCCGCCCCGAGAAATGTGTGGCCGCTTCTATCAAGAACTCCGCCCGGTCACAAAAACGGCGATCTGCAAGGGCTTGTCCGCTCCGAAATCAGTCAGAGGCGAAAGCCGCCGGAAAGTGGCAACCTGAGGCGGTTGTGAAGATCACCTTTCTGGGCACAGGAACCTCCGTCGGAGTCCCGATACCGGGCTGCAGCTGTTCGGTCTGCGTTTCTGCGGACGTGCGCAACCAAAGATTGCGCACCGGCGTCCTGATCGAGACGAAGCGAAAGGGCGTCCCAACACAAGGTCCCCAGTCGCCGTCGCTCGAAAAGCCGCAGGACCTCGGACGGGACTTCGGTATCGCGCCCAGCCCTCCGCCGGACGCCCACCTCTTCACTCGCATTTTGATCGACACTCCACCGGATCTTCGTCAGCAAATCCTGCGGATCGGCTTCAGAGAGATCGATGCGGTTTTCTATACTCATGCACATGCCGATCACATTCTCGGCCTCGATGATCTCCGCCCCTTTAACTTTCGCATGGGACGCGAAATACCGGTCTATGCCGACGACTCGACTGCGGAACGGCTGCTCGAGATGTTTTCTTATGCCTTTACTGACACGCCCGGCTATGAAGGCGGGGCACCACCACGGTTGCGGCTGAACCGGCTCGAGGCCTATCGCAGCGTCACCGTCGACGAGGAGCCAATCGAACCGATCTCAATTTATCATGGCACCAAGCTGATTCTGGGTTTCCGGATTCGCAATTTCGCCTATCTCACGGACTGCTCCGGAATCCCTGAGCGGAGCCGCGAACGGCTGACGAACCTTGATGTCCTTGTCGTCAGCGGCTTGCGGCATAGAGAGCATCCGACACATTTCACTATCGAGCAGGCCGTCCGCGAAATCTCGATTTTGCGGCCAAAAAAGGCCTTTTTGACCCATATTTCGCATGATCTCGAGCACGAGGAGACAAACGCTCTCCTCCGCAGAATCTCCACTTGCGAAACCGAGCTCGCTTACGATGGACTGGAGCTGACGTTGTGATCAGCTGTCATAGAAGAGGTTCCCGTGGAGGAATGCGCGGAGAGTAAGCGTCTCAAAGATTACCGCGAGAGGAAATCGAACTGGAAGCTCTGGGGGCCGTATCTCAGCGATCGCTCGTGGGGAAACGTTCGCGAGGACTACAGCGCAAGCGGGGACGCATGGAGTTTCTTTCCGCATGACCACGCGCGGAGCCGCGCCTACCGCTGGGGCGAGGATGCAATTGGCGGCATCTCCGATCGAAACCAGCATCTCTGCTTCGCGTTCTCTTTCTGGAATGGAAAAGATCGAATCCTCAAGGAACGCCTGTTCGGTCTCGGCGGCTGGGAAGGCAATCACGGCGAAGATGTCAAAGAGCTTTACTTCTATACGGACTCGAGCCCGACACACAGCTACATGCGGATGGTCTATAAATATCCGCAGGCTCAGTTCCCCTATGCACTCCTGGCGGACCGAAACCGCGAACTGACGAAAGCCGATCCGGAGTTCGAGGTATTCGACACCGGCGTCTTCGATCAAGGACGCTACTTTGACTGCTCGATCGAGTACATAAAGGCAGATGAGAAAGACATCCTGATCCGCGTCCGGGTTCGGAACAACGGAAGCGAGCTCGCCTCGATCCACCTTCTGCCGACTCTCTGGTTCAGAAATACCTGGAGCTGGGGTTACCCCGCCGGGCCGATGAATGAGCTGATGACGGAGAACGGGCCCGAACAGCCGGTCATGCGTCTTATCGACTCCGACGGGACGCAGCGCATCGAAGCGACACACCCGGCCCTCGATCGCTATTATCTTTACGTCGACGGCCGGAGCGACGCGCTCTTTACCGAAAACGAAACCAATGAGGCGCGGCTTTTTGGAAAGCCGAATCGCACTCCGTACGTGAAAGATGCGTTCAATCGCTATCTGATCGACGGCGAACGCACCGCGATCAACCCGGCAAACACGGGCACAAAGGCGGCGTTTCACCGGGCAACGATGATTCCTCCGAACGGTGAGATCGAGATGCGGCTCCGCCTAACGGCCAATCCCGTGATCGGACCATTTGCAACCTTCAACGAGATCTTGAACCAGCGAAAAGACGAGACTGATGAGTTTTACGCGAAGGTGCAGAGCTCGACGCTCGACCAAGACGATCGATTAATTCAGCGCCAGGCGATCGCCGGCCTCCTTTGGTCGAAGCAGCTCTATTACTACGATGTCGAGCAGTGGTTGAACGGCGACCCGAACATGGTGCCGCCGCCTCCACTTGAACGCCGCAGTGGACGGAATGCGCAGTGGACCCACCTGACAAATTTCGACATCATCTCGATGCCGGACAAGTGGGAGTTTCCCTGGTACGCAGCATGGGACCTCGCCTTCCACACCCTGAGTCTCACCCTCGTCGATCCTGATTTTGCGAAGCGGCAACTCGAGCTGATGACGCGCGAGTGGTACATGCATCCGAACGGACAGCTCCCCGCGTACGAGTGGTCCTTTAGCGATGTGAATCCGCCGGTACATGTTTGGGCCGCGTGGCGCGTCTACAAGATCGACGCGAAGATGAACGGAAAGAACGACTTCGCATTCCTCGAAGGGATGTTTCACAAGCTGCTGTTGAACTTCACTTGGTGGGTGAACCGGAAGGACGTTGACGGAAATAACATCTTCCAAGGCGGGTTCTTAGGCCTTGATAATATTGGAATTTTTGACCGTTCCCGCCCCTTGCCGTTCGGCGGCCGGATCGACCAATCGGACGGGACCGCGTGGATGGCTGCCTATAGTTTGGCGATGCTCCGGGTCGCGATCGAGCTCGCAAAGTTCGACTCCGTCTATCAGGACATGGCGTCGAAATTTCTCGAACACTACCTCCGCGTCGGACACGCGATGACGAACATCGGCGGGAACGGAGTCTCGTTGTGGGATGAGGAGGATGGGTTCTTCTACGATGTGCTTCATCTCCAGGACGGATCCGTTACTCCACTGAAAGTTCGCTCGCTCGTCGGACTCATCCCTTTGATCGCGGTTGATACAATCGACGGGAACACGCTCGATGCGCTGCCGGATTTCAAGCGGCGTTTGAAGTGGTTCTTCACAAATCGGCAACATCTCTCCGGAAGCATCGCGCGCATGGAGGTTCCGGGGAAGGATCGCAACCGCTTGGCTTCTCTCGTATCGAAAGAGAAGTTGATCCGGATCTGTCAACGCATGTTTGACGAAGAGGAGTTTCTCTCCGAATACGGCCTGCGCTCTCTCTCAAAGTACCATGAGAAGAATCCGTTCCGGCTCAGCCTTGGCGCGGAGACGTACGAGATCGGATTTGAAGCGGGGGAGTCGCTCAATGCGATGTTCGGCGGAAATTCTAATTGGCGGGGACCGGTCTGGTTTCCGACGAACTTTTTGCTGATCGAGGCGCTCCAGCGTTTTCACCACTACTACGGCGATGAGCTTACGATTGAGTATCCGACGCGCTCCGGAAAATATCTGACGCTCAAGCAGATCGCGACTGACCTTTCGCAACGGTTAATCAAGCTCTTCAAAGCCCGTCCGGATGGAACAAGGCCGTTTTACGGCGCAAATCCGCTATTTCGGAATGATCACCGCTTTCGCGATCTGTTCCTCTTTCACGAGTATTACCATTCTGAAACCGGAGAAGGTCTGGGTGCCGGACACCAGACAGGCTGGACAAGCTTGGTAGCGAAACTGTTGCAGCAGTCGGGTGGAAGAGGCTGAAGCTGCTTTAGGTGCTCGCCCACACTGGGACACTGGGACACTGGGACCGCGGGCGGCCTCGCCCGCCCGGCGTTCGTGCAAGCACAAGCTAGTGCGAGAGCCGATCACTGTTCAAACGCATAAACCGGCAAGCGGGCGAGGCCGCCCGCGGTCCCAGTGGACGGACACCAGACAGGCTGGACAATCTTGGTGGCGAAACTTCTGCAGCAGTTGGGTGGCAGAGGCCGAAGCTGCTTTAGGTGCTCGCCCACACTGGGACACTGGGACCGCGGGCGGCCTCGCCCGCCCGGCGTTCGTGCAAGCA
>CAYOAK010000126.1:0-827 GCA_964401925.1 uncultured Bdellovibrionales bacterium | reverse complement strand
ATCACTGTTCAAACGCATAAACCGGCAAGCGGGCGAGGCCGCCCGCGGTCCCAGTAGCGCCTAGCGCACGCAGTCGACGACGTGCTCTTTCGCTAAACGATTCACCGGTGGCGGATCATAGAACCAAAGCTGCACATCCCCCTTTTGCTCGGCGTAACGGCAGAACCAGCTCGCCGATCGCCATTGCACCTCACGGCTCGGAAATTCCGGAACGTTCAACTCGTGCATTGTCCAAGCTCCGAGATGGAGCATCGGTGCGCCGGCATCCATTTCAAACTCTGATCTTACATCGGGCTCCATCCGTTCGAGCACATGAGGAGTCACTCTTATGCGGGCAATTCTGCCGTTTGCGGAATAAAGCGCCGAGGAGAGGTAGTGATTCCAAACACCGAAAAAGCTTCCGATGGGCGCGACGACAAACAGCGCGAATGCCAGGCGATGCATCCAATCCTTCGGTTGCAAAAGCTCCGCCCGCGTTGTCTCCCGATCGAAGAAGAAGAGATAGAAAACCAGCCCCGCCGAGGCGATATTCCAGGGCCAAACGATATGGTTCGCGTTCCGGCCGAGCGGCCCCAGGGCGAACAGAATGAAGAGGTGCATGCCCGCGCAAAATATCACTCCGCGCTGCCGCGACCGGGGGCTTAAGAGCATCGCTCCGGTCGCAAGCTCCAAGAACGGACCTGCAAGTATGAGCAGGATGAGCATCTGCGGGAGCGGCTTCGGCAGTGTGAGAAAAGGCTGTGCGAGCCATGCTGGAATGCGGAGAAAATACGAGAGATTAAGTTTCTGCGCGCCGCTCCAAAGATAGATCGAGGCGAAGATCAGCT
>CAYOAK010000125.1:9885-10924 GCA_964401925.1 uncultured Bdellovibrionales bacterium | reverse complement strand
CATCGGGAGAGAAGCAGATGAGCATGATTGTATTGACATTCCCTTTTTTCGACAGACCCTTCAGATATCGGGCGACGGGGATACCCGTGGAACAGGGGTTAATGTGGAGAGTGATCTTTTTGATGAAACCGGTATGTAGCGCAGATGAGACTCTCCGCCGCGGCCTTCCTCATCGCTCTCCACGTGATCGCGCTTCCGGCAGCCCGGGCGGAGCCGCAGGCTCTGCGAAAGCAGGCCAAGGTCGGCTATCTGACTGACCTCGCGGGTCCTGGCGCCTATTGGGGAACTCAGAGCCTGATCGGAGCGCAATTGGCGGTCGAGGATCTCGCGGCAAACGAACAGATTGATCTGGCTCTGGTCGTCGAATCACACGAGATGCAAACCGCAAAAGCAATCAGTGCCGCTCAGAAGATGCTGATGATCGACGGCATCGATGCCATGTACGCAGAATTCTCGCCGACAGTGATCGCCATCTCCCCCATTCTGCGGAATCAAAAGAAGCTCCTGCTGTATGTCGCAGCGGCGACCTCTGTCGTCGACAGCAATCCCTATTCGTTCAAATCGTTCCTCGATTATGAAGAGAGCTGCGGCCGCGTCGCGAAATACTACCGGAAGCAGAACATCGCGCGCATTGGCTACATGAAGATTAACAGTGAAGCAGGCGAGTTGTGTATTCACGAAGTGAGCACGATCTATCCGGATCTGTTCCGGCAGGATTATGATCCGCGGACCGATGTTTCGAGCCAGGTGCTCACGCTCCGCTCGAAGGGAGTGGAGGCCATCGTCAACGCGGGGCTTGAGCCGGATGTCACAAACATGCTCAACGTCCTTCAACGATTGAACTGGGCGGTGCCGCTCGCGACGAACGAAGATGCGATGTCGGATACTGTGCGCAAGGCCCATCCCGAGATCAGCGGCCGGGCGATCGTATTTGGTCTTCACGATCCGGATGACGCCTTTGCCGCGCGCATTCGTCAGCGCCAGGGAGCAAAAGGATTCCATTCACTTCCGGCCATCGCGCTTGGATATCTCCACACAT
>CAYOAK010000125.1:0-9875 GCA_964401925.1 uncultured Bdellovibrionales bacterium | reverse complement strand
ACACATTGCAACTCGGTCGAGCAGTGGCGGCTTGTCCCAAGGGCGATTTTGAGTGCCAGAGTAAGCAACTCTTCTCGCAGCCCGATGCGCCGGCGCTCGGATTCCACGGATGGGGCGAGAACCGGAGATCCCGTCTCGACATCGTTCTTAAGGTTGTCCAGGACGGAAAGCTGATTCCGTTGCAGCTCTAGGGAAGCTCTGATTCAGTATCAGAGCTTCCCTAAGGCCGAGCCGACGCGGCGACAAGCCGTCCTCCGCTGACTCGGCGAAGCGCGAGCGGTTGATCAAAATACATCCCCCACTCGGCTGAGTTCGTGAATTTAAAATTCGGCAGCTCGCAGAGCTTCAAGCTTTCGATAAACTGTTCGCGCGTTGTCCAAGGACGGCTTAGTGCTTGCAGGATCATCTTCATCGTCAGGTAGGAATTATAGGCATAGGCGATCTGCAGATCGTTGCCGAACCGCTTGACGTAGCTTGCGCGGAAATCATCGGGGGTCTCGGGTGAGACGAACACTGCCCCCTCGAATGTTCCGTGCGCATCCGAGATCTCGGTCTGACTCTCGAAGATATCGGTGCCGAAGAATGGGGCTTTAACGCCGAGGTTCCTGGCCTGAATGGCAAAAGTACTTGCCTGACCCGGATTAAGATAAACGAAGATCAGCTCCGGTCTGAGCGGACGGAGGTTCGTGACGATCGTGCGGAAATCATGATCATCCGGCTTAAGATTATGGAATGCGAGGATCTGCTCGTCGGCCGCAAGCCGTGCCTTTAATCGGTCGGCGAGTGAATCGAAGTAAGTGTCTTCCGTTTTTACGACAGCGAATTTTTTCAGCCCGTGCGCTCGAACGTAAGCAAACGTCTCGACGATGAACTTATCTGCCGGCGAGATCCCCCGGATAACATACTTTCTACCGATTGCCGGGGTTGGGTTGACTGACCCTGCCACCATCGGCACTTTGCGCTGCTCGACGATCGGGGCGATCGCCTGCGACGGATCTTCGCCCCAGTTGTAGATGAAGTCGACCTGATCGATGGAGAGCACTTTGTTGAGTGCCGAGACCGCTTCCTTCGCCTCGTATTTATTGTCCTCAATGAACAGCCGCGGGAGCGAATCCGCCGGCGCTTCGTCCATTGCCATCTGAAACGCGTTTTGCGTAGCGACACCATACTCCGCGATCGGGCCCGTCAGCGGGAGGAGCACGCCAATCTTACGCGGCTCGGCCCGGGCGCCCATTGGCACGAACGCCGCGACAGCGATGACAACGAGAAAAAACGTTCTCAGCATAGGGCCTCTTTTTATCTGTCGGCCGGGAACTGCCTGCCGAGCCATTCTGTGCTCGCTTCGTTGCGATACACCAGGAGAATTCTTTTCTTTCTCTTTTGCGCGAGCGTATTGCTCATCAGCCGCTTAGTTGCCCGGCAGGAATCCCCAGAGCATCCGGAACACCTCTCGAAGATTCGCCGCAAATACTGGGTCGCGAATCTGGAATGCGTAGTGCGGATCCTGCTTGCTCATGATCAGGATGATGTAATCGCCGCAGATCCAGATCGTGCTCGAGAAATGAAATCCTTTCGAGCCCCGGATGATTGTACGATTCGGGATCTTCCCCTTGAGCTTGCGTTCGATCGGCGCTTGATTGGAAATCAACTGAATCCTCTCTCCCTCCAACATGCTGGGCCAATACCAGTCGAGCCAAGTACGGTACTCTTCAACGAGCGTGTGATCTTGGTAGCCCCACCAAATCTTATCGTGCTGTAAAATGCTCTCGCGCCAATGAGGACTCTGCTCATAGAGCAAGTTCTCGACAGCGTTCCGTCCCTCGTAGAATTGCGTGCGTGGAATGCTGAAGTTGGTTGCCCGAAAGAGCGGCTCGATGAGCGCTGAAAGTTCGGTCGCGGTTCTCTCCTTCGCTTTGAGTTTTGCCCGTTCCGACTCCAAGGTGCGAGCAAGCGCGCTTGGAGGCAGCGCAGAGAAGTAGGTTGCACGTCCCTGCTGCTCTGAGGAGACGAGTCCCTTCTCCGACAGATTACCCAGGACTGAGTAGACGGTTGTCCGCGGAAGGCCGATCCGTTTAGCGACAAGCGCCGGCGAGGCTTTCCCCAGTTCAGCGAGCGAAAGGTAGACCTTGACCTCGTTCTCGTGAAAACCCAGTTGGCGAAAATGTTCCTGCATGGTTGTTGACGAACCTTCATCGACAGTGATTTACGAAATATATACAGGAAGTTAGAGGTATTTCAACAGATTTTGACGAGGGAATCTGGACAATCGGGCGGACCCCACGTAGAGATCGCCTCCAACTTGCCCCTGGAGTCAGTATGAATACCACGCATCGCCGGTTGACCATCACCGCCCTGCTCCTCGCCTCACTGTCGCCGCTACCTCTCTCGCCACTCTGCGCAGCCGCTGAAGAGACAATTTCCGTCGGTGGGCTGCTCTGCCTAACGGGGGATTGTGCGGAGGTAGGAGAAAATTCACGCCGCGGGCTGGAGCTCGCAGCGGAGGAGCTGAACGCCGCCGGCGGAGTCCTCGGAAAAAAGATCATGCTGAAGTTCGAAGACACACGGGAGATGGACGGGCCGGGCAGTGCCATCAGCGCTTACCAGCATCTCGTGCTCGACCCGGCAGTGCGTTTCCTCGTCGGTCCGACCTGGACTGTGGGGGGCCTACCACTCGCACCGATCCTCGCAAAGCGTCCCGATATCCTCGCCATCAGTCCCTCGCTCGGAGTCGCTGCCTACAATGAGGCCGCCGATACGATCTTCAACACTTGGCCGCATGACGACTTTGCCACAGAGACCCTTGCCGAATACGCGTTGAAGCAGGGTTGGAAAACAGCCGCTGTTCTTTCGAATGAAAGTCCCTGGGAGTCGGCACAGGCAAAGCATTTCATCGAGACATATAAAAAACTTGGTGGCGAGATCACGGCATTCCTTGAGCCAAGCCCGCAGGTGAAAGACCTTCGCACCGAAATCAGCAAGATCAAGCGCTCTCAGCCCCGAGTGATCTTTATGTCGAACTACACGACGATGGACATCGCAGCGAAGGAGCTGCGCAATCAACAGGTGAACGATCCGATGATGGGAATCCTTCTTGACGACATCCGTTTGAAAAATGCCGGCGGCGCGTTTGAAGGCTTGCTGTATGTCCAGTATCCCTCCGCTCAGCCGGATTTTGTTGAGCGTTTCAAAGCGAAATTCAAAGAGAGCTCCGGCATGAGTGCGGATACCGCATACGACGCGCTGAAGATGCTCTCGGCGGCAATTCAGGCTGCCGGCTCGGTCAAAGTTGAAGCGGTGAAGCAAAAGCTTCAGGCGCTTCAATACAAGGGGGCATCCGGCGAAATTCATTTCGACAAAGACGGCGGCGTCCGAAAGCTCCCCGATATCTACGCCGTAATGAACGGCACGAGGGTGCGCGTCGGATCGGCTGAGGAGCTTCTCGGGGAAAAATAGCTTCACTATTTGAGGTAGGTAAGCTTGAATCGGAGGAAAGGCGTTACCGGGACCGCGGACGTCTCGTCCGCCTACCGGTTCATGCGCTCGAACAGTGTCGGGCTCAGTGCTGCTACGACCACCTGCAAGCAGGCGAGACGCCTGCGGTCCCAGTCAAACTGACCCACTACCCTATTTGATTACGGCTCCCGCTCGCCATAAAAGACCGCCATGGAGATGCGTATCGGTCTTTTCGGAGCAGCGAGTAATTGGGAACCCCACGCCGAGGAGCTCGCACGCGCGGTCGGGCAAGCTCTCGCCACCCGTTCCGTCACAATCGTGACAGGCGCAACTGCCGGCCTCCCGCTCATCGCCGCAAAAGTCGCACTCGCGGGAGGTGCGACCGTTCTTGGAATCTCACCCGGGAAGAATGCCGCCGAGCATGTCGACGTTTACAAACGTCCGCTCGAGGGATTCTCGCTGGTTGTCTATACCGGAATGGGATTTCCGCTCCGGAATGTCTTAAATGCATTCAATGCCGATGGGGCGATCATCCTCGGCGGCGAGCTCGGAACTCTTCAGGAGCTCTGCATCAGCATCTGCGAAAAGAAAGTAATCGGCGTGCTTGAAAATTCAGGAGGCATCAGCTCGATCGTGAAGCAGGTGCTCGGCGCTTGCAAAAAGGATTACGGCGCGGAGGTGTTCTTCGACACCGACCCGAAAGCGCTCGTGGAAAGTGTGATCCGTGCAGTTTCGGCGCGCCTGGGCTAAGCGTCCCATCCATGAACACAGCAGAGATCTCTTGGTCTGATTTCGAGAAAGTCGAGCTGCGCGCCGGAACAATTCTGGCCGCGGAAGAGTTTCCGGAAGCGAAGAAACCAGCCTACAAGCTGACGATCGATTTCGGCGAGCTCGGCATCCGGCAATCGAGCGCCCAGCTTGTCGCGCACTATACTCGGGATCAGTTGCTCGGCGAGCAGGTAATCGCCGTAGTAAATTTCCCGAAGAAGCAGATAGCGAACTTTTTCTCCGAGTGCTTGGTGACCGGCCTGATCCAGGAAGACGGCTCGGTGATCCTCTCGAAACCTGCCACGAAGGTGAAGAACGGACTCCGGCTCGCATAACCCCCCGAATTCCCGTGGGAAATAATCCTTAATGGGGGCTCCCTTCAGACGGCCAATCGGCCGATACCATAAGGTGAAATCCGTCTCACGCACGAGACGGCTGCAAGAAGGACTGCGCCTCAATGATGACGGCTCCGTTTTTAACAAATCTGCCTGCGCTCGCCGCCGAGCGGCGCCTCGCATCCGCAACCGGCGGATTGAGGCAGTCTTTTGAGCGGCTCGCCTCCGGATTGCGCATTAACCGGGCGAGCGATGATGCCGCAGGTCTTGCGATTGCGAGCACACTCCGCGCCGATTCCAAGGTTCTTGGCCAAGCGGCCCGCAACATTAACGATGCGATCTCTCTTCACAACATTGCCGAAGGCGGCGCCCAAGAGCTCTCGAGCGTCGTTACGCGGCTTCGCGAGCTTGCCGAACAATCTGCTAACGGCACCCTCACGAATCGGCAGCGAACCGCTCTCAACTCCGAGGCGCAGGCACTCATTTCAGAATACTCCCGGATTCTCGCAACTACCGAGTTCAATGGATTGACACTATTTCCGAACGGTGGCCTCGAGGTCGATGTGCAAGCCGGCTACGGACAGAGAGGTGTAATCGAGCTGGCGCTCGGCGACGAAATCGACACCGATATCAGCTCAACAATTGTTGCCGGCGATGGAACGTTTGGCGGAGGTGCGGCTTTTGCATCCGTCAACTCGCCGAGACAGATGACTTACGGAGATGTGAACGGGGATGGTCATCAAGATGTGATCGTTGCTTCGCGATACAATAACCGCATTCAGGTCTATCAAGGGAACGGAGATGGAACATTAAAGGCGCCAACGAATCTCAATCTCCCCAACCGCGGTATAGGAGTTCAGGTCGGTGACGTCGACCATGACGGTGATCTCGATGTTGTCGCTACGTCCCGATACGTTGACGAGCTCTCGGTCTTCTTAGGAACCGGCACCGGAAGCTTTGGGGCGCGTCAGGTGTACGAAATGCCGCAAGGCACTTCGCAGCTCCATTTGGGAGATTTTAACGGAGATGGCAACCTCGATGCAGTGGCGGATCTGGACATCTGGGTTTTTTCGCTCGCACTCGGAAACGCCGATGGAAGCTTCAGTGTCGCCCAGCAATGGGGTCCCGCCGGCCGTACAATTGATATCGGCGACTTCAACAACGACGGGAGGCTCGATGTGGCCCGCACCGGCAGCGCGAGCGGAAACGGACTTGTCATCGAGCTTGGAAACGGCGACGGCACTTTCAAGGCATCGATTACCACGCCGAGCTTCGCAAATTCGGGTCAGAACATGCGAACCGGGGATCTCAACGGAGACGGATTCCTGGATGTGGTAGCGGCGTCGTACGCCGGGAGTCAGGATATTCGCGTGATGCTGGGTAACGGCACCGGGTATTTCAAGGCAGCGATCAATTATACCGGCAGCTCCCAAAACGCGATCGATCTTCGCGATCTCAACGGAGACGGCCGGCTGGACATCGTACAGGGGACCGCAACCGGGGTGAATATCTTCTTCGGTAACGGCGACGGAACAGCGCTTGCCCCTGTCTCCTCAACATTGTCAGGCAGCTTTGCAACTTCGATACTGTTTGTCGATCTGAACGGCGATGGAGCGCTTGACGTTGCCGGAGGAGCCGGCGCAGCCTTTGGAACCGCTCTGTCGAACACGATTATCGCTCAGGCTCCGATCGACATCAGCACTCAACAGGGTGCGTGGAGCGCTATGTCTGTACTCGCGGACGTGGCTCAATCGGTCGAGGCCGAGCTCGCGGTGATCGGCTCAAATCAGAGCAGGCTGAACGTCGCAGTCAGCAATATCATCCAAACCAGAGAGAACTATGAGCGATCCGCAAGTCAGATTCTCGACGTCGATGTTGCCGAAGAATCGGCGAGTCTCGTGCGGCAGCAGATCCTTCAGTCAACAGCCTCGGCAGTTCTCGTGCAGGCGAACCAGCTGCCGGAGCTCGTCCTGCGAATTCTCAACGCCGCGTCAGGATGACCAGGCGTAACGGATGCCGATTGAGCCCGTGAAATCAGTAGTCGTTCGTGAGAACCCCGGATTCTCGCGAACCAAGAATGAAGCCGTCCATTCCTTGTCGATGCGGTAGCTCAAGCCAATGTCCAGATAGGCGGACCAATCGGAATACAACCGCACCTGTTCCACTGCTGTCGTTTCGATGACCTCATCGATCTGCACGGTCCAGGCTTCGCTCAGTGAGACAAGCACTCCGGCAAAACCGCCGCCTCTTCCTGGATCGAAACGAATCCCTTGCTCGAAACGATCTCCGAAATATGCGCCGTTTACTCCCGCAAATAACATTCCCCAGCTGAAACGTTTGGCTGCGAGTAGAGAGACACCGAGATCAATCGAATCCTGACCGTAGGTCCCAAGGTGAAGCGGCAGTGTCAGATCGCTTCCAAAGGTCAGTTTCGGCATCCGCTCCGTTTCCTCTAGGATTGAAAGGCGTGTCCCAATCCGAAAATCAGTCCAGCCCGCCGGCGCCTTATCGAGATCAAACGCGCTGCCGTCCTCATTGTTCCCGGTGATGGCGAAGCGTCCGTGAGGTGCCGAATCTCTCGTCCGGTTCGATACCCCCAGAAAGCGATCCCAATCGGAGATAGCAGAGTCAAAAATTCCTCCGTCCACCGAACGGAAGGCAAATCCACCGAGGAGCGTCACTCGATCATTCAGACCGCGGCGTGCTTCGAACTCGATCTCCCGGCTCTCCGCATCGACAAGATAGTTGCCGCCTCGCACATTATGGGTGTTTGACCAGGAACCGATCACGCTGAGCGACTGCTCCCCCGCTGACAACGTCTGCGGAAGCTCCGGCAGCACCTGGCGGTGGAACAGTTCGAGAGGATGCTGGTTTGCGAGTCCGATTAGCCCGGGCTCCTGCGCGAAGGTGCATCGAGCTGCGAAAATCAGTGCGCCCGTTGAAAGCAGAATTCTTCGAATCATGCGCCTATTTGCCCAGCGCATTATTCTGAGGCGTGACTTCGATCTTATAACGCAGGACAGGCGCCGCGGCCGGCACGAAGGCAGTGTAGCGGTCGGATTTTCCAGCAGCCTTCCAACTCGTGTCTGAGGAAAGCAAGGTCTTCAAAGGGGAGGGCTCTGCGAGAATGCAATTCGCGTCAAGCGCGGAGAGCTCCTGCTTCCAACCGGCTCGGCCGAGGGCGACGGTGAAGTACTTTTCATATCGGCTGACGCCAGCGAGCTCATTTCGATCGTCGATGAACGGCTTTAATTTTCCCTCTCCATAGAAGGTGATCGCGCCGCCGAGATCCGGTGTTGCGAAAACCCGGGTTGCACCATGCTGCCAGCAAGCTGAGAGCAGCGGCTTTATTCCGGATCGATGTGCTGCCTCGATCGCCGAATCCTCCGCTGCCCGTCCCGGGAACCCTCCCGTCAGAATGACGAAGACAGCGATTCCGGACAAGACAAGCGCCGAGACGGGGATCTCCGAATCAAGCGTGTAGAGCCGGGAGAATCGAACGAGAGTCTTTGGATGGAAGAGCGAGCACGCTGCGCTGCCGAGCCAGACCCCCGCAGGGACCGCGAGAAACGGAATATAGCGTGCGCTAATGAACGACAGCGTCAGAAGGAATGCGACGGTCACCTTCTCATAGAGCAGCCCTTTCCTTCGGATGAACAGGAGCGTGCCGATCACCGCGGCTGCCACAATAAAATACGGGAGAAAGATGGTCTGTGCGAGATCGGGCGAGAGCCATTCCGAGTTGAGATTCTGAAAATACCGGTTTCGGCTCAGCTCCAGCATCTGACGGTGAAGTTCCCAGCCGTACGGGTTGACCAAGGTTGCGAGCAGCGAGGCAGCGAACAGGCCCGCTGTTACGGAAGCATCGCGGAGGCGACGCTCGGTAAGCTCAACAAATCCCCGAATGAAGAACAGCGAGAGCCCGATCACAAATCCCGGATGCAGGTTTGCCCAGACAAGAAACAGCAGCGGAACCAGATTCATCGGTCCCGGCCAACGGTGTTTTGCGTTCAGCACCCGAAAGCAGATAGCGAACAGCAGAAACGAAAAAATGACGGGGCGAAGGAACCATTGAATGGCGAAGAGCAACATCGTCACAAGGACCGCGACCATCCGGATCGGCTCCGGCACTCCGTTCTCCTGCAAGAGCGAGGGGAGTATCTGGAGACAGATCACCCAGCCGATGGCGATCGTTAGCAGCTCCAGCATCGGCCAACCGCCCGCGCGAAACAGAAGTGCGAAGAAGCAGTCGCTCAACCACTGATTGTGAATCCACGGCCCGGCGACCGCCGGAAATAAAAACGGATCGGTCTGCGAGATTGCGTGCTGGGCAAGCATCCACTGGCCGGAAGCGAGATGCCATCCCACCCCGGGATCCCCGGCGACCCCGCCTGGACGAAGTGCGAGCGCCAATACCACGCAGATCCCGAGAACCTGCGTGGGAGAGATCCATTTCATGAGCCGAGTGCAGCGAGGAGAATCTCTCTCCCTTGTTCGCCGCCGAAGTCTGTTTCGACGCACCGTTCCGGATGAAACATCACACCCAGAACATTCCCCTGCTGATTTGAGACACCCGCAATCGAGCCGATCGAGCCGGTCGGCGGCTCAGTAGCAGTGGCTCCATCCTCGTTTGCATACTGAAAAGCAATCTGCTCCGACCGCTCAAGGTCTGCGAAGCTCCGCGAATCAATCTGATACCTTCCCGACTCGCAGGCGAGGGGCAAGCGGAAGAGCTTGTCCGCCAGAGGAAAGAGCTGCGAGCAGCTTTTCCGGCTTGTGAGGGAAACTTCTGCCGCAAGAAATTTCGCTTCGGCATTCGGCAGGAACGCACCCGGTAGAATCGCCAGCTCGGTCAGAATCTGAAAGCCGTTTCCGATTCCGAGCACCCTTCCGCTCCTGCTGAAGCGGCGAATCGCCGGCGCAATGGGTGAAGCTTTTGCGAGGGCGCCGGGCCGGAGGTAATCGCAAAATGAGAACCCGCCCGGGATAACAAGCAAGCTCGCGCCCGGAAGCGATTCGGTGTCGTGCCAAACGACCTGCGCCTCGACTTTCAGCACGCGAGAGTAGGCAAGCGCGACCTCTTCGGCGGAGGATCCAGGAAACTCAATGATGACGACGCGCGCCATTACTCTTCAATCTGATAGGAGCAATCTTCGATTACCGGATTCGAAAGGATCTCCTTCATCATCTTTGTCAGCCGGTCGTGCACAGTCTTCGGGTCGCCGATATCAAGGTCAAGCTCAATGACCTTTCCGATCCGGCTCGCGCGCACCTCGCCGTAGCCCATCTCGACGAGCTGTTGCCCGAGAGCCCGGCCCG
>CAYOAK010000124.1:0-10970 GCA_964401925.1 uncultured Bdellovibrionales bacterium | reverse complement strand
GCGCCGGCACGATGCAGGGCCGGTGGGGGTGCCCGCCGGGCGTAAAAAGAGAATGGTACGGTCCCGTTTGAGTCACCAGCGAGCTATTTGAACAACCAAAGTCAGCACATTCTGGTCTCGACGGATCTCTCTGACGAGTCGCTGCTCGCACTTCCGATCGCGCGAATCGAGCAGGAGCTAAGGGGCGCAAAGGTTACCCTGCTCCATGTGGTTGAGGCTTCCGCCCTGGCCGTGATGCCGGTGGAATTCTCCTCCCCGTGGATCGATATCGAGCCGGTCGTTGCTCAGATCGAGGAGCGAGCGCGGCAACGGTTGGCAGCAGTTGCCGCTGAGTATTTTCCGACCGGCGACGTGAGTACGGCGGTTGTCCGGGCGGATGGTGCGACGTATGAGGAGATTCTTCACTTCGCCGATGCTCATGCTGTTACGCTGCTGGTCATGACGAAGCATGGCCGGAGCGGAATTGAGAGGCTTTTTCTGGGGAGTGTTACGAACAAAGTGATTCAACTAGCCAAATGTGCAGTTCTGGTAGTTCCCGTATCCGGAAAGGCGGGCGACAAAACCTCATGACACCGACCTCTTATCTCGATCCTGCCGCGCTGGAGTCCGGGACGAACGCCTCGGTGCGCTACGCCGATAGCTCGCGGCTCACACTTTCTGGCAAGGACTACCTGCCTCTGATGCAGGGCGGAATGGGTGTCGACATCTCCACAGCGGAGCTCGCGCTCGAGGTCGGCCGCCTCGGCGGGATTGGACACATCTCAGATGCAATGTCGCCTTACGTGTCGGACAAGCGGGACGGCACAAGATTTCAGGCGACGAAAGCCAAAGCATTCAAGGGCGAAATCACCACTGAAGGCGCACCAGGTGCGCAGTGGGATCCGGAAGTCGTCTATGATGCGTCCAAGCGCTATGTCAGCTCGGTGATGCAGAAGAAGACCGGCCCCGGCGCGATCTTCGTCAATGTCATGGAGAAGCTCGGAATGGGGAATCCCAACGAGACTCTGCGCGCGCGTTTGCGCGGTGCGCTCGATGGCGGTGTCGACGGCGTCACCCTGTCGGCCGGATTGCACAACGGAACTTTAAAGCTGATCGAGGATCATCCGAGATTTCGCGACGTGGCGTTTGGAATCATCGTTTCCTCGGCACGCGCGCTCGCAATCTTCATGCGCAGCGCGTCACGGGTAAACCGGCTGCCGGATTACATCATCGTGGAGGGCCCTCTCGCAGGTGGCCACCTGGGCTTCGGCGAAGACTGGAAGAACTACTCGCTCAGTCAGATCGTCACCGAGGTTCGTCAGTACTTGGACGAGACGGGACAAAATATTCCGGTGATCGCTGCCGGCGGCGTTTTCAACGGCGGTGATGCGCTTCGCATGATCGATCTTGGAGCGAGCGGGATTCAAGTTGCGACTCGTTTCACGATCGCCAATGAGTGCGGGCTTCCTCCGCACATCAAGCAGATTTATCTCAAGGCGAGAGAAGAAGACATTGTCGTCAATATGACGTCGCCGACGGGATATCCGATGCGGATGTTGAAATCGAGCCCTTCCATGAGCTCGAACGTAAAGCCGAACTGTGCGGCTCTCGGATACATCCTCGATAAGGAGCAGAAGTGCGCCTATCATAAGGCTTACGCCGCGGTCGGAACGACACCGACCGGCGAGAAGCTGCCGGTTACCGAGAAGATGTGTATCTGCTTCCACTTCATGAAGTACAACACCTACACTTGCGGGCATAACGTGCACCGTCTGCGTGACGTTGTCGCGCGCGATGTGCACGGCGGGTTTGTGCTTCCGACGGCCGAAGAGATCTTCAACGACTATCTCTTCCGGAAGTTCTCGATCGACAGGCTCGACAACGAGCAGCTGGTCGCCTTCGGCTAAGAGCGCTCGGACAAACACCGGTTCAGAAAAGATGCGGGTTGAGCAGGAGACAAGCGGCTCCTTTTCTCGATCGCTCTTCATTCAACCTTTTCCGGCCGCGGACATCACCGAAAAGATGAAGCCTCGAATGGCCGGCCAATGCTCGTGGATGGTGAAGGCAACCTCGACAGCCACGAGCAGCATTACCGCGACTTCGACACGGTGCATGGTCCGGTATTGTTTCGTGCCTTCAGCGTGGTTTTTCGCCGCCTCGCTCCAATCGAAGATCCGATCGAGTTGCGCCTTGAGCGATTCGATCGTCTCCATCCTGTGCGCAAACCGGAAGCGCTCGACGACCTGCTCATGAAACAGTCCGAGCATCTCGATGTCGAGCAGCTCGAGGCCGCTTCGAACTTTCAAGTGCAGCGCCACAAGCTGATTCGCCGACCAGGCAAGCTCACGCATCTCCCGATCCGAGACCGTGCTGCGATCCAGCACCTGCTCCGAACGCTCAGTGAGCGCCTCGAGCTCTGCCTCAAGCGTATCGAGCTCAAGAATCTGCGCATTCACCAGTTCAAGAATAGCGGTCGCCCTCGCAAGCCAGTCCGCAACAACGGCGTCCGTGCCCTCGACAAGGATCACACTCGCCGCCCAGGCGCAGATGGTGAGATCGTGCTTCGAAAACGCAAACCTCGTTCGGAGCATTCGCTCTACGGCGCTGGGGGCCAGCTCGAATTCCTCCGTCGAGAGAATCTGCGCAATCCACGGACTCTCCGAGGAAAGAATCGATTCGATCGACTTCTCGCCGAGCGGCAGCCAGACAACCGTATGGTCTTCGACCTCGGCCCGAAGCTGCACCTCCTGAAGCGTGGAGTGAAGAAGGGTGGAGACTGCCTCGCCGAGGGATCGGACCTGATCGAGAATTGACTGATGCCGTCCGAGGGCGTTGACGGCTCTTGCAAT
This sequence comes from uncultured Bdellovibrionales bacterium, assembly GCA_964401925.1. Taxonomy (GTDB): domain Bacteria; phylum Bdellovibrionota_C; class UBA2361; order SZUA-149; family JADYYL01; genus CAYOAK01. The sequence goes on along the minus strand of CAYOAK010000124.1, from coordinate 8,142 downwards.
CTCTTCGAGAGAAAGATCCCGATCGGATTCAAACGTCCAAGCAATCGAGAGCGCTCCACTGTCATAGAGCGTCATCTCGACAGAGTCTGCCGAGGAGAGGGATTCGTCGGCGATCCGCTTTGAGGGAAATCGGAACTGTAGCTGCGACTCCGGCAGGATGCCGTTGAGGATAGCGTATCCGCCGTCACTGAGGATGCGTCGAGCCGCCGGGATGTCGGATCTCCAGCCAAGGTCAACCGCCACAAAATGTCTGAAAACCGGCCGCAAAGTTTGCGGAAGCATATGAACCAACTTTCGCGATCTCGAAGAGATCGCTCTGAATTATCGGTGTTCGTACCCGAGCAGAAGGAAAGAGAGCTTCGGCGAACGTATGCCGGGCAACCGTTACATTGCAATCAATCGAGGATTAAGAGTTGATGAGAGCCGGGCTCGCCAGGTCCTAAACGCGCGCTTCGTCCGGGCGCCAGTTTTTTATCTCCCGCTTAATCTGCAGCGGGGAGAGCTGTTCATTCACCGTGCGCTCGACGAGGCCGGGAAACTCCGAATCCGGAGCAAAGCGCAGCGCAACGATCTGTTTTACGCCAAGTTGAGGCGGCAGGAGCTTCCCGGTCAAAGTAAAGTAGCGAAGATTCTCCTCCGCACGAATTGCGCGATCCTGAACTCGCACAGCATACATCCTCGCGAAATAGGCGAGCTGGAACATCAGAAAGCAGAGCACGACAATTAGTGACGCGCTATACATCCGCTGATGATCACCGAGCGAGGTGTAATAATTTACGAATGCCCCCAGCAGCGTCAGGAAGAGGATGCCGTTAAAATAGAGATGGAACGGCTTGTGAATCCGGACATGATTTTCGTAATTCTGGTGTGTCACAAGCAGCCTTGATCCCGGTCCGGCGAACATTCCTTCGGGAGGACGCTACAACAAGCCAGTGGCGAGGAGAAGCCAGCGGCTCTCAGGCAGGCGTCCCATCGCAGGACGGGTCCAGCAGCGCGAGCGGAAGACAAAGTGGATGTTGCCATCATCGCTGACAGCGCCCGGCGGCGGATTCAGATCGGAGACACCTTCCTCCGCGCTCCGGACAATCATCCGATCAAACGGCGCACTTCCGCTCCCATCGAGGAGCTTCACTCCGAGAAGCTTTCCGGCCGGAGACATGATCGCCTCGACCGTTACAAAATCGTCGATCTTCCGGACCTCGCCGGCGGGAATGCTCTGCCACTGAAATTGGCGCACCTTGCCGAAGACCTGGGAAGCAACCCGGCGGACGAATACCGCGAAAAGATCGGCCTTCGTATTGAGCAGTGTTATTTCCCCGTCGGGAATCTTCGGCAGGAAATCCGGTGTGCCTCCGCGGAGGATATTCTGCGGAGTGAACGATTGCCTCGAGAACGGACTGTAATCCGAGAGCTGTCGCAGAGCCGTCACCTTCGATGTGCTTGGCTGCTGGGAAGGCTTCGCGGCGAGCGCGGCTAGCGCATCGTCGTTGAGCGTGAGCTTGGCATGCGAAAGGTCCCGCGCTTTTTCAGCCGCTGTCGGCTGCTCCTTTGGTTGCTGCGCTTTGGGTTGAGACTTCGGCTGGGGCGGTGGAGTTTTCGCGTTTGGAGTCTCTCCGCGTTTCAATTGCTCCCGCTCCGTCTTCGCATTGATCTCGCTCTTGAGATTTGTGTCAGGGGGGGCTTTTACCGGCGGGAGCGCCGGTGGAGAGACGATCTGCTCTTTGACTTTCGGAGCAACCGGGGTCTGAAGCTTCGGTTCCTGACGCAGCGTCACTTCGATCAGCTGCTCCTCCGGCTCAAACCGCTCCTCCATCGCAGGTATGACGAGCAGGAACAGGGTATGGAGCATCATCGAGATGCACAGGGCGACAATCAGTTTGCTGTTCGAATCATCGTCCGGCGTTCGGATAACGACGAGCCGGGCGAAGGTCATTCGGGTCATGGAGCTCAAACGAGTAAGCGTTCACGGCAACAGTCTGAAATTGCGAAGAGATGCCCAGAATGCTCCCACGACCGCGAACGGCCGATCAGCTCTGAGAGCGCTCGACGCTATAGACTCTCGCGTCAAAGTAGCTCGGAACCTCGCCGTCCGCCAACAGCACAGCCCGGAACGGTATCGCTTGAGTCGGCTTGAGCGGTTTTGAGACGCCCGCCTCCAGCTGTAGGCGTTGAACCATATCCGAACGCAGCGTGCCCACGGCATCGACGTTCTGAAGGCCATTAACCGCGGGGACTATCTGCTCGCCGAGTTTCTGATTCTTATCGTTGAAGGCGCGAACTACGACGAACACATTCTTGAAGGTTTTCGGCGTCGCATTTACGACATTGCCCAAGACTTCGACGACCTTCTGTCCGTCGTTCAAGACCTTAACAGAGGAGCGCGGCGCTTGAATCTCGATCCCGTCCGGAGAAACACGAGGCAATCCGCTGCTGGCAATGCTCATCAATGGAGCAGTCAACCCGGTGCCGTACCAGGCGATCGCCCAAAACAGGACGAGCATCGCAAGCGGACCGGCTAACCCCGTCCCGAGGGATTTCGTCCAGCTGATCGCCTCAGTGCGCGTCGGCATCGCCGGCATGGCGATGCGCGCAGCTGCCGGCAGGTCGGAGAGAATCCTGCTGTTTGGCGGAAAATGCAGGATAGTTCCGCCGGGAATCTGGCGGGCATTCGATTGGGTTTCAATCGGAGGAATCGTGCGCTTGGGTGCGCTATCAGGCCGCGAGGAGCTCGGGGTGCGAAGAAATGTCGGTGGAATGTCCATGGTCACCTCTTTCGCCGTCTCCCTTGCGGGAGCGCTCCGTTCGGTGATGGGGTCCATCGCCAAAGAGGTTGGAACTCGCTGCGGCGAAATCTGACTTGGAACCGAAATCTGACTTGGAAACTGATCGGCCAGGGAATACTCGTTGGCGAGAGGGGCTGCCGGAAGGCTCGAGGTTGAAACCGTCGTCGCCGGGACGAACGGCTTCGGCTGCGGGAGTGATTCAACAGGCTCGAACTCATGCCGAGTCTCCGGCGGACCATCGACCAAGGTCCGGGAATACGGGGTAGTCTTTCTCGCGATCTCTCCGAGGTTCACCTCCATCTCGCGGTCCGGTCTGTCGGGCCACTCGGCAGTAATCAGCGGGAGGCGGCTGTCGTCATCGTCGGCAAGCAGCGAGGATTTGCGGTTCCACTCGTATGATCCCGTTCCTTCGGCGCTCTCCCCGGAGAGCAGCTCAAGCTGCTTCGAATCTTTTGATGGGTTCTTCGTATTCACGGCCAATTCCTCACTCTCAGCTGCCGGAGACTCGGTCGCCCCGTCCGGCACCCTATCCGGCAAGCTTTCGCGGGCCAGGGGCTTTCTCTTTCCTCGGAGATCAAAAAGATGATTACACCTGGAGCAGTGGAAGATCGGGTTCGCAGCGGATACTGAGCGCGCGCCATCCAGCTCATCAGATTCTACAGAAAATTTGGTGCCGCACTCCGGGCACTGTATAACCATGCAGCGACTATTTTCATCGGAAGTCTTATTTCCACAAGACGGAAAACACACGAGGAGGCGGCTTCGGAGCTGGTTGGAGGGAGAAATCTCCTCGAGACCGTGCTCGCGTACGGGCCGCAGCGTTTACGGCGGCTTTACCTCCTGCAGGGGCTCGTCGAATACGACTCACGGCTGAGAGAGCTTGGGTCACTTGAAGTTCATCGTGTCTCGCGGGCTAAGCTCGACGAGCTCGTTCCCGGTCTGCACCATCAGGGGGTAGTCTTTGAGCTCGCACCGCTCGCCGAAGTGCCGCTCGGTGAGCTTCTGGATCGGGAGCCTGAGCTGCTCTTGATCCTCGATGAGGTGGTCGACCCTCAGAATTTCGGCTCACTCCTCCGGGTGGCGGAGGCTGCGGGGGCCGGCGGGGTGATCACCACCGAGCGCCGCTCGGCTCCCTTGAGCGGCGCGGCCCGGAAGGCGAGCGCCGGGGCCTCGGAGCTCGTGACAGTCGTCCGGGTAACGAACCTGCAGCGGACATTTGATGAACTGAAGCAGCGCGGCTATTGGACAGTCGGCACCGCCGGCGAAGCCGCTGAATCGCTTGTGAAGTTTGAGTTCCCGAAGAGATGCGCAATCGTCCTCGGTTCGGAGGGCGAGGGGATGCGCGAACTGACCCGGCGGCAGTGTGATTTTCTCGTTTCGCTGCCCCTCTACGGGAAGCTCGACTCGCTGAACGTCGCTCAGGCAGCAGCAGTTTTTCTTTTTGAATACCGGAGACAGGTTTCGGCATGAGTGAGTTAGTCTTTTCTGGCGTCCAGCCTTCGGGCGCGATGGTGCATGTCGGGAACTACCTGGGCGCGATGAAGCGGTTTGTTGAGCTTCAGGAGAAGCACCCGACAGTCGTCTGTCTCGTCGATCTCCATGCGTTAACCTCGTTTCGCTCGGCGGAAGAGCTTGAGAAGAACACCCTCTCGCTGACAGCTGCGTATGTCGCCACTGGGATTGATACGAGCCGAACGATCGTCTTCCGGCAATCGGATATCCCCGAGGTGACTGAGCTGACCTGGTATCTGACGACACAGTTTCCTCTGGGGCTTCTCGAGCGCGCACATGCAGTTAAGGACGCACGAGCGCGCGGGGAGGCGCCGAATTCGGGATTGCTCTTCTATCCGATCTTGATGGCCGCAGATATTCTGTTGCCCCGCGCCACTATGGTTCCCGTCGGCGCCGATCAGAAGCAGCATCTCGAGATGGCGCGCGAGATTGCCGAGAAGTTCAATCAGCTCTTCGGCACGATCTTCCCGGTGCCGAAGCCGCTGATCGCCGAAGAGACGGCGACTGTTGTCGGCCTTGATGGAAGGAAGATGTCGAAGAGCTACGATAACTATATCGGCCTTTTCGAAAGCTCGAAGTCCATCAAGCAGAAGGTGATGCGGATCGTTACCGACTCGAAGGGGGTGGATGAGCCAAAGGATCCGGCAACCTGTAATGTCTTCAAGCTTTACCAGTTGCTGGCCGGGCCGGCTGAGACGACAGCACTGCGTGAGCGCTATGTTGCGGGTGGAATGGGCTACGGCCATGCGAAAGAAGAGCTGTTCAAAGTTGTCGAGCGAACCGTTGCCCCGATGCGCGACCGCTACGAAGCACTGATGCAGAAGCCGGACGACCTACGGGATATCCTCCGTGATGGCGGAAACAGGCTTCGCCCGCGTTCGCTGGAAACGCTGGATAAAGTGCGCACTGCCATGGGGATCGGGCCGCTGCTTCGATAGGGAATTCGCCTAGTTACACGTTCCCGCAGAAACGGGCTGGTAAATATGAAGCGGTTCGCGGTTTCGCCCGGATAACAGTGCAGGTAGTAAAAGGCGTTATGTCTAATCCACTGGTTGATAAACTTCTCTCTTCGTTTGATGAGCTCGAGCGCTCAATTTCTGTAACGAAGGACAATCTTTCGGTGAAGCCGGGAGTCCCTGCGGACGTCCTTGAGCGCCTCAATCAGTATTCCGACATCGTTTCGAAGCAACGTGATCTCGCACAAGAGTTGCGCGGACATATCGAAGCCGCCCGCTGGGAAGAAGTCGCCCGCGCCGTGAAGGTGATCAACGGACTTTCCTCGATGATCCGCGACGATGCACAGCAGATTCTCATGTCCGCTGTTCAGGGTGCGGCCGGCCTGACACCTGCTACGAAGGACGATCGGCTGCTCTGTTAGCAGAGCTAACCGCACTCCCAGAACACTACTAGGGCGGATATTTCTTCTTACGACCCCCTTTTTTCCTCTCCTCTCCACTGTAAGTGGCTTGAAGGAAGAGGGTATCACCTCTACAATCCTACGGTGCAAGAAGGTCTACCGACATACGGCGCCGGATCCCCGGACGGAGAGGAGTTTGCGGTTAAGCTGGAGTTCTTCTCCGGCCCGATGGACTTACTCCTGCACCTCGTGGATCAGCGCGAAGTCGACATCGAGAACGTCGACCTTTGCGACATCTGCAACCAATATCTAGCCATCATCAGCCAGGTAGCCGAGCTCGACTTGGATCGTGCTGGGGAATACCTCGTCATCGCCGCTACGTTGGCCGCGATGAAGTCGGAGGCTCTGCTTCCGGTACGAACCGAGTCCGAGAACGGTATGCCTCTGGGCGAGCAGTTCGACCCCCGGTTTTTCTCCGAGCTGCGCGAGCGTCTGATAGCCTACCGCGCGACGAAAGCTCGGGCCGTGCTGCTTCGAGCGACTCCTCAGCTCGGGCTGGATGTATTTGCTGCGAAACGCCAGCCGGCCGAGGTCGAGGACGAAGATGATTCGCCGGAGATTTGCGGCGAAGGTCTGCAGCTTGGACAGCTCTTCTACTCGATGCTGAAGCGCATCGGAGATCTGACGAAGACTTTTCGCATCCGGCTCGAACCGATTCGGGTCGTGAAATACATGGTGCATCTGGTTGATCGGCTGAATCTTTCGAAAGGCCGGAGGGAGAGCTTCATCGATCTCGTCCGCGGCGTGGACGAAAAGAGCTCGTCGAGAGCGAAGCTTACCGGAGCATTCATCGCTACCCTCGAACTTGTCCGGCGGGGGATCGTCACCGCCCACGATGAGGAGCACGGATTCTCTGTTCAATATGCGAATGCTCAAGGCAAAATTTTGGAATCCGAGTTCGATCAATCCGACAAGGTGATCGACCTCGCGGCATACCGTTCTGAATCAAAAGGGTCTGAATCAAAAGGGTCCGAATCAAAGGGAGCCGATTCGAAAGGCGGCGAATCATCCGAAGCAGAATTGCAGGAGGCAGTATAAGTGGAGCCTGAAAACACAGATGCGGAGGAGTTATCGCCGCAAGCCGAAGAGCTGCCGCTTGGCGCGCGGATCTCGGCGGTGCTCCTTGCTGCAGGAAAGCCGGTCGCCCTGAACACGATCGCGAAGGCAGTGAAGGAGAAGAAGGGGACAGTAGAAGCGGCGATCGACAATCTCGCCTCGCTTTATAAGGACGAGATCCACGGATTTTCGCTCTCCCAGGTTCAAGGCGGCTATCAGTTTCGAACAGCACCCGGAGCGGCCGCTGCGATCCGTGAGATGATTCCACCGAAGGCAAAGCGCCTGAGCCGGGCCGCGGCGGAAACACTTGCGGTCATCGCCTACAAGCAGCCCATTCAGCGGGCTGAGATCGAGGCGATTCGCGGGGTCGATGCCCTGCCAACTTTGAAAACACTTCTCGACGCGCGCGTGATTCGCACGATTGGCCGCGACGAAGATATCGGAAAGCCGGCTCTCTATGCGACGACGGAAACCTTCCTCGAGCGGTTCGGGCTCAACGACCTCACCGAGCTCCCGACCATCCCGGAGCTCAGAGAGCTCGACGCAGAGCCGGGCGAGCCGCCCTCAGAGGACGAAAACCTCTCGGCCACGACCATCGAGGGGCAAATCGCCGAAGGGCAGCTCAGCGGACGGGAATCAGATCCGGATCAACAAGCTGCTCAGTGAGCTCGGCTTCGGGTCGCGCCGTGATGTCGAACAGCTCGTCCGGACAGGGCGTGTGCATGTTGACGGTAAACGGATAACCGATCTCGCATCGAAATTCTCACGCGAAGTAGAGATTGCCGTTGATGGAAAGAAGGCCATTCGGAAAGGGCGCGAGCTCTATTTATTCCATAAGCCGCGCGGCGTGATCACCACGATGAACGACCCGCAGGGACGCCGCTGCATCGCGGATTTCGTGAGGAAGATGCCCTCGCGCGTTTTTCCTGTCGGCAGATTAGATAATGACGTCTGCGGATTGTTGCTCCTGACGAATGACGGAGATTTCGCAGAAGCGCTCCTGCATCCACGCTACGGAATCGAGCGCGAATACGTCGCTCGGGTCAAAGGCATTGTGACCGACCGGAGTCTTGGATTTCTGAAGCACGGAATTGCGATTGAAGGTCAGTTACTGAAGGCTCTTTGGGCGGAGCGCCTCTCCGGCTCGAAGTCGCTTGAGGCGCTGATCGGTATTCCCGAAGAGGAGCAGTCTCTGATCAGGGTGACGGTCGCAGAAGGAAGCAAGCACTTCGTGAAGAAGCTGCTACTGGCGGCAGGGCATCCGGTCGTTCGGTTGGCCCGCATTCGATTCGGACGTTACGCTCTTGGCGAGCTGTCACCCGGGGAGATTCGGAAGATTCGGTTGCCGAAGGCGGGCAAAAGCGAATGAATGGC
>CAYOAK010000123.1:0-10995 GCA_964401925.1 uncultured Bdellovibrionales bacterium | reverse complement strand
CGCACGCCGTTCGTCATTGCAGCAACCAAGATCGACCGGATCCATGGCTGGCGGATTTTCTCTGCAGCGTTTCGCTGCCTATCGAGCGGTTCGGACAACCTAAGACGGAGGCGAGCCTACGGCTGCCCCTCTCTGAAGGTGATGCGACACGACTGCAGGAAAACTGTGGGATCGTTCGCGATAAGTTTACCCTCGAAGAGCAGGCAAACTTCTGGCGGGTGCTGCCGGAAGTCGTGCGGCCATTTCTGAGAGCCGTGGGTGTCCAGGTGCCTCGATCGGCGGCCTTCCCTGCTTCCATAATTGAGTCGCTCGCCGAGCCCGCCGAATTGGACCACGTTGAGGATGAGGACGCTGGAGCCAGCCAACAAGCAGTGCCAGTGCCTTTGCTCGAAGCACCCGCGGCAAATGATGCCGATTCCGTGGCGGCTGCATCTGCCAGTGTAGAACCGCCGGATGACTCCGCATTGATCGGTGGAGAGATTGTTTTGCAGGAAACTGCGGAACTTCTTGAAACAGAGGTAGAAACCGCTGATCCATCCGTTGACGGCTTTGATCAGGAATCAGGTAGCGAGCCTAAGCCGATCATTGATGGAGAAGTCGATGCGCAGCCCGAGAGTCAACCTCTCCAGGAAGCAGTCGTTACCGCGGAAATCGCAGATGATCCTGTGACGCCCGCAAGGGATACGTCGGACTTCACCGAACTCTTTCGTGATGTCGAAGACGAGCCCGCACACGTTATCGCCATTGAAGATGCACGGTGGAAGGTCGTCGAGATTCTTCTTCTCCACATCTGTCACCGTGTTTTCGGTTGGAATGCAAAAACCCTCTGGAGCGCGCTATTCCGCTCGCGACAGTTGAGCGATGTGGAATACCATCTCGGTCTGACTCTTCCCTTCAGAAGGATCAATTTAGATCGGGCCGAGTGCGTGGGTCTCCCACTCACGGCGGCTGAAGAGCGCGCTGTCGAGCTGACGTTCGCACATTTCAAAGGGTGGTTCACAACAACTGAGCTGAAGAGCTTCTTTAATGTGAGCAAGATGCCCTTGAACCGGATCGGCGAGATGTTCACGCTCACGGCGGAGATCCTCGATCTCGGCCGGAAGCAGTTCATCAGCTATCTCTGCGCCGAGCTCCCCGAAGAAGGTGCCTGGCCGGTTGAAGACATTATCCTCGTACGGGGATTTTTCTCGACCTTCGCCGACATGACCTCCGAAAAGTTGATCAATCTCGGAGTTCTTCCTTACACGGACCCAGTCTCCTATGAGCGGTACCGCACGGAACCGTTTGCCTTCAACTCACCGGAGGACCGCATGTCCAACAGCCTGCCGGTGCTTACAGAGAAAGCGATTTTGGTGTTCGTCGAGAAGCGCTTCGGTCAGCTTCCCCTTGTGACGCTCGGTGAAGCGATCGGTGTCTCGCATACGGCGGTTCGCCGGTGCATCATTGATGCTGAGCGGAGAACTCGCAAATGGAAAGAGGTGTACGAGCAATCTGCACATCACCGCTACTTCCTCGAGTACGCTCGGGCAGCGGCGGTGCAGGGTCGTTCTCTGTCATTGGATCAACATCGCGAACGCCAAAATGCTTTGTTCGAAGCGAGCAGAGAGTCCGCGCAGCTCGATGGAGTCGAGCTTGTGGACATCATCTATCTGAAGCTGTGGGCCAGAGTTTATGGCTACGGCGCACAGCTCGCGTTTGATCAACAGCTGATCGAGGGAGCAACTCTCGAACAGGTCGAACTAGCGATCAGCCGGCCTCTCGAGGTCAAAGGCAAGCTGGAGCTCTTCTACGCGTTCGTTCGTAAATACAAAGGCGCTTTTGAGCTCGAAGAGCTGGCTTCCTTCTTCGGAATGCACAGAAATACGGTGCCACGGCAACTGGCGACTGCGGGAATATCCCGAGAACAGTGGGCAGAGGCCGCGAAGACCGTTCGGTACCTGACACCATTCCGGGTTCGAGGCTCAACTTGGGAGAGTAAAGAGCTTCTGCTGGCGCATCTCTGCAAAGAGATCTTCAATTGGGATGAAGGAATGATTCGAACGGTGCTGTTCCCACAGCTCGACGAGAAGGAAGTCCTTGCTCATCTGGGTCTCACTCTGCCGCTTCCGAAGCGGCTCGCACGGAGAGCCGATTCTGAGCAACCCGCCGCCGGTGTCGCGAGCGACTGGATTACGCCGTTCGAGCAACATGCGATTGAGATCAGCTGTTCGGACCTCGCCGGTTGGTTTAGCCGAACGGAGCTAGCCGGGTTCTTTGGCACCGGCCAGTCACCGGTTCAGGAGCTGCTCACCAGCTTGAACGTGACTGATGCGACCCGGAAGCAAGGACGGATTGAAGCAGTCAAACGAATTTCAATAGAGTCTCTGCAGGATGGAACATGGCCGTCCGAAGATACAATACATATTCGAACGTTTGTCGGTCCGGCTGTTGTCACGCCGGAGTTGCTCCACCAAGTTCGCGCTGTGGGCGAGTCAGAACTCGGCACCTACCGGCATCACCTGACAGCCGAACCGTTCTTCCTCATCGAGGGTAAAAGCGAGAACGGAAGCTTCCTCCTGCGCGAGAAGGCTGCGAGCGTTTACATCCAAAAACGCTTCGGCCACTCCTCGCGGAAGGCTGTCCAGCGTGCGCTTCGGATGGGTCCGGGCACCTTCGTCCGTTGCATCGAAGACGCCGGTAGGAGCACCGACGAATGGGACGCGGCGTACACAGGTTCGTTCCATCAACGATTCATGGATGCGGCAAGTGACCGAAGGAGCAATCCTTTACGAACCATCCCCGAGCCCGCTATAAGTGAAAATCGCCTGAGCCTCGCTTTCGGTGCCAAGGCAGAACCAAAGATCCTTCGCACTCTCGCTTAAGTAGGGATTGCCATCCGGCAGCCTTCCCATGAGCTCCTGGGACTTCTCCGCGAGAGAGGCCGAAAGCGACGGCGAGAAAATCGCAGCCATGGCGGTGTCGACGCCGACAGAAGGAAATGACTTTGTCTTTATCGCGGCTTCTTTGGCACCAGAGGTCCATGCGGGTTCAAGACGAACTTCCGGATGATCGGTAAACTTGAGGCGCACTGCCATGCAGCGCTGATCGCCGTCGTTGCGGCGGCCGATAATCACGTCCACGGGAAAGCACCCTTGCGGTAGACTCTGATCGAAGGGGTCGTGATCGTGCGCGAACGCGGGATCGGAAGCGGTGATCCTCCCTTCTGTCACATTGAGGAAGCATGCACGCTCGACGGTGACATTGACCTCTTCGTCCGTGAATGGCGCTCTGGTAAAGGCGCTGGTAAATTTTTCATGCTTCAACGGAGCTCCAGCACGAAGAAACTCGTCGAAACCGGCGGCCGCCCAGCCTTTTCGGCGACGAAGCTCGAAGACCCACCCGATACCCAGCAAGCCTCCGATCACGAGCGCAAGAATCCCCACGGATTTTAGTACGATCATTCCGGCGCTTGATCCGCTCATCGCAGAACTCCTCATGTACTCTCGCTATCCCGCCCGCGCTCGCCAACACCGCGAAAAGCGGCCTCACCGCTCGTCGTAGTGGAAGGAGGTCAGCACGAACTTCCCTAAAGCATGTGGTAGCAAAACACCGCAAACGGCACGAAGGACTTTACCGATCGCCTTCTAACGCGCGGGTGTTTCCCGAGCATATCTTTCGTCAGACGGGGAAGATCGAAGTCAGACATCGCTACCTCGGTCTTAAGCCGGAGTTTACCAGTAGGTCCGATGTAATAGCGGGACTTCTCCTGCTTACTGACCTCGGCATAGAGATCATTCTTGAGCTTCCGAAGGCTTTCTATTCGAGCGCGATCGAAAGCGCCCAGCTTCGTTCGGCGCAAACGCTTCTTAATCAGCTCATCTGACTCTTCCGTCGATGAAAAATGGAATTCTCGGATGAGAACGTTGAATGCGACGTCGTCGTAGTTTTGTCGAGCAGTTGGCGTCATGATTCTCGTCTCCCATCGTCGCGATGCGCGAACCCTTTTACTCCACCCGCACGCGCCACTCCTCGGCTTCACACATCCCTGGGTTCTTGGATCCGCAACTCGTCCGATACGTTGAAAGGGTCACTCGAACCGCCTTCGCCGAACGGAGCTCTGCATTGCCCTTCTGATCGTCCCAGAGCGGGATCACCTTCTCCTTTCCCAGGTCGCCGCACACCTTGCCGTCGGTTTTGTGCATCAGCTTGTCGAGTCGCACGACGAGGTTCACCCTGGGCCGGCCGCCTTCGGCCGAGTAGACCTCGCGGAGAGAAGTTCCGGAATATTCACACAGCTCCTCAGCGTAGCAATGTGAGGAAGAGATCGCGCATAGGGAAATTGCGATGAAAAGCCGTCTGACTAAGTTTGGAGACAATGACCTCATCCGGCCGTTCCTGATATTTCGAGGCAACTCTGCCGGTTGAAACAGATCCGGTCAGATCCAACCTTCTCCCGTCTGCAAAAGCGGAAAGAGAAAGGATACTGCGGTATCTTTTACGCGATAACGAATGGCTTATCGAGATTCAAACTATGACTACCCAGCTCTCAGTACCTCAGCCTCCCCGGACACCGGAAGATCAAGCCCGGCTGAACTCTGCCACCCAGTCAGTCGGTGATGAGCTGCTAAAACTCGCTGAACGCGGCGTGATATCAGACCGAGCTGCGAACGCTCTTTACCAGAGTATCTCGACAAGATTTGACCGCGATCGAAATGCTGACATTGCCGTTGCAGAGAAGATCGTCGGCTCACTCGCGAAATTAAACCAAGCGCTCGACAGCGGCCGAATCAAAGATGAGCAGTTGAGTAACGCTCTTCCCGGCGAATATTTTTCGGACCCATCACAGCGCTCGGGCGGGATCGGACATAGCGTTGCTCTACGAAATGCCAAAGTGTACCGGTCGAATGTTGAAGACTTGAGCAAAAAATTGGATGCCCTCGTCCAAAAGCTCGTTCCGGCTGAAACAGCAGCGATGACTTTGGGCTCTCTCTCAATGCCCTCCATGCCGCAACGGGCATAGGGATCAAACCATGCTATGCCCGTTCAAAGACGATGACCTCGTCGGTCGCGTTCTTGAAGATCGTCGCCGCAGAACGAAACCCGCAGGTGCCGAAGAGATTGTAGAGTCGCTGCCGATTGTATGCGTTCAGATAGTAGCCGTCCGGATGCCGATTGATCAGATCATCGCCTTCGTGAAGAGAGATGAAGGTCGACAACGCTAGTGCATGCTTTGTGACCCGTGCGAGCTCCTTAAGCGTTTCATCGTAATACGGAAGGTGCTCGATGACGTCCTTATTGATTGTGATATCGAACTCCTGATCCCGGAATCCAAGTGCATCGAGATCGGTGAGCGAAAACGCGGCGCGCTTGCTGCTGAGGTTTTCCAACGCATACATCAGGGCCTTCGGGTTGCTATCTGCACCGGTGTACCTGCCGATGTAACCCTTCTCGAATAGCCGGTAGCCTTCGACTCCGGTGTTGCAGCCGGCATCGAGAAGCGAGGTCGACGGTGTCGAAACGGCCAGCACCCACGCTTCCAACGCATCTCGCGTGTCCTTCTGCCCGACGAGGTGAAAATCCTGCACGCGAGCGGGACCGACGATCTCCGCTGCCTTTCGCCAATATGAGTCTTTTATCCCGGAGGTCATGCTTCGCTTGAATTACAACGGGTAACGTAGAATAGACGGCGGGTGTCGCAGAAGGACAAAATACATGATCTGGTGATTGTCGGGGCCGGACCGGTCGGCCTGGCAGTTGGTATTGAGGCCAAAGCCGCCGGTTTCTCCCCACTTCTGCTCGAGAAGGGAAATGTAACGGACACCATTCGCCGCTACCCGGTGAATATGACGTTCTTCTCAACTCCAGAGCTTCTTGAACTTGGTGGTCTGCCTTTTCCCGTTGCCCGTCAGCGTCCGACCCGCGTTGAGGCACTCGAGTATTACCGGAAAGTGGCTGCCTGCTACGAGCTTGAGATTCGGAGGTATACTCCGGTGCAGCGGATCTCCCGATCGACGGAGCATTTCACTCTCGACGCAGCAACGGGCGAAAACTTTCACGCTCGCTCGGTCGTCGTTGCTACCGGCTACTTCGATACACCGAATCGGCTCGAAATCCCCGGAGAGGATCTTCCGCACGTCTCGCATTACTACGACGAAGCGTATCGATATTCGGGAATCCCGGTCGTTATTGTCGGTGGCGCCGCCTCTGCAACCGAAGCTGCACTTGAGCTCTATCGCTGCGGCGCTGACGTGACGATTGTGCATAGAGACGCGGATTTTAAACCGTCACTGAAGTACTGGCTTCGTCCGGACATTGAGAACCGGATCAAGGCGGGCAGCATCAAGGCGAGGTTTCGCAGCCGTGTTACACAGATCTCAGAAGACCGGATCTTGGTGGAAGGGCCGGAGGGACGGCAGGAAGTTCCTGCGCGATTTGTATTTCTCCTCACGGGTTACCGCCCCGACACGGCTTTACTGAAGGGCATCGGGGTCGAGGTCGAGCCGGTGCAGGGATTTCCGAGCTACAATCAAGAAACCTTTGAGACGAATGTTCCTGGGCTGTTCATCGCTGGTTCCGTCGCATGTGGCTGCGAGACGGGCACGATCTTCATCGAGAACGGCCGGACACACGCGCGGCCGATCATCGCTCAGCTTCTCCAGCGCTATCCGCGTGAGCCGAGGCACAAGCTGCCTAGGGCAGATGACCTGGATGGCCGTTCTAGCTAAAGTTTGCTCGCGCTCGTTCAAGCATCTTCGCAATCGCCGGGTGCTTCACTTTCCGCTCGGGTGAAATCAGATAAAAGCGCTGCTTGAGCTTCTCGACCTCGCCGATCTTCTGCACTCCATATTGGTCGCGCAGAAGCTTCTCCAAGACGGTCGGAGCCGGAAACATCCCCTCACCTGCATCTCCAAAGATCTGCAGCAGAGCACTATCAGAGAATTCACCGAGAATGACCGGCTTTAGCTTCTCTGAGTCGAACCATTGATCGAGCATGTGCCTGGCGGCGCTCTCATCGGACGGAAGGAGCATCGGTGCGGCATCGAGCGATTTCGGAAAGTTTTTCCGGTAGCGCAGCGCGAGCTTTGGACTGCCAAAGAAGGAGAGGGTCGATTCACCCAGCAGGTGGGAGAATGCTTTCACGCGATATGTCGTGTCGAAAGGGGTATCGGTAAGCACCACATCGAGACTGTGCATCGCGAGATCCGCGAAAAGCCGGTCCGGCCGGCCTTCCCGGCAGACCAGCCGGTATTGCGACTCGAGCAGCCGCACCGGCTCGATCAATCGGTAAGCGATATGCTTCGGAAAGACATCTGCGATCCCGATGTTCAGCGGTTGGATCTTCGGGAAGCCGCGGATGGCTTCCTGAAGCTCCTGGCCGAGCGAGAAGATCTTCTCCGCATACTGGTAGACCGTGCGCCCAGCCTCAGTGAGCTGGAGCCCTCTGCCTCTCCGTTCGAAGAGCGGCTCGCCCAGGCTTTCCTCCAGCGCTTTCAGCTGCCCGCTAATCGTCGGCTGAGCCAGACGCAGCTCTTCGCAGGCACGCGAGATGCTCCCCTCACGGGCGACAACCCAGAAGTAGAGAAGGTGGTGATAATTCAGCCATTCCATCGTGGCGATCCTCGAGGCGCGGACTATATCGGAAAAGACGATGTAACGCTGCCAAAATATCTATTTCAGCGAATCGTCGCGGTACGCGTAATCTTGACCAATGCCCGTGCAATCGATTGGGACTCCGGCTCTCTGGGCAGGTTTTCTACTTCTAGTAACAGCACTGCTCGCCTTCGATCTTGGCGTGTTCAATCGCCGTGCGCGGACGATGTCTGTGCGAGCATCCCTTCTCTATTCGCTGCTGTGGATCGGGATTGCGATGCTGTTCAATCTCTTCGTCTATTACAAGTTCGGAACTGAAGCCGGTCTGCAGTTCCTGACCGGCTACCTTGTCGAGAAAGCGCTCTCGGTCGACAACATCTTCATCTTTCTCGTGCTGTTCAAGTATTTCGCGGTGCCGCGAGTGCTGCAGCACCGGGTGCTCTTCTTCGGAATTGTCGGCGCGGTGGTGATGCGAGGTGCGTTCATCTGGGGCGGCGCAATACTGATCGAAAAGTTCCATTGGCTTACGTATCTGCTCGGAGCACTTCTTATCTACACGGGATGGAAGCTTATCAAAGAGGACCCGGCGGACATTGACCCGGATAAGAATCGGGCTGTGCGCTTGGTGAAGCGCTTTCTCCCGGCAACGGAAAGCTATGAGGGGAAGAGATTCATCGTCAGGCAGGACGGAAAGTATCTGATCACCCCGCTTCTGCTCGTACTGGTAGCGGTCGAGACGACTGATTTGGTCTTTGCGATGGACTCAATTCCGGCGATCTTCGCGATCACGACCGACCCGTTCATCGTCTTCACCTCGAATATATTCGCTATTCTTGGACTGCGAGCTCTCTATTTCCTTCTGGCCTCGATGCTCGAGGGGCTGCGCTATCTTCGTTACGGATTGTCCGGCGCGCTGATTTTCATCGGAGCGAAAATGCTCGGGCAGGAGGTCTACCACGTCTCAACGGGGATGAGCCTGACGGTCATAGCGGTTCTTCTCGCAGTCTCTATTGGCTCGTCCGTACTCTTTGCAAAGCCGCATACCGAGGGTCCGGTCACTCATTGAGGGCCCGAAGGCGCTTGGTCGAGAACTCGATGGGCTCCTGGCTCACCGCTCGAACAAGCATCTCCATATACTCATCACGGGGAATTTCCCGGACGCCGAGCGTGGCGAGGTGGCGGTTCGTGACCTGGCAGTCAATCCACTCCACTCCGGCTTCCTTCAGATACTTGCAGAGCATGCAGAGCGCTGCTTTCGAGGCATCGGAAACTTCGTGAAACATCGATTCCCCGGCAAAGAACTTCCCAATGGAAACGCCATAGAGTCCGCCAACGAGAGTTTCGCCGTCGAACACCTCCAGCGAATGCGCATGCCCCGCCCGATGCAAATCGGTGTATGCTGCCTGGATGGCCGCGGTGATCCAGGTTCCTTTTTCGCGGGGCCGATTCCGGAGCGAGGCGCAGCGGCCGATCACCTCCTCGAAACAGGTGTCGAAAGAGAACGTGAATTTTTTCCGGCGCATGGAGCGGACGAGCGAGTGAGAAGGTGCGAATTCAGCGGTGAAAAGGACAGCGCGCTCGGGCGGCGCGAACCAGGTGACTCGCTGCTCGCCGGTCAACGGCCATGGAAAGATGCCGCTCTGATAAGCCAAGAGCAGCGAGGAAACATCGAGATCGCCTCCGACGGCGAGAAGCCCATATTCATCTGCAGAGTCGACCGGGGGAAAAGCGCGAATAGCCACTTTGCATTTTATGCAGGGAATAATGCATTGCGGTCAATCAATGCTTAAAAAACTATCTGATCGGGCTTGTAATTCCAGGGGACGTACGGCATTCAACACACTTTATGCGAAGCTCTGCATAATTATTCACCGGCTCTTCTGCCGGCCGGAACCGATTCAAGAGCTACCCCAGGAGATACAGGGAATGGACGTAACGCAGTTGAAAGGAAAGACGATCGCATTTGCAGCCTCAGGCGGCCTCGATAGCTGCACGGTCACCCGTTGGCTGACGGACAATGGCGTGAAGGTCGTCTGCTTTACGGTCGATCTTCTGCAACCCGACGAAGAGAATATCGACGACATCAAAAAGCGGATGCTCGCTTCAGGCGCGACGGATTATGTCCTGGTCGATGGGCGCGAAGCGCTTGCCGAAGGCGGACTGAAGATCATTCAAGCTCAAGCTGCCTATGAAGGCGGCTATTGGAACACGACCGGGATCGCGCGGCATGTGAAGGTGCAAGCGATTCTTCCCGAGATGAGAAAGCGGGGAATCACGATTTTCAGCCACGGCGCAACAGGACGCGGAAACGATCAGGTTCGCTTCCAACTCTGCTTCAACATGCTCGCGCCGGACATTCAGGTCTATGCACCTTGGAGAGACCAAGCTTTTCTCAGCAAGTTCCCGGGCCGACTTCAGATGATCGAGTTCTGTGAAGCCCAAGGGATTCCTGTAAAGGCTTCGAAGTCACGTCCATACTCGACCGATGCGAACCTGCTCGGGCTCACGCACGAAGCGGGAGTTCTCGAATCGCTCGAGACCCCGACTTCGGTAATCTCGCCGCAGTTCGGCAAATTCCCGAAGGATGCGCCGGATGCATCAGAGAAGTTTGTTGTGCGGTTCGAGAAGGGCCGTCCGGTCGAGATCAACGGAGCCAAGGTAAATGCGCTCGCTGCATTCATGCAGGCGAACGCAATCGGTGGACGGAACGGTGTCGGAATCGGCACACACGTCGTCGAGAACCGCTTCGTCGGCATCAAGTCGCGTGGAGTCTACGAGCAGCCCGGAATCGAGTTGCTCGGGAAGTGCTACGAGTATCTCCTCCAGCTCACGCTTGATCGGCGTGCTCGGGAGCTCTTCGATCAAACGTCGAAGTTCATCGGTAAGCAGATCTATCAGGGACACCTCTTCGATCTCGCTTCACAGATGGCGCTGACATCGATCGAAACTGCTTCGAAGCTCATCACCGGGGAGATCACCGTTGACCTCTACAAGGGTTCAGTAAACTACGTATCGGCGAAGGATGTGCCGCACTGTCTGTACTCTGAAGAGAACGCATCGATGGAAGCCCTCGGAACCTATGATCACAAGGACGCCGAAGGGCTTCTGCAGATCTGGGGAGTGAGCGCACGAGCAATCGCCCACGCGAAGCAAGCAAAGAACTGTTTTTAGAGCTATTTTCAATGTCTTGGAGCAGGCGTCCTGCTCCAAGCATTAGAAAATGCTCTATCCCCCGGAGCTCTCTCGAAAGCTCCTTCCCGGCTCGGTTGTTCGCGAGCGACGGGGGATTGTTCTGGGTGGTGCACCGGCCGTTTACAGTTCACTGGGACCGCGGGCGGCCTCGCCCGCTTGCAAGTGCCCGCAGCGGCACGAAGCCCAAGGCGATCACTCTTCGAATGCCTAAGCCGGCAAGCGGGCGAGGCCGCC
>CAYOAK010000122.1:0-11060 GCA_964401925.1 uncultured Bdellovibrionales bacterium | reverse complement strand
AGCCGATCGGCCCTTACTCAAAAGCGGTCAAGGTCGGAGAGCTCCTGTTCTGTTCCGGCCAGATCGGGCTCGATCCGAGCGGCGGACAGCTCGTTTCAGGCGGGATCAGCGAGCAGACTTCGCAGGTGTTAAAAAATCTGAACGCAGTTTTGCGCGGCGCAGGTTCCTCACCGGAACAGATTGTGATGACCACGATCTTCCTGACGAACATGGCGGATGGAAAAACAGTGAATGAGCTCTACGGCACATGGGTGTCTCCGGCCTTCCCGCCGGCGCGCCAAACGGTCGGTGTCGCCGAGCTTCCGATGGGAGCGATCGTGGAGATCTCTGTTGTGGCTTATTGTCCGCCGGCTCAGGCCGCGGGCGGAGGGTCCTCCTCCCGGCTGGCTCGGACCTTCTAACAGGGCGAAAGAGAACGATTTTGAGCGAGAAACCGAGCCGCGCACCATATATCGTCGCGATTGACGGGTTAGCTGGGGTGGGGAAGTCGACAGTCGCCCGGGAAGTTGCTAGGTCACTCGGCCTCATGCACCTGAATTCAGGGGCGATTTACCGCGCGATTGCCTTCAGGGCAGCCGAGGCGGAGGTCGCCCTGGATGATGAAGCGGCGCTCGTCAAATTGGCGGGCGGGAACCGTTTCAGCTTCGAGTTGGGTGCTGATGGCAAGACGCGATTTCTTCTCGACGGTGCAGATCGGATGGCCGAACTGACGCGAGACGAGGTTAGCCGGAACTCAAGCCGGGTGGCAGTCCACCCGGGGGTCCGCGAGTTTGCAAACGAGGTTCAACGCACGGCTGCAAAACAGCACTCCGTTGTGGTTGAAGGCCGGGATATCGGGACGATTGTTTTTCCCGAGGCAGAATTCAAATTCTTCCTGACCGCTTCGGCAAAAACTCGCGCGCTGCGAAGGTACCGGCAGTTGCGCCAATGGGGACCGGACCACTCGGTCGATCAGTCGGATGAGCGTGCATTGGAAAAGCTCACCGCCGAGATCGAAGAGCGGGACAGGCGGGACGAGACACGTGCCTGCGCCCCAACAGTAAAAGCGGAGGATGCGACACTCCTCGATACCTCGGAACTTACGGCTGACGAGGTGGTCGAACGGATCCTCCAAAGAGTAAACAACCAGCCCCCGCACTAGGATCCACGTTTGGACACACAATCAAGCACTACAATTCCGCAGCAGCCCACGGGCAGCTCCGTTCGCGTTCTCGACTTCGCACCGAATCAAAAAGATCAGGGCGAGTTCGAAGAGCTCCTCAAAAATGATTTCGATGCCACCCGCCCGGGAGAGCTGCTCCAAGGGAAGGTCGTGCAGATCGGACGCGACTATGTCGTCGTCGATATCGGGTTCAAATCCGAAGGCCATATTCCGAAGAACCAGTTCCTCAACTCCGAAGGCGGACTCACCGTCGCGGTTGGCGATGAAGTTGAGGTTCTCATGCTCGCTCCCGAGAACGACGAAGGAGAGATAGTCCTCTCCCGCGATCGTGCGGAACAGCTCAAAGTTTGGACCCGTCTCGAAGATCTCTTCGGACGCGGCGGAACGGTAAAAGGCAAAGTCGTTCAGAAGGTGAAGGGCGGCCTCCAAGTTGATGTCGGCGTTCCGGCATTTCTTCCGGGCTCGCAGATCGACATCCGTCCGCAGAAGAACCTCGACCGGTATCTCGGCGAGGAGATGGAGTTCAAGATCCTCAAGCTCAGCCGCGACCGCGGGAACATAGTTCTCTCACGCCGTGTTGTACTTGAAGAAGAGCGCACAGCGCTGAAGCGCGACACCATCAACCAGCTCTCCGAAGGGGTGGTGATCGAAGGTATCGTGAAGAACGTCACCGATTACGGTGCATTCATCGACCTCGGCGGTATCGATGGACTGCTCCACATCACCGACATGTCATGGGGCCGGGTAAATCACCCGAACGAAGTGCTCCATGTTGGTCAGACCGTTCCGGTCGTGGTCCTCAAGTACGACCAGGAAGCGGAGCGTGTCAGCCTCGGGATGAAGCAGCTTCAAGCAAATCCCTGGGATCAAGTTCAAACCCGTTATGTTCCGGGCGCGAAGGTCAACGGAAAGGTTGTCAGCCTCACCGATTACGGCGCGTTCGTCCGGCTCGAAGATGGGATCGAAGGACTCATCCACGTCTCCGAGATGTCTTGGACAAAAAAGAATGTGCATCCCTCCAAGCTGCTTAAGGCCGGCGACGAAGTTGAAGCTCAGGTGCTGGAAGTCAGCCCGGAGAATCAGCGCATCAGCCTCGGTCTCAAGCAACTCATGGCGAATCCTTGGCAGGAGCTCGCAGAGAAGTTCCCGATCGGCTCGAAGATCACCGGAAAGATCCGGTCGATCACCGAGTTCGGTATCTTCGTCAATGTGTTCGACGATATCGACGGACTCGTTCACGTCTCGGATTTCTCCTGGACGAAGCGGATCAAGGACCCGAAGGAGATCAAGGATCTCTACAAGAAGGGCGACGATGTCGACGCTGTTGTTCTCGAGATCGATCCGGAGAAGGAGCGTCTCAGCCTCGGTGTTAAGCAGCTCACCCCGGATATCTGGGAAGCTGTTCCATACCGTTACCCGCTCGGAGCGAAGGTCAAGGGCAAGGTCTCCAGCATCACCGATTTCGGTGTGTTCGTAGAGCTCGAAGAAGGGGTCGAAGGATTGATCCACATCTCGCAGCTCGGCCTGCAGAAGGGCGAGGAGATCGGCTCCAAGTTCCAATCGGGCAATGAGATCGAATCCGAAGTCACGAACGTCGACCGTGCAGAACGCCGAATCAGCCTTTCGCTGAAGGGCGGAAAGCGCGGCGGGAAGCAACAGGGCTACGCAGAGTACATGGAAGATTCCAACTCGGCAGTCACCTTCGGAGATCTTCTGCAGCAGCAGTTGACACGTAAAGGCGACGAGTAAGGGTCCCATTCCCACCCCCTGATTTGCTCACGCAAATCTTTCCCCCTGAAAGGGGGGGCGGGGGTCGGGAAAGAAAATCTTGGTGGAGTACGACATGGCAGCAACACCCTTATCTCTCTTCGGAGAAGATAAGGGTGACGCTGCCATCGTCGTTTCAGAGAAGCCCCCCCAACAAAAATTCGCGACAGCCGCGCCGATGCTCCAGAGCTATCTGGAGATGAAGCGGCGGTTCGATACACAGCTACTGTTGTTTCAGGTCGGAGATTTCTACGAGATCTTCTTCGAGGATGCGCGCATT
Source organism: uncultured Bdellovibrionales bacterium (assembly GCA_964401925.1). Classification (GTDB taxonomy): domain Bacteria; phylum Bdellovibrionota_C; class UBA2361; order SZUA-149; family JADYYL01; genus CAYOAK01. The sequence continues at coordinate 7,851 of CAYOAK010000122.1, read as the reverse complement.
GCGTCCGACACGCTGAATATCCGGCTGACCTCTCGCGATAAGACCAGTGAGAATCCTGTGCCGATGTGCGGTGTCCCCGTGCATGCCCTCGACAGCTACCTTTCAAGGCTGCTTGCCGCAGGTCACAGCGTCGCCGTTGTTTCACAGGTCGATGAGAAGAAGACCGGGAAGGGTGGCGTCCGGAGAGAGCTGACTCGAATCATCACTCCGGGTGTTCGTTTCGAAGGCGAAGGGCTCGACGAACGGAGCTTCAACTTTTGTGCGGCTGTCTTGATGCTGCCGGAAGGAGGCGCTGTTTGCGCGCTCGACTCATCCACCGGGCATCTACGAATTGAGGAGTGCGATTCACCGGAGGAGATTTTGGAGATCCTCCAGCGCTTGCGTGTCAGAGAGATTCTGCTCCCTTCAGTTTTGTTTGATCGCCCCGTCGATAAAAATGCCCGCTGGTATCGAGAGACACGAGACATCGCAAAACAGCTTAGTGTGGCGATAGCCCAGCGTTCGTTCATTGAGCGTCCCGCGAAAGAACTCGCGATTCCCGCCAATGTCGAAGGGCTGCCGCGGGCCTGTCGAGTCGCTGTCGGCGCCATGCTTGCGTATGCGACGGAGATTGCCTGTGGCCGGCTTGCGCCGATCGGGAGCTGTACAATCGAAGACCGCAGACGTCCGGTGCTCATTGATGCCGCGACCTGCCGGAATCTGGAGATTACCGAGACCCGGATCGACGGAGATCGGAAGAACAGCTTGCTCGCGCACATCGATCATACCTGCACCGCAATGGGCGCGAGGCTCCTGACAGAGTGGCTGACCATGCCGAGCGCGCCGCTCGACGAAGTTCACCGCCGGCACGACGCAGTCGGAGAGCTTCTCAAAGATCCGGAGCTTCTCGATCGAATTCGAAAACTGCTCTGTGAAGTTCGAGATCTTGAGCGAGTGCTCTCCCGCATCGTGACGAATCGCGGTGCTCCCCGAGATTTTGCAGTGCTCCGTGACTCAATCCGTGTGCTGCCGCATCTGCAGATGAGCATGTCCACTCTGGAGAGCGAACTGCTCAAACGGCTTCGAGAAGAGCTTCCCACTCTCGGTGATTTGCATGAGCTCCTCGCGAAGTGCCTGGTTGATGAGCCGCCGCTCAAGATCAATGAAGGGGATATCTTCCTCGAAGGCTACAACTCAGAGCTGGACCGGCTTCGAGAGCTCAGGAGAGATGGAAGCCGGAAGCTCCTTGAAATGGAGCAACGCGAGAGGAACCGCACAGGGATCTCCTCGCTGAAGATTCGTTACAACAACGTTTTCGGGTATTCGATCGAGATTAGCCGGACGAACCTGGCGAAAGTCCCTCCCGACTATGAGCGGCGGCAGACCCTGGCGAACGCGGAGCGATTTATCACGCCCGAGCTGAAGGCCTTCGAGGCCGAGCTACTGACCGCGAAGGACCGATCCTTTGAGATGGAGAAAGAGCTCTTCCTCGAATTGAAGGAAAAGGTGCTCGCATTTGCCCCTTCCGTTCAGCAAGCCGGCAGGGTGCTGTCACTACTCGATGTTCTCTGCGGGTTCGCTGAACTTGCCTGGAAGCACGATTACTGCCGGCCCCAAGTCACGGATGGAAACGAACTGATCATCGAAAGTGGTCGGCATCCGGTCGTCGAGCGAGTGATCGGCGTCCAGAATTTTGTTCCGAACGAAACGCACCTGAACGGCGATGGCCGGCGCTTCGCCGTTCTTACCGGCCCGAATATGGGCGGGAAGTCGACATACCTCCGGCAGATCGGGTTGATTCAGTTGCTCGCGCAGGTTGGATCATTCGTTCCCGCGAAAAGAGCGGTGCTGGGGTTCGTGGACCGTATCTTCACACGCATCGGCGCCGCAGATGATCTCAGCCGTGGTGACTCCACCTTTATGGTCGAGATGCGGGAGACCTCTACGATTCTTCGCCGGGCGACTTCGCGTTCGCTCGTGCTGATCGATGAAATTGGACGCGGAACGGCGACTGTCGATGGACGGGCGATTGCGCTCGCTGTGGCAGATTACCTCCACGATCATCTCCGTTGCCGGACTGTGTTTGCGACCCACTTCCACGAGCTGACTTCGCTCGCCGAGAGAGATGGAACTTTCTGTCTAACCGTTGGCGTTCGCGAGGAAGGGGATCAGATCAGCTTTACTCACCGGATTCTCGAACAGGCTGGAGATCGAAGCTACGGGATCGAAGTCGCGCGCTTGGCCGGACTTCCGGCGGAGGTGCTTGACCGTGCCCGGATGTACTTTGAGCAGACTGAGGGAACGCCGGTTCCGAAGCTCCAGCAGCAGATTGAGATCAGCAAGGACTCGGGCAAAGCGGCCGGAATTCTCAAGGAGCTCTCCGAGATCGATCCGAATCGGATGACGCCGGTCGATGCGCTCCTGACGCTAAGCCGAATCGCTCAGCTCGCAAAATAAATGAGGAGATCCGCAGTCCAGGCAAGGTGCCGGACTTTTGGATCGTCCTCACCTCGCGCACCTTAATTAACCACTAGATTCTCGGTGCTTCGTCCACCGATGAAGAGCGCCCGAGTTGTGCCGATGACCTCGCGGAAATGCGGCCACCAGTCATGCCCGCCAACGTCGACGTTGTAATGGATCAGCCGGTTATCGAGCATCAACCCGCTCGCACGCATAGCCGGCATACCTCGTTGGCAAACTTCGACGATGGCATCGCGTTCGCCTACCATCAGATTGGCAGCGCGACCCGTCCATAGAGTATCGACCGCGACGAGCACATGCTCCGTTGCCTCGAGCGAGAAAACGAAGAGCACGAACTCGTTTTTCGCCGCTTCATCGGTATAATCCACCCCACGTCGCACGTGCGGATGACGGTAGCCGAAAAGCTTGACGTAGAACATCATTCGGCGCGAATCGTAGATGCGTTTTTTCGCTTCACCTTCGTCCGCGCCGCTGCTCGCCGCGCGCCTGGATGCGCCTGCTCCCGTGCGGCCCTCGGCGATCGTGCCGAGCTCGGCTCCATGGTACTTTGTGCGAATTTCCCGGATCCATCGTTCGAGCGACTCCGGCAGGACCCCTTCGTTCGGAAGCGCGCCGCGCAGGGAATCGATCTCAAACTTCAATCCCTCAATGTAGCCGGGGATCGCAGCTTCAGGGAGCTGATGCTTGCAGGCTACCCAGACGATGTAGAGATTGATGAAAATCAAGTACGCCGCCAGGTAATGATCCCTGTTAACGAACTCGGGTAGATTCAACTGCCTCATGAGGCGGCGTATCATCACACCGTCGCTCTGATAATCGTTGAGCCAGAAATCGCGCTCTTCGATTAGAGCCTGCAGGAACTCGGCGGGTGACGGCAGGTTGACCTGCAGAACGACAGCGGGAAGGTGTCCCTGCTTTTCGAACTTGAGCCGGTGGTACCCTCCGAGGCTGCCGACAATCGTTTCCTTCGAGAGCGTCCGGGCGATGTTGACGGTCTTTCCATTCAAGGACATTTGAAAGACCTCGCCCGACTCGAACAGACGCCCATCCCGATGAATCGGAACTTCAGTCGGCGTCGACACGGGCAGGGCGTACACCTGACTCTTGCCAAGCGCCCCGATTCGAAGTGCCTGCATCGCCAGGTAGGATACAAGCTTCCCAACGAGGATGTGCGTGGTGTTTCGGTGAAACGACATCGAGCGCTGCTCGTACGTGGGCATGGTTGCCTCCATTCCACGAAAACCTTCAATTTTTGGAACTGCGGTCTCCGTGGCACAAGGCTGTGCAGCTGCCACCGAGACCGGAATGCGAATACCCGCGGCAGAAATATCATGATCAGTATTGAAACTCGACGGCTCCCCGTTCCTTGCTATAGAGAGTCAGGACGTTACCCATAGGGATTGTTACGAATTGTTCATGCGCCGAGCCTATTTAGCTGCAGCATTCATTCTTCTGGTGTTCGCTGAAGCAACTTCCGCGGCTCCGCGTGCTTCGAGTTTTCCGAGTCCGTTTTCCGCTTACCAGACTCTTCGAGACTCCGACGCGAAGGTGAAGAAGCCGGCAAACTGGGAAAAAGTCCGGAAGCAGCTTGAGCAGTTCGTCGCGAAAAATCCGCGGTCGAAAGAGACACCTCAGGCGCTGTTCTTTCTCGGTGAGCTGAACGAAAGCCTCTATACGATGCGGAAGGATCGCCAGGCCCTCGGCCGGGCGGCTCAATCGTACGAAAGGATCGCCCGCAAATTTGAAGGCGACGAGCTTGCCGATAACGCTCTTCTCGCTCTTGGGGATCTACGGCGTGAGTCTCTTCGCGATGATGTTGCCGCAAGAGCCGCCTACTACGAGATCGTCGACCGCTATCCGGAGAGCAATCTGGCAAAGGTTGCGCGTCTCAGGCTCAATCCCCCTCAGCGGGCGGCAAAGGAAAAGTCGCCGGCCCCCGCAGCGACAGCCCAACCCGTGGCAGCGGCAGCTACTCCCGCCCCCAAAACAGAAGCGCCCAAAGCAGAAGCGAAGCTTGAGCCGACTCCGGCACCAACTCCGGCCGCGCTACTGGTTGAAGTTGAAGCTCCAGCAATTGCAGCCGGCACCGGGAAAGATCTCGTTAAGGAACCGGAGCCGTTTCATCGTCCGCTTATTGTGATCGATCCAGGTCACGGTGGCGAAGACCTCGGAGCGAAAGGTGTCAATGATGTTCTGGAAAAGGATGTCGTCTTACTCATTGCGAAAGATTTCGATCGGCTGCTTCAAGAGCGGCTTCGCGCGCGAACATTTTTGACGCGCTCGACGGATGTCTTCATTCCGCTGGCGGAACGAACCCGGCTCGCCAACGAAAAGAACGCCGATCTCTTCATCTCAATTCACGCGAATGCGAGCGAGTACAAAACCGGCCAAGGAATCGAGACCTATTATCTCGATAATACGAAGGAGAAATCTTCGCTGAAGCTCGCTGAACGAGAGAACGCATCACTCAGTTTCGGGCCGAAGGCGGGAGCAAGCGCGGAAGTGAGCTTTATCCTGAGCGATCTGATTCAGAACGTGAAGCTGGACGACTCGATATCGCTCGCGCACGTGCTCGAGGACAACCTCGTTGGAACCCTCTCTCGCTACTATCAAGGGGTAACGAAGCTCGGCGTAAAAAAGGCGCCGTTCTACGTCCTCGTCGGCGCGCACATGCCGTGTGTGCTGGTCGAAGTCTCTTTCATTGATCATCCGCTCGAAGGAAAGCGGCTTGGTGAGCGCCGCTATCAGCATCTGATCGCGCAATCACTGTATGAAGGGGTGCAGGCCTACTTCGCCCACCGCGAAAAGAACGCGCGATGAGCGCCCTCGATCCGGCGGTGCTCGCGAATCTCGGTGAACAACGAATTTTATTCTTACAGGCGTTAACAGGCCTCGCACAGCAACTCGGCCGGCGATTATTTCTCATCGGCGGGAGTGTTCGCGATCTCTTGCTGCAAAAGCCGGTATCCGATCTCGATCTGATGCTCGACGGGAATCTGCCGGAGTTCATCGCGGCCTGCCAGTCTGAGTGGACGCGACTGTTTCCGAACGACCCAGCGCTCACCGGGGTCACACGCTTCGATCATTACTTCACAGCGAAGCTTCGATTCGATTCTCCCTTTCGCGGGTCTCGGGAGATCGATCTGAGCCAGGCGCGCGCGGAAAGCTACCCCCTCGCAGGACAGAAGCCCGCAGTCCAGGCAGGAGATCTCGAGAGCGACATTCGCCGCCGCGACTTCACAGTGAATTCGCTGGCACTTGAGTTTCCCGATGCGGGCGCAGTGCTTGTTGATCTTTGCCGGGGTCAGACGGACCTGGACGCGAGAATGTTGCGGGTTCATCACGATCGGAGCTTCGTCGAGGATCCTATCCGGCTCGTTCGCGCAGTTCGTTTTGAGCGCCGATTTCAATTTCAGCTTGAATCGAAGACAGCTGAACTTTTCGCGTCTGCGGTCGCTGACAGCTCGATCGACACTGTTCCAGCCGGCCGGCGATTCGATGAGCTGAAAAAGGTGCTCTCCGAAGCCGCCCCGGTCGAGATCCTCGAACGGCTGGGTGAGCTGGGACTGGTTCGTGCTCTCTGCCCTTTCGTCTCAACATCGAATCTCCCTTTGCTTTCCAGCGCTGGAGAAACGTGGGAAGAGCGTTTCCGCGCGCTGACCGGGAGTGCCAATCGGGAGGAGCTGGAACGCTTTCTCAAGTCACTTCAGCTTTCAAAAGCGCAGCGCGGCATCATATTGCAGTGAGCTGAATGGAATTGCTGTTTCACGAGGAGTTGAAGCGCTCCATCTCCGGGGCGCAGTTTCAAGGCGAGATTGCCCAGCTCCTGTCCGCGCATTCATCCCAAGTGTCCGACGTGCTCTCAGCGCTGAACGTGATTCAGGTTGGTGAGCCCGAGAGCGCAGAGTTCGGATTCGTCGCGAGCAGTGTTTCTTTTACGATCGCGAAGCTCTTTGATTCACGAAATCTCGGACAGCTCTCTCCGGCGATCATCGCCGAGCTCCTGGCAAAGTCCGTTGAAGGATTCGCGACGACGATTGGCGGAGGGGGATTCATCAATGGAGATCCCAGTCCGGAGCTTGTGCTTCGTTTTTTTAATGAAGCGTCGCTGCAGCAGTTTCCCTACGCCGCTCAGTCTCTCCCCGTCTCGTGGGACACTCGTTACATCCAGCGAGCGCTGAACGGCGCTGACGGCGAAGAAGCGCGGACTTTGTGCAACAAGTTACAGGAGCGTCAGGGCGGAAAGTTGAGCCGCGACGATGCAGTGCAGCTCTTAGCGCTGCTCGGAGATCGGGAGCTCGAAGCAGCGCCGCATCTTCGTGGGTATGGCGGCCGGAACAACATTCCTTGGTATCTCCGCCAATTCTTCGAAGCGACCGGGCAACTGCGTGCCGACTCACCCGTGGGAACAGAGCTGATGAGCGCCCCGCTTTTCACGCCTCTCGTCAGCTCGCTTCTTCACTTCCGCGGCCGTTTTCGCACCCATATCGAACAGCAGCGGCCGGAGAGGGCGCTGAGAGCGACTGTTATTCTGATGTCGGAGTTCTTCAGCATCTACAACCGTCCGGAGATCCGGGCGGACTTGGAAAAACCAGGTTTGGGACGGATGGTTACGCTCGCGCGCGAGCTAGCTTTTCATGCGTTGAACTGCATGAACCTACCTTGCGAGGTACCCGCACGCGTACTATGAACAATTAAGCTCTCGCCGTGTTTCCGTTCGCCGGAAGCGCGGGATGAATTCTAGCGAGCTGTATTTGCTCATGAGTGCCAGACGTATGATTGCTAAAGCCCAGTCCACTCCGCCTCCCGCGATTCCAAGTGTCCTTCTCGACGAAGAGACACCAAAGCCCTGGCATCTTTCGCTCTCACTCTCACAGCTGATCGCGGCCTGGCTCGGCATCGCAGCCATGATGTTTCTCGTCTTCCTCTTCGGCTTGTATGCAGGCCGGCGCCAGGGCGTTGAGATAGCTCTCGAAGAGCAATCGACACCCAGACTCCGCCTCCCTGTCAGCGATACGCTGAAGTTGGACAATCCCCCGAAGACCTTTGAAGCTCCGGTCACGAAGGCCGAGGGGTTTGATTTCGGTGCAGCGAGCACTGTTGCTGCTATCCCCGAGAAGGCAGCGGATACAAAGCCGCCTGCCGCCGAAAGCGCATCCGGCTTCGTCGCCAAGGCCACCGAGGAGATCCTCGTGCCGAAGACTCCACCGGCCGTTCCCGCAAAGAGCGTTTCGCTGCTCGACAGTGTGGCGAAGGTCGAGATCTCGCCCGCTCTGGAGGCATCGAAGCCCGAAACCATCAGGGTCGAGCCCGCAAAGTCCGAGCTGAGCAAAGTCGAGCCGAGTAAGTTGGAAAAGTCGATCGTCAAGGCCGAGACGGTCACGGAAACCC
>CAYOAK010000121.1:0-11130 GCA_964401925.1 uncultured Bdellovibrionales bacterium | reverse complement strand
AGCCCCGGACAGAGACCACCTCCGTGCCACTATGCGTCTTTCTCTGAGAGAAATTTGGGTTTTGTTCGGGCTTCCTTCCCTGGTGGTAGGCTGCAAATCGCGCGCAATAACCTTCAGATTATGCGAGAGAACTTTAACCGCGCCGCCGCGATGTCGACGTCGCCGTCGAGAGCTCTCAGCTCGTGAAAAACCGGATTATCCAACAGGCCAGCGCGGCCGTTCTCGCTCAAGCGAATCAGCAGCCCGCATTGGCGCTGAATATTCTTGGCGATTTGTAAGCATCATTCTCATGCTCCCCCCGGGCCGAGATAAGTCCCCCGCGGATTATCTCATTTTGTGAAATTCCTACTTGATGGATATTCTGGCCGGCACCACGGGCTGAGTCACCTCTCCATTTCGGCCTGGCAAAAGGGCAGATCATGAAAGCGAACAATATACTCGAGACGATCGGCAACACCCCTGTTGTGCGAATCAACCGGCTCTTTGGAAAGACTCACGAGGTCTGGATGAAGCTCGAGCGGGCGAATCCGGGCGGGAGCATTAAAGATCGGATCGCGATGTCGATGGTCGAGGATGCCGAGAAACGTGGTGTGTTGAAGCCGGGAATGACAATCATTGAACCGACCTCCGGAAATACCGGGATCGGCCTCGCGCTTGTCGCTGCAGCGAAGGGCTACAATCTTATCCTCGTAATGCCGGAGTCGATGTCGATCGAGCGGCGGCGGGTGATGGCTGCGCTTGGGGCGAAGTTTGAGCTCACACCGAAAGAGAAAGGCATGCCCGGGTCGATTGAGCGGGCGAATCAGATTCTCGCCGAGAATCCCAACGGTTGGATTCCGCAGCAATTCGAGAATCCGGCCAATATCGAGATTCACCGGACCACGACCGCTCAAGAGATTATTCGCGATTTTCCGGAGGGGCTCGACTATCTGATTACCGGCGTCGGGACAGGCGGCCATATCTCGGGCTGCGCTGAGGCGTTGAAACAGAAGATGCCGAAGTTGAAGGTCTTTGCCGTCGAGCCGACCGCCTCACCTGTGCTCTCGGGTGGAAAGCACTCACCTCACCCCCTGCAAGGTATCGGCGCAGGATTCATTCCGAAGAATTACAAGGGCGAGTTCATTGACGGGATTATCCAGGTCTCACCGGAGGACGGCTTCGAGATGGCGCGACGTTCCGCTAAGGAAGAGGGCATCTTCATCGGGCCTTCATCCGGAGCGGCGCTTGGAGCGGTGAAGCAGAAGCTCACCGAGATCCCAGCAGGCTCTCGCGTTCTCACCTTCTGTTACGACATCGGAGACCGGTACCTGAGCATGCCGAATCTCTTTCCCGAGCAGTGAGCTCTCGGCGTCGGGAAGCGCGCTCTATCTCTCGGCTTTCGCAGCGGAAACACTCTTAGCAATCGCTGCTGCTTGGCTGGCGATCGTGGCAAAATCCTTCCGCCTCAGCTTGTCGTCGGAGAATATGGCGCTCCCAATTCCGACAGCAACCGCCCCTGCTCTGATGAAGTCGCCGCAATTTTTCTCGTTCACTCCCCCGGTTGGAATCAGCTTTAACTGCGGCAATGGAGCGAGCATTGCCTTGATGTGGTTCGGGTCCATACACGGAAAGATCTTCACGAACGGCGCACCCGCCTGATGAGCCGTCAGCGCCTCGGTCGGAGTGAAACATCCCGGTGCGATAGGAATCTTTTGCTTGAGGGCTTCTTCGATTACCGGGAGAGAAAGTGTCGGCGCGACGAGAAACTGAGCACCCGCATCGATCGCAGCCTTTGCGTCGTCCACTGTCACAACGGTGCCTGCACCTAATAATGAACCGGCTTTCAAATTCTCCCGACCCCATGTCAGCATTTGAAGAGCGCGAGGAGTGTTCATCGTAACCTCGATCGCCTGCAGCCCCGCTGATTCCAACGCAGGGATACATGCAGTGATTTCGGCGTAAAGATCGGTCTTTGTCCGGATAATCGCAACAACGCCGCTACGCTCGATCGTTTGAATCGTCTCTTGGTACTTCACCCGATTACCTCTGAACTCTTTGACTCAATTGTCCCTTCGCGATGGATTCCACCTCCTCCCGCCGAAGGATCGGGAGGTCAAACATCAGCGTCTGTTGAAGCGATATCGCCGCATCGCCGAGCCTGAGAGCAGCGGCATACGACAACGGGGAGAAATTCTGCTCGAGCAACCCGGCATAAACGCCGCTCGCCCATGCGTCGCCGCCGCCAAGCCGGTCAACGACTCGAAACTCCAGCTCCTCTGCGGAGAGCTCAGCCGCCCCGCTCGAGACTAACGCCGACTGCCAACGGTTGACCTCGGACGAAACTATCGTCCGCTTCGTCAATGCGAGGTGCTCGATGCCATATCTCTGTTGAACTTCGATAAATAGTTCGCCTAGCGCTGCTTTCGAGAACTGATACGGCTTCCCTTCCGCGATCTCCGCGGCGGGAATGCCTCCGTAGGAAATTCCAAAGAACCCCGCGAGATCTTCGATCGTCGTGATCAGAATCTGGCAATGCTCGGTGAGCGTCCTTTCAACGAGCGGCCGCATCTGCTGCGGACTCCAAAGCGTTCCCCGATAGTTCACGTCGAGAGCAAGCAGCGCACCCGGATCCCTTGCTGCGCTCAATGCTTCCAGCGACTCGAGCAGATAATTCCGCTGATACTCCGAGTGAACCGCGAGACCGAGCGAGATTCCGGAAACATGCATCAGCCGCACACCCGCAGCGGCCGTTCTCCAGTTCACCATCGATGGCTCAAGCCGAGAAGCCGCTGAGAACTTTCGTTGATAGACGCCAACACTCGCCCGGGGCGTCACTCCGATCTCATAGAGATAGCGGCCGATCGGCTCGGTGCGCGGCGCCCAGGCGAAGTGGCTTGCATCAACGCCGTTCTCCTTCGCGACGCTTTCGACCATCCGGCCATACGGGTTGTCGGGAAGCCGGGTGACGAAACGGGATGGGATGCCCATCCTCGAAACGCCGATCGCGATACTGAATTCGCTGCCCGCAGGGGAGATACGAACCAGCCTCGTTCTTTCCAGCCGCTCATCATCGGCAGGCGTATCGCGGATCATCACCTCGCCGATGGACAGGAATGCGGCGTTCGTCATGCCGGCGCGCTGGCTGCGGCAGGCTCCGCCGGTGCGAGCACGACCTGTGTGAGCGGCTGAAGCGGATACTTTTTCAACGCTGCTTCGATGGTCTTACGCGTCACCGCGGCGTACTTTGCGGACTCTTGCTCGGGGGTTGTGTAGCGGCCTTCATACAGCCACTCCATGCCCACACTCACCAGCCGGCGCATTGAGCTTTCGCCTTGCAGTGCCAAACGAGTGCGAATCTTTGTCTTAGCGCGTTCGAGGTCCTGTTCCGTAAAATCGAGCGGCGTTCGCATGATTTCGTGGAGCCGCTCTTCAACATCAGAGATATTGTCCGGCGAACAGCTCGCGTAGGCGAAGACCATGCCCGAGCGATCCATCTCTTCGGCGTCCAGACTGGCACTATCGCAGAGTCCTTTATCGACGAGATTCCAAAATATCCGCGACCCGCTGGAATCACCGAGAATATTGGCGAGGACCTGCATCGAGTACCGTTCCTCTTCCTGCAGCGACGGCCCGGGTGCGACAAGGCTCAGATAGGTTGTATTGATCCCCTGCTTCGTCTTCTCGATGCGGCGCGGAGCGGGCGTATGCACCTGGTATTCGCGGCCGATCTTATCTCCTGTCCAACCGGCGCAGTGCTTTTCAGCGAGTGCGACAAACTCGTCCCAAACGAATTGCCCCGTGACCGTCAGCACGATGTTCTGCGGGCTGTAACGGCGGTCGAAGTATTCGCGCATCTGATCGGCGCTGAGAGCGGTGATGCTTTCGATGCTCCCCAGAACCGAATTTCCGGCGAGGTGCCCGAGGAAGAATTGGCGCATCGCCTCTTCGAAGAGCACATGTGATGGACGATCGTGGTAAAGCGCGATCTCTTCGAGGATCACTTTCTTCTCGGTGTCGAACTCCTTCTTATCGAGCGCCGGGCGGAGCATGTCTGCGAGAATATCGAAGATGTCCGGAATGTATTCGGGAAGGACAGCAGCGTAATAGACGGTGTTTTCCACGGAGGTGAAAGCGTTCGCCTGCGCTCCGATGGCCGCCATATCGTAAGTAATGTCGAGCGCGGACCTTCGAGCAGTTCCTTTGAACATCATGTGCTCAAGAAAATGCGAGACACCGGCGACCTCTGGCGTTTCGTCACGTGAGCCGGTGCGAACGAAAAATCCGAGAGCAGTACTGACAGCGCCGGTGCGCTCCTCCCCGATCACCGTTAGTCCGTTCTTCAGCTGCGCTTTGTGAAACTTGAGTTTTGACATCGGCGTTATTCGGGAATCTCTAAGCTCTTCTGCCCGAGGGTGACGAGCGACACAGGGTTGAGAGGAAACTCCGCCAAGTGACGCTCAATATCCTTCGAGGTCACGGCGTCGACTTTCTCGCGAATCTCCTTCAGCGAGCGGATGCGGCCGAGGTTCCAATAGTCATTCACCAGGGCGGATGCTCGAGCGGAGCTGCTCTCGCTCTGCATGATAATCTTCGATTTGAGATCTGCCTTCGCGCGTTTGAGCTCCTCGTCGGTCACACCCGACGCAAGCTTTCGAAGTTCAGCGACCATGACATCCAAGGTCTCCTTCGCACGCTCAGTCGTCGTTCCCGCGTAGCAGAACACCGCAGCGCGCCCTTTCGCTGCGCTGTGGCTTGCGGAGACGCGATAGACGAGCCCGCGCTTTTCCCGGACTTCGATGAAGAGCCTTCCCGCCATCCCGCCGGAGAGAATGCCGACCGCAACACGAGCTGCGTAATAATCCGGATGATCCGAGGAGATGCTCGGATAGGCGAGTGCAATCTGCAGCTGGCTTGTCTCTTTCTGCAGATGGCGATTCGAGCTGGTGGTCCGAGCCTTTCCCGGCGTTAGCACAGGCTTCTCACCACTCCAGTCACCGAGCTCCTTCTCCCAAACCTTGACGATCTTTTCCCAGGAAAACTTTCCGGCAACCCCGATGATGACGCCTGTCGGAACGAACTGCCGTTGATAGTAGTCGCGCAGGTTCTCGATTGTCAGGGCCTCGATCCCCTCGAGAGTTCCGAGCTGACATCGGCCGAACGGATGCGGATAGAAATCCTTCGAAAGCTCGACCATCACTTTGCTCGCCGGCTCGTCCTCGAGCGCTTTCAGCTCCTGCAGAGCGAGCTGCTTCGCGTTATCGAACTCCGAGGCCGGGAGCATCGGCCTGCGAATGGTGTGGCCGATAAGCTCTATGGCACGCGCGAGATTCTCCCCGAGCAGGGTCGTCCCGATTGCCGAGGCTTCGATGCCTGAGGAATGCGAGCCTTGGGTTCCCAGCTTCTCGAACTCGTCGGAGAGCTGCCGGTTGTCGTAAGGGCCGGCCCCGCGGTGGAGCATCTCGGAGAGCACTGTGGATGCCCCCTCCAAGCCATCGGGATCAGAGACGGAACCGACTGGAAGAAAAACTGAGACCGCCGCCGAGGAGACCTCATCCATCTCTTCTCCGAGAAGGGTCACCCCGTTGGGGAGCTTATGAATATGGTGTACTGGCACTTTCCTCTATCCTGACAGGAGCCCCAGGTTTTGCCAGCCTATGGCCGTTGGCACAACACCGTAAGGGGTTCGGATTGCGAGGGATGCAACTTGGAGAAGCGAAAAAATCTCGGTATTTCAAGGCAAATGGTCCATTATACCCAGCGACGGCGTGAGGCAGATCTCAACTAATGGAACAGCTTAAGGGCTTCACCTGCTTCAAGTGCCAAGGCGAGCTTAACCCCGAGTTTGTCGGGAGGCGCGAACTCTGTCCGAAATGCACGAGTGATGTTCGGGTCTGCCTCAATTGCACCTTCTTCGATCGGGCGGCATACAACCAGTGCCGGGAGAACCAGGCCGAGCGGGTCGTCGAAAAGGATCGTGCAAATTTTTGCTCCTATTTTCGCCCGCGTATGGGAGGATCGGTCTCGGCGGGTCCGACGAAGGACGACCTGCTCAAGAGTTTGGATGATCTGTTTAAGAAGCAATAATAATAGCTATGCCAAGCGCCGATGAGATGTTCCGAAGTCTGATCTCACTCGTCGGCCGTCAGGTTGAGGTCGGTCTTCGCGCAAGCGGCGAACGTCTCAGCGGAAAAGTCGCGTATGCGATGTTCGATAGCTTCCTGATGGACGTCGCATCGGGACGAAGAGTCATCCCCTTCTCCGACATTCTCTATCTCGACCCGCTCGATTAAGCGTCACCTGCACGACGTTCCGGATGAATCTGGCGCGAGATTAATCCGCCGCCATAGAGCAGTCCGCCTACCACAACCAGTGTGAGGATCTTCACAACCGGCGCGCTCGAATCCAGATCCTTCGCGAGCACCTTCAACGACACAAGTAGAAATGCCACGAGTGATGCATTCGCGGCGAAACGGTCACCGAACTTTCGCGCTAACGCCATCAATCCGAAAGCGTATCCGGCCGCTAAAGCCGACATCAATAGATCCGAGCTCGGGCCCGAGGTAATTGCATGAGAGACCCGATCCGCCGCCAGAAATGCCTGCGCCGTCGCACCACTCAGAAGCATAAACGCTGCGAAATCTGAAAGCTTCCGCTTCGTCGCTCCGGCCTGAAAATACGCGACAAGCAAGAGCGCCGCATATGCGAAACTCAGAATGAGTTGCGAGAACGTCACGGTGCGGTTGTCGAGCGCCTGAAACGAGCGGAAAAATTCGATCGCGATGACCAGCCAATAGGCAAGTATCGGAACAAGATGACGTTCTACTCGAAGGCCTGCCTGCTGCACTGCGGGCCATGCGGCCAGGAGAATGATCGCGAGCCAAGCCTGCGCTCCCGGAGAGAGCAGCTCTATGTAAAGGGCGTGAAACAGAACGATCGAAACCATCGCGGCAACGATAATCCCGCTCGCAAGTGATGCCGCATGAAGAAGTGTCTGTGCGGATCTCTGAACTGAGAAGAGGACCGCCGCAAACATCAGAGCGATGTAGGGAGCCGCCGATGGCGCGATCTCGTGGATAAATACGTACTCGGACACATAGAAAAGGAGCAAGGCCGGTGCGATGAACCACGCCTCCCTCTCCGTCAGCGGGCGCTTGTAAACCAATGAATAACGCACGGTGAACGCGCCAAACACCACGAACTGGATGAACTGAAACGCCGCCAGTGAGAGGTCCGAATGCGGCAGCTTTGTGCGGGCGACCATGTTCATCAGGTAGAACAGAACGAGCGCGAAATATGCGGAGAGAGTGATCAGTCCGCGCGAGCCGAGCCGGATGGCCAGTGTGCAGAACAAAATGTCCCAGATAAAGAAATAGAGCTGATCCTTCTTGCCGGGCGCTAAGCCGATATCGAGGAAGGCGGGCATCGTATAAGCACCGACCACCATCACCAGCAGAAAGTACGCTTGCTTAAAGGCATGAAAGAGCGAGAGCGAGAGGCCGCAGAGGAAGAGCACCATGACAATCGTCGTCGGCTCAGAGAACACTTCGAGCCCGAGGTGCCCCGCATAGACACAAGCCCAGAGAATCGTGACCCCAGCGCCCGGAAGGATTGACGCGTAGGGCGCATCACTTTCGCGAAACGCAAATCCGGCTCCGATCAACGATCCTCCGAAGAGTGCCGCGAGTCCGAGCTGGCGCACCGGTGTGAGCCAGCCATTGTCGACCGCCAGTCGAATCAGAAAAACCGCCGCAAGGAGGAAACAGAGCACTGCAGCTCCTGCGAGAAGCTTGCCGCCGATCGGCTCACCGCGCTCCGTTGGCGGCATGTCGACCGGATAAACAATTCGTTCCTCTTCCGGCTTGGGTGCTTTCGCGGGGGCTGGGGATGGGCTTGCCGGGATGCTTGCTCCAAAGATTCGCTGTTCGAGAATCGCGAGCCGCTTTGTGATGAGAGAGAGCTCGGACTTTATCTCGTCGAGTGAACTATCCATTTGCCTCCTTCGGCCCTATGCCTCGGATTGTTTCGCCCCGTCCGGGCCTGATCCGCATTTATCCGGCAGCTGGAAACTATCGGCGACCGGGCTTCTTCGGTTTGCCCTTCGCATGCTGCCGCTTTGGAAGCTGACATCCCGGGCAATAGTAGGTGCTCCGCTGCGCCTGCACTTCGCGCCTTATTGCAGCCTTGCACCGGCCGCAAGCTTTTCCTTCCCGGTCATAGACCTTGAGCCGGTTCTGGAAGCCTCCCGCCTCGCCGGAGGCGTCACGGTAGTCGGAAAACGTCGTCCCGGCATATTTGATCGCCGTGTTCAGGACATACACGATCGATCGATGGAGCAACGTGACTTCCGGGGGCGAAAGACTGTCGCTCTTCCGGTTTGGGTGAATGCGCGAGCGATACAGGATCTCGGAGGCGTAGATGTTTCCAATTCCGGTCACCCGATCCTGCCGGAGGAGCCACACTTTGATCGGCTGGGAGCTGCGCTTCAAAAGCGACTGGAGTACCCCCACCGTAAAATCCGTGGCGACAGGGTCAGCTCCAGGCGGTGATACCTCTTCGATACTGCGGCACATTTTGAATGTCCCAAACCTCCGGACATCATCGAAATCGAGATAGCCCCGATCGAGCTCGAACCGCGCTCTGCAAGATTTCGACTTTCGATTCAGCGGAACTTTCCTGGAGAGCGCTTGATGAGAGTCGAGCGCTCCTCCCGGTCCGCTCCAGAGGAGCCTGCCCGTCATCCTGAGATGGATCAGAAGCCACCGCTCCCCGGAGAACGAGAGCAAGACCTCCTTCCCGCTTCTTCCGACTTGAATGATCTTCCGCCCCTTCAGCTCCGCCGGATCGAAAACACGAAGTTTTGGGTCGGAAATCTCCAGTGCTTTTACGGTGCGTCCTGTGAGATGGCGGGCAAGCTGCCTGGCAACGGTCTCAACTTCCGGTAATTCGGGCATGACAACCCTTCACGTACGCACTCCCCGGACGCAAGCGACTGCATCAAAAGGGGATGCCGAAGGCACTTATACTTGACCAGAATCCTGCGATCCAGGCTCTCGCAAACCACTGCTTAAAGCAGCGTGGTTTTGAGCCTGTTGCACGCTCTGGATCGCTGCGGCCTCTCGTCGATGAGCTCTCACCGCAGATCGTGATCGCAGCCGCCGACGCGGTAACTGATCTTCAAGAGCTTGCGAAGAAATTCGGCACGAAGTTTTTGTTGGTCGGAGCATCAGCGGCCTCCCCGCCCTTATGCGTGAAGTTCATCCAGAAGCCATTCAATTCCGAGCAACTTCAGGCGCGGCTCGATGAGCTTCTTCGCGTCGAGCTTCCGATCGAACCGCTCGTCGAGGTCTCGCTGAAAATCTCGGACGGCTACACGCTCGAGCTGATCCAGATGGCACTTGAAGCACGAGGTGTGACGGTCGCGATTGCAGCCGAGGGAGCGATCGCCACGGCGCAATATCTGATCACCGATGAACGCGCGTCAGATAGATTAACCTGGTACGAGCCCGAAATGGGCGAGGTCATCGAGATTGATCCCGCTGACCGCGACATCTCTACATCTCTCTTTGAACGATTAAAGCCGTTACTCGCAACAAAAGCTGCTCCTACCGCAGCACTTCCGCTCTCTAGTCAGGAGAGGGCAGTGCTCACCAAGGCGCTGCTGAAGGAGATCGAGGTGACTCTGAATAAAACTCCCGCGCTCCGGAACCGGAAGTGGGACGAGGTCTGCGTTCAGTTGAACGAGACGATCCAAGCATTTTTCAAGAACTAATCCCGCCTATGTTTTCATACGACGAAGTCGAATATCACACCGAACCGGTTGTCCGCGCCCACCCGGACCATCTCCACGTTGTGGGAAGACTGTTCGGCTTGCACCCGCCTATGGTTGCTACGGCGCGAGTTCTGGAGCTCGGCTGCGGCGACGGCGGCAACCTCATCCCATTAAGTCAGGAGCTCCGCGCCGGGGAGTTCCTCGGCGTCGACCTTTCGGAGAGTGCGATTCGCAAGGCGAAGGAGCGGATAAAGAGTATCGGTGCCACGAATATCAAATTCGAGTGCCGAGACCTGCTTGAGTTCGAGCCCGCAGAGGGAAGCTTCGATTACATCATCGCCCACGGACTCTATTCATGGGTCCCTGATACTGTGAAGGACCGGATCTTAAAAATCATCCGCTCTGCACTAAGTCCGGCCGGAATCGCATTTGTCAGCTACAACTGTTTTCCCGGATGGCATCAGCGCTGCCTCGCAAGAGAGTTCATGATCCTGCACACCGCGGGAATTGAGGGACCGAAGCTGAAGGTGACGCAGGCCCGTGCAGCGCTCGGCTTTCTGGCCGAATCATCTACACACCGCTCGCTGATCTATCGCATGCAGACAGCCGAGGAACGTGACACGGTTGCGAAGCTCAATGATTGGCATTTTTACCACGACTATCTCTCCGAAAATAACGACCCGCGTTACTTCCTGACTTTCATCGACGAAGCGATGAGCTCCGGTCTGCAGTATCTTGGAGACGCCGAGCTCTCGCAGATGCTTCCGCTCGAGTTTCCCCAAGAGGTTCAAGATCGGGTGACGAAGATCGCAGGCGATGTCCTGAGGCTCGAGCAGTATTTGGATTTCTTGCGAAACAGAATGTTCCGCCGGACACTGCTCGTCCGGGATGATGTCGTCATCCGCCGTGAGCTCCGCGCGTCGGATCTTGAAACTCTCGCTATCGCCTCACCGATGAACGGAGCTCTGCAGCCTGCAGGGCATTATCAATTCAGCCATCCAAACGGAGGCGGAATTACGAGCCCTGACCCGGCCTTCGCAAAGGCGCTGCTTCTGCTCCGACAAAAGTATCCGACAGCCCTTCCGTTTGACTCCCTCTGTGCTGAGTGTGGTGTCGTAGGCGCTGACTCGCGCCGCGTGCTCTCCAGCCTATTGATGAAGTGCGCTATCTCGGACCTGATCGATCTTCGCAGCCGTTAGCGCTAAAGACTTTACTGGGACCGCGGGCGGCCTCGCCCGCTTGCCGGTTCATGCGCATGAACGATGATCGGACACAGTGCAACTGAGCACACCTGGAGGCGGGCGAGGCCGCCCGCGGTCCCAGTAAAGCAACTTCGCTAAACGCCTCCGGCTCTAGAGATCCGAATCGAGCCGTTTTACCGC
>CAYOAK010000120.1:0-11139 GCA_964401925.1 uncultured Bdellovibrionales bacterium | reverse complement strand
TGCCGGCTTTTTTGGAGTCTCGGAAACATGCGGCGTAGACTCGAGCTTTTCGTGGATCTCGTAAGTGGCCTTCGCGACTAGAAAGAGCCCTCCGAGGAGGAGAATGATGTCTCTGGCGCTCATTGCATGACCGGCGAAGGCGAAGAGCGGCCGGGTCAGTCCCATCACCCAGGTAATGCAGAGCAGGAGCAGTATTCGCATCACCATTGCGGCGACCAGGCCAATCTGGCGCGTCACCTTCCGTTCCGCTTCGGGCAGCTTTCCGACAAGAATTGCGATGAACACAATGTTGTCGACACCGAGAATAATCTCGAGAGCCGCGAGGGAGACGAGGGCGAGAGCACTATCGAAGATGGACATTGAAACGATACCTTTCGCGCATCCCAAAGCCAGGTGCCAAACCGGAGCGCGCGCTATAGGCTACCCCCTTTGACAGAACCTGTGCGCACCGATGGATATCTCTATCCTCATTCCGATCTTTAACGAAGAGGCTATCCTAGCGCCTTCCGTAGAAAAGCTCCGGGATTACCTGGCTAAGACCGCCATACAGGGCGAGATTCTTTTGCTGGATAATGGCTCGACAGACCGGACTCCAGCAATCGGGCAGGAGCTCGCCTCCAAGTATCCGCCCGGCAACAAATTACCCGTGCGCTATTTCCGGATCGACAAGAAAGGTCCTGGCCTCTCATTCCAACAAGGGGTCCGTGAAGCGAAGAATGAGTATCTCGTCACGCTCGACGCCGACCTTTCCTCGGACCTTGCATTCATTCAGCACGCAGCACTTCTCTTGCCGCAAGTTGACGCGGTGATCGGTGCAAAGACCTTCGGGCGGCAGCGCAGAACCTTTCTCCGCGTCCTTGGGAGTCAGACCTTTATCCTTTGCTCCCAGTTCTTATTTGATATCCCCGTCGCGGATTTCTCCATGGGAACGAAAGGCTTCCGCCGCAGCAAGATCCTGCCGGTCGTCGGCTATCTGGACCATTGGACCGGTTACATTCTGGAACTCGTCCTCTATCATTCCGTTCACAATTTGAAGGCAATCCAAGTGAGCGTTGATTGTAACGATACCCGTCAGAGCCGGTTCAATCTGATCCATGAGGCCCGCTACCGTTTCCGCCACCTCTGGCGCATGCGCACGCTGCTGAACGACAGCTCGAGCTGGGTTCGAACCATTCCGCCGCAATGAGAGCTGCAAGACGTTTCCGGAGGCTCACGAATCTTTCCGATCTGATCCTGCTCGGGATGATCGTGATGCTCCTGATCCGGCTTCTTCCGAAGGAGATCCTGAGCGAGTTTCCCGCGACAGGCGGAGATACCGGCTCACATTTCTGGCCCCTGCTCACGCTGCTCGAGCATGGGCTTCCGAACTTTGCGGTTCGAGTCTGGAATCCCGGGAACCTTGGCGGCGAGCCGCATCTCGTTCATTATTTTCCGCTCCCCTACTTCATTATGGCGGTGCTCTCCATCTTCGTGAAGCCGGGGACAGCATTTAATATCGGCACCTATCTTCCGGTTCTGACTCTGCCGCTTGCGGCGTACGTATCTATCCGCGGCATGGGGCTCCGCTGGCCGGCGCCGATTCTTTGTGCGCTCGGAACGCTCTTTTGCACGTTGAACGAAGGCTTCAACATGTGGGGCGGAAATCTGTTGTCGACTCTCGCGGGACAGTTTGCGCACATGTATGCGCTCAATTTTATTTTGCTCGGCGCCGGTGCTCTCGGAAGCGAACTTCGTCACCGGAAGCTTCCGCTCCTTTCGGCGATCTGCTTTTCCTGTGTCGCGACCTCGCACAGCTACGTGATGCTCGGCCTGCCATTCTTCGGTTTGTCGCTGCTCATCTGGCATTTTCGGCGGGGAGTTAAAGCGGCCCTTCTGCACTATGTCGTCGCCGGAGTCCTTGCCGGGCTGCTGTCGCTCTGGTTCCTCGTTCCAATGATCACGAACGCGGCATGGACGACACCGTTCTCAATGATCTGGATCTCGAAAAACATCCTTCGCGAAGCGGCGCCGAAGATGCTTGATCCGCTCCTCTATGCCTCCGGCATTGGTTTGCTTGGAACACTGTTTCTCCGGCGCTGGTGCATGTTGCGAGTTGCATTATTCTGGGCGGTTCCGGGAGCTCTCTACATCGTTTACTACTTTCTCTTTCCGAGTCTGGGCCTTGTAGACATTCGAGCACTCCCACAGGTCGTACTCTTCGTCTCTCTCGGCGGCATGATCCTGTTCGCCGACGTGCTTCGCTGGAGCAGCCCGCGGATCGCATTTGTGCTCCTGCCGGTCTTGTTCGGCGCCTCGATCTGGTCGATTCGCGATGATCTGCGTTCGGCAGAGCCTTGGCTCAAGTGGAATTATGGAGGCTGGCAGTCGAAGAAGCTCTATCCTGAGCTGGCCGGAGTGACGGGGAGGCTCAAAGGCAATTTCTCTCAAGGCCGGGTGGCATACGAGCATTCTGATCTGAGCCGCGGCGCCGGCACCGAGCGCGTGTTCGAGATGCTTCCCTATTTCGCGTCGCGCTCAACACTGGAAAGTCTCTACATGCAGTCGACGATCCTGGCGCTGCCGGTTTACTATTTCCAATCTGAGATCAGCCGCACACCGAGCTGTCCTTTTCCGGAGCTGAAATGCTCACAACCGGATCTGGTGAAAGCCCACTCCCACATGAATCTGCTCGGCGTGTCCGATCTCATCCTCATCTCGGATGATGTGCTCGGTCAGGCCCGGTCGGCGGATTGGCTCGAAGAGCGGGAAAGCTTCAAGCCCTGGATTATCTTTAAGAACAAAGATAACCCCCGGCTGGTCGACACACTGGCCTCCGCTCCAGAGCTTATTGATGAGCCCAGTTACAAAATCAGGTTCTATGAGTGGTTCCGGGAGTTCGACGGTTCTCAGCCGTTCCTGTTGAATACCCGCTTTCTTTCGGAAGACGCGAAAGCTGATCTTCCCGCAAAGCTCGCAGCCTCGGTCGGCGGATCCTGCCATCCGGCCGTGGCTGTCGACTTCCGAGGTCTTTCACTCAAGACCGACTGCCCGGGAAAGCTGCACATGCTCAAGTTTGCCTATCACGGCACCTGGCGCGCAGACACGGGCGACCAGCTCTATCTCCTCTCTCCCGGATACATCGGGATCATTCCTTCGAAGTCTGAGGTCCGGCTGAATTTCGGACAGAGCCCGCTTTGGCGCTGGAGCGGACGGATCTCACTCCTCAGTCTCCTCATCGCCGGTTGGTACTCCTTCCGTCGCAGCCTCGCTCTCAAGCGGTCGAGGAAGATCTGATTCGCGGACGGAGATTCCCGGCCCGGACTGAATGTCGAATAACGCCCAATTCACCTGAATATACTGTTTCGCTGCGAGCGCATCCGCTGAGAGCACCTTAAAGGTGACGACACTCCTATCGGAATGAAAGATCCCGGGGGGGAGCTCGAGCTCATGGCTGCGAAACTGTCCGCCGCCGATATGGATGGTTCCAACCGGCGCGCTGTTGATCAACACTTGCAGATCCAGACCAGGCACAACGTCTGTTTTCACCATCGCAGCATGAAACGTCATTCGAACCGGGAGCACCTCGTGCGCTTCATCCGTGGAGAGCAGAAAGGCCGCCTCCGGTTCGATCATCGCCCGGACTTTCAAGGCTCCCGCACTTACCGGTTTTCCCCACCCGTAGAGCATCGCGTCTTCGTCTTGGTGCCCGAAATCGACAGCTTGGCGGACGCCTTCTACCGTTCGAACGAAGGGCACATAGCTGAGAAACACAAGCCAAGACTTTCGGTTCGGCTCGGGCGCGATGATGCGGTAGCCGAAGAACGGACGAAGGGCTGCCACGGCGCCGAATTGCGAGACGTCTGTCAGCAGAAAGCCAGTTGAAGGCTCTGCAAGCTTGGACTTCAATATTTCGAGATCGTCGATCCGTTCGCGCAGCGGGAGGCGATCCCGATACACCCGCTCGTTCCTCGCGAGCTCCGGCTCACGGAATGAAATCAGCTTTAACTTTCGCAGCTCCGGATTCCGGTAGATCTCGTGCGTCAGCAGATCAATATCGACCCGATACTTCCAATTCACAACGCGATCGAGCACCAGCGAGGCATTGATGCCGAGTCCGACGGTGGCAAAAAGCAGATACGCACCGAACCCAAGTGCAGGCGCAAATGAATAGCTCACACCTCTCCACCACAAGAGTGCGCGCCGGAAAAACTGCTTGAGCAGAACCTCGAAAGCGATTCCGCTGAGCAGCGCGCAGCCCGGAAACGCCGGCACCATGTACCAAGTGAGGCGGGACGGGATGAAAGAGAAGACTGTCACCGGTGCGAGCGCCCAAACCAGAACGAGCAGGTACCTGCGCTCGTGCCGGAAAAACCAATAGCCCAGGCTGAGAAGTATGCCCGGAATCAGCAGTGCGGCCGGCGCACCCGCGCCTCGCCACAACCGCTCGACATAGAAAAATCTGTCCCGTTGATTGTGATAGCCGACGAGCGCGCGGTCGTAGACCTCGTCCCCGAGCATCACCATGCACATGCCTCGGCTCTCCATACAGTGCGGCACGACGTAGAGCGCGGGTATGAGAATTCCCAGACCGGCAACGAGCGCAATCGGAAGCTTTCCTCGTTTCCAGAGAATCTTCGTCTCGCCCGCGAGCACGACGAATACTGCAATGATGAACAATGGAATGTAACCGGCGACATTCTTCGTCATGACCGACAGGCCAATGAGCACACCACCGATCACCGAATAGACTATCGCCTTCCGGCGGGCAGCTCCGTGACTGGAGGACTCCCGCCGGAGAAGGGTCGTGAGCCGCCACCCGATCATCACAGCGAGTAGATTCAAAAAATTCGTCATCGAATCTTGCGTCGCGGTGCGGATGCCGTGATGAAAGATGTAGGCCCGCGAGGTTATCAAAGTGAGAGCCGCGATTACGGCGATGGTCCGGCTGCGAAAGACGGAGCGCGCAAAAAGGTAGAGCGCCAGAATCGAAAGCACCCCGCTCGCGCCGTCGATGAAGCGGTAGCCGAAATTCGTCTGGCCAAAGAGCTTCACCGGGATGAGTGAGAGCCACATCTTGAACGGCGGCTTATTGTAATAGTTCTTTCCGAATACGGAGGGGTGCCAAAGATCCCCGGTCTCACTCATCTCTTGTGTCACCCGGACGTGGGTCGTCTCGTCCACACGGTGAAAAGAAAGCTCACCGACCCGGTAAAAAGCGATGAATGAGGCGAGGCACGCCAGAACGATGAGGTCGAACGCGAGCGTTACGAAGATGTTCCGCCTAACAACGGTCCGGTCGATTCGGATCAGTTCTGTCACGCCGGATCTCTATCGATATTTGCCGCACAAGGTAAGGCGGAATCGCGGAGATTCCTTGAAGCCATTCTTCAAATGGCTTCTACCCCCTGCGGCAGAGGGACCAGAGGAGACATAGTATTGCCGCCTTTCTCTGTGGTAGGTCTCGGCGATGATCTCTCGCTGCTTCCTTTTTTTTATGGCCATCGGCCTGACCTGTTTCGCCGGGGCGGCGCAGGCTCAACAGTGGACTGAGTTTCGCGGGCAGTATCCGATCAAGGCTGTCGCGACGACGGGAATCCTCGCGGATCTGGTGAAGCGGGTTGGAGGCTCTCAGGTCGCGGTGAAGACGTTGATTAAGTCCGATCCGCATCTGTATAAGCCGACCGCCGAGGCGCTCTCCGACCTCGCTCATGCAGACATTGTTTTTGCGAACGGGCTCTTTCTCGAAGTGAAGATCGCCGAGCAGCTGAGCAAGCTCGGAAGAAAGCAGCGTATCCTGGCTCTTGCTGAGCGGCTCGATCCGGAACTCTTGCTCAAATCCGGTCAGATTGAGCGCCAGTATGATCCGCATGTCGTCTTCGATGTGAGTCTGGCGCGCCGGATGGTGGAAATTATACGAGACGCCTTCTCGGCGATCGATCCACGAAATGCGGAACTCTATCATTCACGCGCTGCAACTTTCTCCGCGCAGCTTTCGGCTCTCCATCAGTATGCGACGACAGTACTCGCCTCGATTCCTCGAGACCACCGTGTCCTCATCACGGCGCACGATGGATTCAGGTACTTCGGAAGGGCTTACGACCTGAATGCGCGCGGTATCGAAGGCATCTCAACCGAGCCCGTGCCCGTGCTTCGAGATCTCAAAGTCCTGGCTGATGTCATTGTGGGTAAAGAGATTCCTGCTGTCTTTCCCGAAGCTTCGGTATCGAGGAACCATATCGAGACGCTCGCCGCCGCGGCCCGTGCCCAAGGGGCAGAGGTTGTCGTCGATGAAACGGTCTATTCCGATACGATTGGCCCGGAGGGATCCGAGCTCTCAACCTATATCGGGGTGGTCGAGCACAATGTGAATACGATCGCGAAGGCGCTCGGCGGAACAGTGCCGGCGAATGGATTTCTGACGTTAGAGGATATTCACGCGCGCAGTCGCTAGAGCGTTCTACGTTTTATTGTCGTCAAGGACGCTTACTGCTGCTTCAGCTCGAATTCTGCCCGTGACCAGTGTTCGCCCGAGCGCCCGTGCGGACACCCTTCTTCCTGCCAGATCTGGTAGGCGCGCTTTGAGATCATCTCGTCCGTAATGTCGCTGGGCACCTGCGCTTTGAGGGCCGAGCGGATAGCTTCGACTTTCGGGGCTGCATTCTTCGCCTCGCGAACGGCCTTCCCGCTGACGGAGATCTTTGGAGCGCTTGATTTCGCGGCGGTGCCCTTCACAGGGGTTTTCACAGCATCTTTCGCCTGCCGGCTGCCGTTGCTCTTTTTTGTTTCGATCTTCGGAGGCATACAGTTATCAGTCAGGGCATCTATCGGGGCAATCAATCCGCCATCAGGCAACTCGATCAGGCCTCTTTCCCCGCTTGAGTTTTCTCATCGGGCAGGCCATTCGACCGACCGTTTATGGATACTTTGGGTTTCATTCAAAGGCAAATTACGCCGTGTCTGCGCGGGAATCACATCTACTCGAAAGATTTTTCCTAGAGAGCCGCCTCTCCCGGATCGACTCAGTCCTCGAGCAGCGCTCGACGAGTCTTACCGTCGTGTTGGACGGTGTGCAGAACCATCACAACGTTTCAGCCGTTCTCCGAAGTGCTGATGCGTTCGGTTTACAGAATGTGATCCTCGTCGGGGAGTCCTTCACCTACTCCCGCGGTGTCAGCCTCGGAACAGAGCGGTGGCTGAGCCTTGAACGGGTCGATACCCCGGAGCAGTGTATTCAACAGCTGCGTACATCCGGCTCAAAGATCGTCTTGCTCCAGTCCGCGGAGCTTTCCACGAAAGAGGGTGCCGTATCGGTCTCGATCGCCGAGCTGCCGTTTGGAGAAAAGCTCGCCTTCGTGTTCGGCAATGAGCACAAAGGGGTGAGTCCGGAGTTTCGGAAAGCTGCCGATCTCCTCGCGCACATTCCGATGGTCGGATTTGTTGAAAGCTTGAACATCTCTGTTGCCGCGGCGATCACTTTCTATACGGCCCTGTTAATGAAGCGGCCGGTTCTCCCGGCTGAGGAGCGCAGAGAGTTGCGGGAGAGGTGGCTGGTCAAGGATTTGCGGGGCGGCGAGGAGATTCTCGAGCGGCTCCGCCTCACTCCTGAGACGCTGACTCCCAAGACTGCAGAGCCTGAAGATGAGTTCGAATGACTCGGTCGCTCCATTCACTATTTGCACTTTATCTCGCCATCTTTCTCCTGTTTTTCCCGGGGGCCGCTGCGGCCGAGGAACCGGGAGGTGCCCTTCATGCCGGAGTGATTCTCCCGCTCTCCGGTAAGGCCGCGAGCCTCGGAGCCGCCGTGCGAAACGGTATGATGATGGCCATTGAGGAGGTCGAAAAGCGCGATCCCCATGCTCGATCAAGGCTGCAATTTCACTTTGAGGATGACGGGTCCGAATCAAAAAATGCGATCGCTGCGTTCCAGCACCTAACGCAGCAGTTTCGATTAGCGGTTGTCGTCTCGGCCGTCGCCAACTCAGGGCGTGTGCTCGTCCCGCTGACAGAGCGTCAGCGACTGCCCCTGATCTCCATTTCACTTGACCACGGCATCTGTGACGGAACGGCGGCCGCCTTTACCTTCTTCGTCAGTCCAGAGGAGCTCGCGAAGCAAGCCGAGCTTCAGGCGCGACGGTCAAAATACAAGCGCATCGCATTGGTTACGACGCAGCATGAGGGAAATTTCGCCATGCGCTCCGCTTTGAGGAGCGCTTTCGGCGGCGCCTATGAGTTCCCTTTCGACGAGGAAGCGCCGCTCGCCGACAACGAGTTCCTCTCTCAGATCGTTCGACTTCGAACCGTTCGGGATCTGGATGCGATCGGTGCGCTGATGCATCCGGCCCACCTGGGAACTTTCGCCCGAGAGGTGCGCCGGGCGGGGATACGCACGCCGATTTTCACCCTCGGCGGATTCGAAGATCTTGCCGTCCGGAAGGCCGCAGAAGGCGCTCTCGACGGGCAGTGGTACGCCGCTGGGAGCTACAGCAATGACTTCCTGCGCCGGTATTCCGAACGCTTTCCGGACGACTCTCCGTACGGTGCCGCCTACGGACATGATGTGATTCTGCTCCTTGCTCGCGCTGCCTCCGAGCGGGTTGAATCGCAGGATCTTCCGGCTTTCTTCCGGCGGACGGAGGTGACTGACGGGTACCTGAAGGCAGCCCGTCCGGACGGCAAGAACCGGTTCGATGTTCCCGGAGAGGTGAAAATTGTCGGGGAAGACTATGGGCCTGGAAAGCGGTGAGCGCTTTTTAGGGCACGCCGGTATCTTGACTTGGAATAAATTGCTCGGCTTATAGCTGCCTATGACTGAGCATTCGTATACCTGCACAATTCCGGAGAAGGCTCCCCTCGTCCTGAAGTCCGGTGAGATCTCGAAAGCGGACGCCAAGAAGGCGATCCTCGAAAGCGGCCTTCCACCTTCACTTGCCAATGAGGACCTGGCTAAGCGAGTCGGCGGAATGAGCGATGGCAGATTCAGGACCGCTGAGATCTTGGCAATGCGACACATCAAGAATCTGTACGTGATCGGCAATACACAGCTCGGTTACGAGTCAGCGGAAGATCTGCAGACGAGACGAGCGGCGTTCGACAAGATTCTGAAAGAGACGATCGCCGATGCTTCGGGCACGACGAATTTTTACCGTGAGAAGTTAAAGGCTCTGCTTACCAAGATGGGTGAATCTGGGGCGCCGGCTTGTGCGATTTCGCCTCCGGTGAAGTGACGCAAGCCGAAGGGTGACTTACCGGGACCTTACTTGGCGTCCGGATAGAGGGCGGTTTCGAGATACTCGCAGAGGAGATGGATGATCGCGATGTGCGACTCCTGAATGTGCGAAGTTACCTTCGAATCGACGATCACTTCGTGGCTCGCCACGCCCTTGGCCTTTCCGCCCCCCTTTCCGAGAAGAGTCACTGTCACGCAGCCTTTCTTCTTCGCCGCAGCCAGTGCGAGGAGGATGTTTTCCGAGTTACCGCTCGTCGTGATTCCAACGAGCACATCCTTCGGTGTCATGAGCGCATCAACCTGTCGCTCAAACGCAGAGGCGAATCCGACATCGTTTGACCAGCATGTGAGCGTTCCCGGATCCATTAAGTGATGCGCCGGGATGCCCGGACGCTTTCGCAGATAGATCGCGACGAGCTCCTCGACAAAGTGCATCGCATCGCAAGTCGAGCCGCCGTTTCCGCAGGTGTAAATTCTTCCTCCGGATCGAACTGCCTCGACCATTGCCTTTCCGATCGCACAGATCGCCGGCGCGTGGGCGCTGACGCCGATCTTCACCTGGGCGGAAGCATTGAGATACTCCCGAACGAACTGCTCGGGATCGGCCTGCATGCCGGCCATTTACGCTGCTTTCTTGAGCTGGATTTCGATGACCCGATCGACCTCTTCAATCAACGATCCGATCGAGTATGCCCAGACATATTGTCCAGCCCGTGAGCCGGTGAGCACTTCGGCGATATCGTCCCGGTCAAAGACGCGGTGCTTGAGGAAGAGCTGCTTTCCGTCGGTCAGCATCAGCATGTCCTTCGGATTCTCATAGAGCTTCGGAAGGCGCTTACGGAGATAGGCGATACCGCGCCGGAACCGGTTAACGGGCAGTCCTTCACGTTTCATGCGGAAGAGCCAGGTCAGCAGGACCACATCTGCATAAGAATATTTTGTCCGGCCGCGATGCTTTAAGCGACCAGTAGCAGGCACGAGGTCTGTGCGAGCGTAATAATTGAGCAGCGCGAGGCCCACTTTTTCGGTGTTCCCCGAGAGGGAGCGAAGGATCGCCTGGACATCTTTTGCGGTGAATTCCCGCTCGATCGGCTTGATATTGTCCTTCTCCATGATCTCCTCTCCGAGAGCACTGCGCTTCGTGTTGGCTGCAGAAAATACGTCGTCCGTCAGCAGCCGAAAGTTTAACCGGTTTGCAGGAAGATTCCTACTCTAGAGGAAACCCCTCGGAAATGAGCCAAATGGCGCCGTTCCGGGGGATAACTTCCTAGGGTGCGGAAAGTAATACTTGTTTTCGAAGCGGACCGAAAGGGACTAACAACAGGTCACTTTAAGTAGGATCTGCTGCCCTTTCCCGGGGATAGGTCGGGATGAAAAGCTTGCGATCGCGCTCCGAGACGACCCAAGGTCCCTCGCCCCAACTATGCGGCATATCGGAGGAATTGTACGGATACCGACCTTCGTCCTGCGGATCGTAGATCCGATCAGTGATGTAAAAGAGGTGTGCTTCGTCGGTGAGAATCCTACAGCCGTGAGCGACTCCCGGTGGAATTCGAACGAGCTGGTGCGTGGCGCGTTTATCGAGATCGGGATCGCCCATGAAGATGTCCATCTTCATCCGGTGCGTCTTACTCTCTTCACGCAGATCGATGAGCACCGTGTGGAGCACACCGATCGCGCAGTACCACCAGTCGGTCTGCCGGTGATGGAAGTGCCAGGCCTTGACGGTGTCCCGGCCCATCTTGCTGTGGCTCCATTGTCCGAAGTTTTGACGCCCCCCGTGGAATACCGGATCGCTCTCGCGGATCAGTTCGCGAAAAAATCCTCTGTCATCGGGATGCGATACGAGCCGCTTGATCTCGACGCCGACTATGCTCTGCGTGTCTGTTTGCCCTTCGGTCATAGGCAGAGCAAACTGACTCTTTGATTTGATG
>CAYOAK010000119.1:0-11271 GCA_964401925.1 uncultured Bdellovibrionales bacterium | reverse complement strand
GTCCCGGTGACTTCATCCTTTTTCTTTCCAGGACGTGTGACCGGCTTTTGCGGCTTGTTGTGCAACTTGTAGTTCAGCTTCAAGCGGCCGACCGTTGAAAGGTCATACCGTTCAGGGTTGAAGAACAGGTTGTTGAAGTTTGTCTCAGCTGTTTCGAGCCGGGGGGGATCTCCCGGACGGAGGCGCTTGTAGATCTCGATCAGCGCATCGCGGCGCGGACGCTTTGAGAAGTGGGCAAGCAGATCGTCCTTAGCAGGCTCGAGCCCGTCACCCATGAGGGTGTTGAGCAGCGATTCTCCGATGTGATTCTCCCGGGTGTAGAGCACCTCGAGGTCATGCACTTGGAGCGCCTTCAGGATCGAGACCGCTCCAGCGACTTTAATTCGTCCCTTGGCGTCGATCGTATCCACGGAGAGCCGTTCTCCGGCGCCGAGGATCACCTTGAACTTTCCGAAGAGCTTCTTCAGCTCCGGTTCTTCCATTTCGGAGATCGTGTCCGGAAGCACCTTTGCGATCTCGTTCCAGCCGACCAGAATCTTCCCGGCCTTCGCCAGAGTCTTCTTCGAGTTCGGATGTGCGATATCTTCGGTGACGTGGGCGATGATTCGCGCGTTCACCATCTCGCTGAGTGAGGTCGGATCGATCTCGAGCTCTTCGACCTCGGCTTCAACAAGGCGGCGAATCGTCGCGCGGTTGAACTTCTGTCCCGCCTTTACGATCACTTTGCCGTTCTTCTTGATGTCGTCGTAGGCCTTTTGACCTTCGAGCTGCTCGGCGATGAACTTCTTTGTCAGCCGGCCATCCGGATGAATTGTGACTTGATCACGCTTATAGAATTTGTGGAGGATCTCCTCGCTCGACATTCCGAGCGCACGGAGCAGAATCGTCGCTTGCTGTTTGCGGCGCCGATCGATTCGAACGTGCAGGATGTCCTTTACGTCAAACTCGAAATCGAGCCATGAACCACGGTATGGGATGATCCGCGCGCTGTAGAGCAGCTTTCCGGAGGAGTGCGTCTTGCCCTTGTCATGGTCGAAGAACACGCCCGGCGAGCGGTGCAACTGGCTCACAACGACACGCTCGGTTCCGTTCACGATGAACGTTCCGTGATCGGTCATCAGCGGCATTTCGCCGAAGTAGACTTCCTGTTCTTTAATATCGCGGATTGCGCGCGTGCCTTCTTGCGCTGCATCATACAGCACGAGTTGAACGGTGACCTTGAGCGGCGCTGCCCAGGTCATTCCACGCTCTTGGCATTCGCGCTGATCGTATTTCGGTTCGCCGAATCCGAAAGAGACGAATTCGAGGGAAGCGGTTCCGTTGTAATCGCGAATCGGAAAGACAGATTTGAATACTGCTTGGAGACCGATATCTTCCCGCTTCTCAACGGAAGCCTGCATCTGCAGAAACTTCGCGAAGGAATCTGACTGGAGCTTGATCAGATTCGGGATCTCGGTAGGCTTCTTGTACCGGGAGTAGTCTCTCCGGAGTCGAAGTCTCTTCGTTACTTTACTCGCTGCTTTCGTTGCCATCGCCCGAGCGATCTCCTTATGTTGCGGATGGGAGCCTCCTCACCCGCTCGTTGAAACTGCAAAAAACAAAAGCCTTCCCGAACTCCGATTTAGGAGTTAACGGGAAAGCTCGATTGTCTTACGTCGCCAGTAATTTTAGCACCCTGTCGAGCAAGCGGCGGTGCTCCGCTCGCTGAACAAATGTTTGCGCCGACCTTTTCCTCCGAAAAACAGAAGAAAAAGGGAGCGGGGCAAATCGCAAATTATCTTAAAATTGTCAAGAACTTGACCGTCCTTACCTTCGGCCTTTCACGACCGGCGGCTTTGGACGTTCAGTCCGGTCATTTTATTTAAGGGCTGGGTTACGGTGGAGAAACACCGTAACCCAGAAGAATAACTCTCCCTAGCCGGGACGACGACCCTACTTCAGGGTGACGGTTGCCCCTGCCTCTTCGAGCTTCTTCTTCATCGTAGCCGACTCATCCTTAGTAACCGCTTCCTTCACGGCCTTCGGAGCGCCTTCGACCAGATCCTTCGCTTCCTTCAGACCAAGACCGGTCAGTTCGCGAACGACCTTAATGATGTTGATCTTCTTGTCAGCGGGAACAGCCGTAAGCTCAACGGTGAACTCGGTCTTCTCTTCAGCGGGAGCGGCGCCTGCAGCAGCCGGCATTCCTGCCATCATCATCCCCATCGGAGCAGCTGCGCTTACACCCAGCTCCTCTTCCAGATCCTTCACGAGCTTCGACGCATCGAGAAGGGACATTCCCTTAATGAAATCTTTTACTTGTTCTAGGTTCATTCCAGTCATCCTTCCTACGTGTAAATCAGTTGAGGGTACCTCCCCCTCCGGGGACGGTTCTACTATCTGAAGCGGGCTGCCATTTCAACCCGCCCGAGCCTCTTTTTAGGCCTCTTCTCCAGGAGCTTTCTCGTCCGCGGGGGCCGGAGGAGCTTCCTGCTCGGCCTTCGCAGATTCCTCTGGAGCCGTCGCGGCTTCCGCTGCCGCCTTGGGGGGCTCCCCTGCGGCTTTTTGCTCCACCGGAGCTCCACCCTTCTCTTCCACCTTCTTTCTCCATGCTTCCAGCGCAGTAACGAGCTGGGTGGCAGGAGCGTTCATCGTCCGCAGCAGCTTGGTGGCCGGTGCGTTGATTACTGAAAGCAGTCTGCTGAGCAGCTCTTCGCGGCTCGGGAGCTTTGAGAGGTCATTGACGGCAGCGGCGTCGACGAGCTGGCCGTCGACGATTCCACCCTTCACTTTGAAGGTTTCGAGCTCTTTTACGAACTCGGCGATGATCTTCGCGGGCTGAACCGGATCGGACTTCGACCAAACAACAGCCGTCGGGCCGATGAGATACTCCGAGAGCTTCTCGTTCCCCGTCCCCTTAACTGCACGTTCGGCCAGCGAGTTTTTCAGGATGCGGATCTTCGCTCCGATCGGATTCAACTTGCGGCGCAGACGGGTCAGGTCTTCGCACTTCGTTCCCTGATACGCGATCAGGAATGACGCGGCGGACGCGGAGAAAGCCTCCGAAAACTCACCGACCAGCGCCTCTTTTTCTGAACTATTCATATGCTCACTCTTCGTAATCTACCGGGCTTATCCGCGGTACGGACTGGGATTGATATCGATTCCCGGGCCCATCGTGCTGCTGACCGAGATGCTCTGGATATAGATCCCTTTCGAAGTCTTCGGTTTCGCCTTCACGATCGAGTCCATGAAGCTTGCGAGATTCTCTTCGATCTTCTGTGCGCCGAAAGAGACCTTGCCGATTCCGCAATGCACGAGCCCTGCTTTCTCGACCCGGAACTCAACCCGTCCGCCCTTGATCGCCGTCACTGCCTTCGCGACATCGAACGTGACCGTTCCGACTTTCGGATTCGGCATCAGTCCGCGGGGTCCGAGGAGCTTTCCGATCTTTCCGATCAGAACCATCACATCGGGGGTCGCAACAGTTGCATCGAAATCGAGCCAGCCGCCCTGTACTTTTTCAACGAGATCTTCTGCGCCGACGAAATCCGCTCCGGCATTCCGGGCTTCATCCTGCTTCGCACCTTTGCAGAAGCAAGCCACACGGACCGTCCGGCCTCGCCCATTCGGAAGCTCGACTGTGCCGCGCACATTCTCTTCAGCCTTTCGCGGATCGACGCCGAGACGGACGACGATATCGACTGACTCATCGAACTTCGCTTTCGGCAGCTCGGCAATCAGCTTCGCTGCGTCGGTGACCGAATAGAGCGCTCCGGATTGAACCTGCGTCTCGGCCTTCTTCATTCTCTTTCCTGGCTTAGCCATGACTTAACTCTCTTACTAAAATCTGCCGCGAAAACTCAGGTGAAGAACGGGGTCTTCACACCCATGCTGCGCGCCGAACCGGCGATGATCTTCACCGCTTGCTCGGAATCGTAGGCGCTTAGGTCTTCCATCTTGATCTTCGCGATCTCTTCGAGATCCTTCATCGTGAGCGATCCGACCTTGTCCTTGTTCGGAGTGCCGGATCCCTTTTCGATCTTCGCAAACTTCTTGATCAAGAATCCCGCAGGCGGGCTCTTCACGATGAACGTGAACGAACGGTCCGAGTAAACGGTGATGACCACCGGCAGGATCGTTCCGGACTGCGACTGCGTCTTCGCATTGAACGCTTTGCAGAACTCCATGATGTTCACACCTTGCTGACCGAGTGCCGGTCCGACAGGTGGCGATGGGTTTGCAGCACCAGCAGGGATCTGGAGCTTAATCTGCGCCTGAATTTTTTTCGCCCCGCCTTTAGCGGCCGGCTTCTTGTCGTCTTTCGCTGCCATCTTCTCTCTCAGCTCTTGCTAAATTTTTCGCGGCTATACTTTCTCAACTTGCACGAAATCGAGCTCGACCGGGGTGTTCCGCCCGAAGATGCTGATCAGCACCCGGAGCTTGCCCTTGTCGGTCTTCACTTCGTCGACCACGCCGTTGAACTCGGCAAACGGTCCATCGATAACTTTGATCGCATCCCCGCTTTCGAAATTGACCTTCGGCTTCGGCTTGACCGAGCCGCCCTGCATCTGCGTAATCAGAGACTGCACTTCTTCCGGTGCAAGCGGAGAGGGATTTCGTGAATCACCGACAAATCCGGTGACTTTCGGCGTCTCGCGCACGAGGTGCCAGGTGTCTTCGTCGAAGTGCATCTGCACGAGGATGTAGCCGGGGAGGAATTTGCGTTGGGAGGTCTTCTTCTGTCCGCGAACGAGCTCAACGACCGTCTCTTCCGGAACGAGAATATTTCCGAATTTCGGCTCGAGCTTATATAATTTGATCCGCTCATCGAGAGTGAGCTTCACCCGCATCTCAAAGCCTGAGTAGGTATGCACGGCATACCAAGGCAGAGCAGCGCGCTCCGGATCGAGCTCCTTCAGAGTTTGGACCTGTTTGACCTTCTTTTTCCGGGCGGCCTTCGGCTTCTTCTCTCCGGACTCGTCGGCTTCCTCGCCTTCAGCTGCCTCGCCCTCTTCTCCGGCCGCTTCTTCAGCGGTTCCGAGCAGAGCGGATTCTGCCGGCTCGTCACCGTCCCCTCCGAGGAGGGCGCTGTCGTCCGAAGCAGATTCTGAACGCTCACTAGCGCGCTCTGACGGCACTGCCTTCAGATTCGGAACCGTATCTTGATCGTCAAGCGGATGGTCGGCGCTTAGCGCCTCCTGCTCGTCGATTTGAACTTCATCTCCGGAAGTCATGTTTCAGCCCTGAAAGACTCTCTAAAATTTCGCTTCGCCGGTCGCTCCTGACGGAGAGAAGCGGCATGAAAAAATTCGATTTGCTGGCGGTACTCCGCCGAAACCGCAAAAAAGGCCGGTGGCAGATCGCGTCAGCCCCTCGAAATCACTCCAAAAGTTATTCTTCGATTGGGAGCGGGGGGTTATACTTTAAATCCGGGTTAAATCAACTCGCCCGGGCGGCCCCTCGGAAAGCCGGATTTGCCCGACTTTACCGTGATTTAACTGAACGCCTCGATTGTCGCCCAATGCATGAACCAGCCGAGGAAGAAATCGACGGAACCCAGAAATGCGGCCACTGTGACCACCATCGCCAGGACGACCATCGTCGCCTGAACCGTTTCCTGGCGGCTCGGACGGTGGACCTTTTTCAACTCCTGCCAGGCATCCTGGAGGAATCGAGGGAATGCCAATACAGCAGAGAGGACCCCAACTTCTTTCTTGGGAGCGTTCTTCGAGGAGGATTTCTCCACCTTCTCCGATCTCTCGGAGCCTTTTTCGGTTTCTGTGGCGGCCATGCACTCTAAATAAGAGAAAGCAGTTCAAAGCTCAACAGCAGCACTTCTGCAGCAAGAGCACCCAGGCGAGCGGGAGTAAGAGGAGAAACTATTGGGGAAGGCTGGAGTGGACCGCCTTATGATTGAAGAACAGCTAAAACGCGATCCACTCTCTTCCCTCCCCGTCGTGGCAGTTGCGGTTAGCGCAGGTAGCGATTAGCGCCGACCGCTACCGCCCGAAGGCCGACCGCCACCGCCACCTTGCCGACCACCGCCGGAATTCCCGCCAAATCCTCCGCTGCGAGGCGGAGAAGTTTGACGGGGAGGGGCGGCGGGGGGACGCGGCGGCTGTGCCTGTTGACGCGGGGGTCCGCCTTGCGGGGGCCGATTCTGCGAGCGATTCTGCTGGTACTGGCCGGTGCGAGACGCCGTCACAGTCATCGAGTTCGCGCGCCATTTACCGGTGCGATTGACCCACAGCATGGCGAGACCGCTCATAACGCCGATGGCACAGAGCAGATTTCGGAGCGGGAACGTTGCCGTGCTCCCATCGAGTCCCAGCTGCGCCGCATGCGCTGAAGCGGCCGATCTAGTCAGTGCGAGAACGATGAAGGTCAGGATGAACCCGACCACCACCGCGTTCTTGACGAGCTGCCGTCCCCCCTCGGGGATGAATCCCCAGTAGACCCGCGGCCCGTTGTGACGCCTTGCTCCCCGAGAGGAGTCCAAGACGAGAACCAGAATCGCTGCTACCGGCCAGAGCCAGGCCAGACCTCCCCCGGTCAGAAACGCCGGTAGGCGGAACTCGCCGAAGAGCGAGGTGCCGATGCCGTTCCAATCCAGCGGCCAGCTTGTCTGGCGCGCCGAAAAGAACGCGAGCACGATCATGAGGATTAGGAACAACCTTCGCAGCTGATGGCGAAAGTGCCCCGTGACTGTCAACGTGGCGCCGTCTGCAACAGGCACGGCCCAATTATGGATGTCTGTCTTCTGTTGGGACATCTTTTTCTCTCTCTCGCTCCCGCGTCAAACGCCTGGAGCCTTTGAAATCGATCTAGCGCAACGCATAGATCCTGATTCCGAGTGCACACTCGAAAGCAGGATCCATCGTCGACGCTGAGAAGTTACCGATTCGGGGTGAGTGGAAAATTGAAAACCTTACTGAGTCCACTCCAAGACCCTTCGATCAGATCGAAGCGTCGTGAAGAACATTTGCCCGCGGCTGAAGTAAAAAAAGAGCATCCTTCCCGAGGGATCTTGCCGCCGGGAGATGCTGCCATTATGCGACACAGGCGCCGGAGTGAAGGGCAAACCAGTGAAATTACGGATCTGGCATTGGGAAATGCATCCTCCGCAGAGCGTAACCCGCCGCTCCGACTGGCTTAAAGTGCTCGAACCGCAGGAAGATTCCGGTGGCGGATGTCCGCCACCGGAGCTGCAATTAGGCCGTTAGTTCTTCGGCATTACTACCTTGTCTACGACGTGGATGAAGCCGTTCGACTGGGCGACGTCGGCGATCGTGACGCGTGCTTTATTGCCCATCGTATCGGCGATCCAAATACCGCTTGCATCCTTCATCGCGGACAGCTCCTGGCCGTTTACTGTCTTCATCACAGCCGTGCCTTTACCATTCTCTATCTTCGCAAGAAGGTCGGTCGAGCCAAGGCGGCCTGGAACCACGTGATAGGTCAGGATGCCCGCAAGCTTCGCCTTATTCTCCGGTTTCAACAGTGTGTCGACCGTCCCTGCTGGAAGTTTTGCAAACGCTTCGTTCGTCGGCGCAAACACCGTAAACGGTCCGCTTCCTTTCAAGGTCTCAACAAGCCCTGCCGCTTTCACTGCAGCGACCAGCGTCGTGTGATCTTTCGAGTTCACAGCATTGTCGATGATATCGCGAGACGGATACATTGCCGCTCCTCCCACCATCTTCGAGTTGCTCTCAAGCATCGTCCGATTGCTATCGGCGTTCGCGGATTGCCCGGCGATCAGCGCCGAACCGAGTGCAAGCGACAACATGATCTTCTTTTTCATAATTTCTTCTCTCATTAATAACGTGTCTTACGCACTCACGAGGGTGATCGCCCCCGAAGAGTTGTGCATCATAGACGGCGACCGTGGCGGTACCTTTCAGATTTTTTGTTGAAGAGTTCGCTCCGCCAGCGCAAACTGAAGCTCGGCGAACAGGCGAAACGTTTTTTTTATTCCGTTTGCCCGGCTGCTACCAGGAAGCGTTCGCTGTCCGGGCGACCGTTTGAGAGCAGGGCTTCATCAACCGAGTCGAGGTCCGGATAAGAAAGCGCAGCACGAGCTTCTGCAGGAACTTCTGCGAGCGGAACGTCCGGCTTGCACACCTCCGGCACGACGTAGCTCGCAACCAGAAGGTCATCGAGAGATTCGCTCTCAATGGTCGGCGCCGCCGGATATTCTTCCTCATCACCAACGAGCGTGAGCGTCAGCAGGCCACTGCTCGCCGCAAGCTGGATCGCCTTCGCGTCCCGTTCATTCGCAAGCAGGGTCATTGGAAACGATCCATATGACGGCATGCGAAGCTCTCTCTCGGTCCCGCCTTGAATCGAAAGGACTTTGATCATTCTCGCAACGGTAGCGATTCTCTGCTCATTGTTCTGATCTTTGTAGGTCAACATCACGTCGACAAGCGCGCCGGGGCGCGCAAATCCTTCGACGCTGATTCGTGAATCGACAAGGATACTCACCGCGCGAAATCCCGGAGGGATTTGGAAAGGCGACGCTACCTGCGGAGCTTTAATCTGATCGCGGTAGAGAGGCGTATTTGCGTCAACGTATCCACCAATTATTTTGCCCGAGAGGGATGTAAGCTCTGAAACCTTCACGAGAGAGGCAGGAACGATCTCAGCGAGCTGCTCACGTTCCTCGAACAGGTCAGGCGCGAGGGGTGTACCAGGTGCGATTCCGCTTTTTGCATAGAGCACCTTCACCTTGGGATCCGTCGGCGGTGCTTCGGGGACTTGAACCGGGATGATGGCTCGTTGCACACTTACGTGGACGATCTTCGTGCTGGAGCGAAATAGATCGACAAGCAATGCTGCACCGAACAAACACGAGACGGAGAGAAGAATCTGTGAACGCCGTCTCCAGTAAGCAGTCTCTCGACTTTCACCTGTGGC
The DNA here is from genome assembly GCA_964401925.1 of uncultured Bdellovibrionales bacterium. Classification (GTDB taxonomy): domain Bacteria; phylum Bdellovibrionota_C; class UBA2361; order SZUA-149; family JADYYL01; genus CAYOAK01. Next base: position 2,373 of record CAYOAK010000119.1, on the reverse strand, counting down.
GAACTTTTTCTGTTTCATTGTCGTGCCTGACTTGCCGGTCTCGCTCGCCTATTGAACAAGGAAGCGTGCGTGCGAACCCGGTGCCCCGATCGAGCCACCCGAGCTGTTGCCTGCGAACTCGTTAAGCAACCGGATCTGGCCGCTCCAATTCTGGCCGTTCCCATTCTGCAGAATGAGCTGCGCCACGACAAAACCCACGACCGTAACTGGACTTGAATTTCCGTTTGAGAAGCCGTTCACGATCGGCATTGTTACAATCGGGTTGGAAGCAATACGCGAGTCAAATCCATTGACAACGCCGGCAAATCCGGTGCCCGGACTTAACAGATCACCGATGGAAACGGTTGCCGAACAAGCTCCACTCGCCATGGCGGCAAGGAATACCGGATTGCTGGACATGTTCCCGCCGATATCGAGCTTTCCCCAATTTCCCGGTGAAGCGTGGTTGATCGTCATCGTGTCACCGTAATTTTTCCCAACGAGCGAATCGTCCTCCAGTCCGAACGGAATGAGGCAATTCACATCGTTCGAGCCGTCATACGTGGCGATCGCCATTGTTCGGGGAGTTGTAGAGAGCTGCCCCCACACTCGCGAAAAAACTGTCGGGACCGATTGAGCCGCGAAGATTCTGACGGCATTTGGGAGGCCCGTCGTTACGAACGCTTGATTTGCGCCGTCCCAGCGACCGATCTCCACCGACTGAATAATGCCGTTCGGGAGGTTTATTGAAGCGACATTCCGGGCCTCCGTTTGCGCAACCGCCGCAGTCTGGCCCTGCATCAACTGCGTGACTCCGGCGAGCGCACCTGCGTCGCAGGCAACTTGCGCATCGAGCCGGCGTATCCGTGCAAGGCCGAGATCGTATGAGATCGCTGCCGCGCCCATCAGCGCGAACGCGAGCACCGCAGCAAGTAGAACGACAGCGCCCCTTTCCTCTCTTCGAGCAGAGAGCGAGGCTTTTTGGGCTTTTTGGTTCATCGCATTATCGTCTTCACGCGGACGACAAATCTCCCCGCCGAAGTACCAGGGACCGTAAAAAACACCGGGACTCTGTAGACCAGCTCGACTCCCTTTGCCCCGCCGACACCCCCCACCGTTTCGTTCGTGACTATCGGTGCATCGAGATTCGCTAATTCAAGTCCGGGCTGGATCGCATTTCGTGCGTAAGCTTCAACCTGAGGCGGGAGAGGTTTCGGACTAGAGAGGAGTGCGTATCTCGCCGCCGAAGCGGAAGCTGCTTTCAAGGTCGAGTACGCGCCGAAGATTAGGCCGTACTGAACGATACCGAAGAGCAAGAGGCTGACAAGCGGAAGGACGATCGAAAATTCGAACATGGCGCTGCCGATTTCCTGATGTTCATTTTCGATTTGGGAGAAGGCCCGGCGCTTCGATAGTGGAGAGCTGCGCTTTCTGATCATGGTGCACCGGTGAGCGATTTCGGCGCGGTAAATACGCGACAATTACTCGGGATTCAAAGATCCGCGATTTTCCGCGGGAAAGATGGGATTTTCTCCCAGGAGGGAGTCGCAAGCGGTCGCGATTGCCTGTGTTCGATGAAGGCAGACCTTCGTAGGGAGCGGAAAGCAAGAGGACAGTTGAATGCCGGAAGAGGGAGTCGAGGAAACCCCCTCCTCTCAAAAAACCCTAGCCCGTAACAATCGTTTGAGTACGGGCGGCCTGTGCCCTGGCCGCTTGAGCAAGCCGCTGGCACTCCCTGAAAATGGCGAACACGTGCACCGACCAAGCCTGCTTCAGGGGATCGCCTTCGGGCAAACTGAGGAACCGCTCCAACAGGTCGGTCCAGTAATGCGTCGTTTCCACACGGTAACCAGTCGGGACACCGTCCGAGCCGGGCGCACAAAGAGAGCGGTGCCCCTGGATATAGAGTCGGCCGGTCTGGAGCGAAACGCCGACGCTATAAAGCTGCGTTGCCCAGTTGTAGACAGGAATGAGTGTTCCCGGCCTCGCCCCGCTGAACAGCGTCGCGGGCTCACAGACGGGACTGTTCGCGAGGCAGCTCTCGGTGGCGATCAGCACGGTGCCCGGTGCCACAAATTCGTCCTGAGGTCCGAGCACTGGGAAGCCACCTTCAAGCACACCGGGGCATTCGGAATCCGTCGTGGTCATCGGGGCTTCGCCGAAAACTTGCGCGGCACCAACCAGCGGGATCTCAGGCTGCTGGCCCCGTGTGTCGCCGAGCACCCAAAACTCGAAGCCTTCCGGCTTTTTCGGAGCGCCGCGGGGAATCGCCTGCAGGCGCTCTGCTTCAAGCGCCGCGACAACGCCAGCCAAGGCGTCCGGTTCAGTTCTTAATAAGACTTTAACCTCTAGCATTTCGTGTGTCCTCTGCCGCGAGAGGCAGAGCACAGCTTT
>CAYOAK010000118.1:0-11317 GCA_964401925.1 uncultured Bdellovibrionales bacterium | reverse complement strand
TCACTTCTCGCTTTTACTTACGCAGCGGAAAACATGGGCGGGGTGGAACGCTTACTCATAAATGCCTTGCAATGGTGGAAAGGTACTCACACCAGAATGGTGAACACATTCAGGCAACTATGCAGAAACTTCAGGAACGTTTGAGTGTTGCTGGCTGAGAGAAGCTGGATATCGCAGCCCAGATACATCTCTGTAAATAAACCCGATCATGTAGAAAAGAGGACTCGCTTTGCTATCCGCTGAAGGTTCTTTGGAAGATCGCTACGTTCATCGTCTGTAAGCTCCAGGAATTTCCGCTGACCGTCCAATTTACGTCGCCGATCGTAGAAAGAGTTTAGGGGAGTTAGATATCTCTTGAACTCCGATATACGTTCAATTTCAAAGCCGGAAAGCAGATTAACGACATCCTCTTTGAGCCTTTCCCGGTACATTGGCGACTGCTTAACCTCCTTGTCTAGGCTTTCTGAGAGCCTAGGAAGTGTCCAGCCGTATGGGAAAGCAGCGTCGATTAGAATCTCAATCATCTCTTCGCGGCTTTCGGGGTTAAATATACGTTCTTTGCAAATTGCCACTAGCAGTTCGTCCTGAGAGTTCTCGATGATCGTTTCAATCTCGAAATGTGTCTCGAACTCTCCCGCAGAATCCTTATAGGAGACTCCTTTGTTGGGATAAGACATTAGTCTACAGGAACGATGTACATGAACTCGGTAGGGGGGCTTTTCGTCGTACAATCCCAGGTTGGGGAACGGTTGAGCAGAATTGAATATCAACGGTTGCTCTACACGTACGAGGTAGGCTCTTTCGAAATCCTTTCTCTGCCAAGGCCAGGAGAATCTCTTTTCAAGCCAGAGTAAAAGGACGACCAAAATTGCAACGCTCAACGCTGTAGTCATAGCTCTCTGAACTGTTCACGGTGGAATGTAGGCCACGGCTTCCTTCGCTGTCTAACAGGCAAGGTGCAGACACGATTACACCGAAAATACACCGGCCTGCTAACAGGTGTAGTTAGATGGAGGAAAAAACGTAGTGATTTAAAATGCCCAGGGCCGGAATCGCTGTGTTGTTTGGTCTTCCTCCGCTTAAGCTCCGGAAGACGGGTTCGATTCCGCAACACGGCTCTTTGTTTTCTGAAGAAAACAAAATGCCCAGGGCCGGAATCGAACCAGCGACACGCGGATTTTCAGTCCGCTGCTCTACCGACTGAGCTACCTGGGCGGGGCGGCGACTGTTATCGGAGCGGACCCGTTGAGTCAAACTTGATTGGCGGGACTGTGGGGAGGGCGATTATTCGGCCTGAAGAGCGCTGATTGATGTGTCGCTCAGGCGGTCGGCGAAGGTGCGGCGCTGCGAACCGAGGGCGAGCAGCACCCCAGGGAAGCCGAAGCAGGTGTCAGTTATGTTTGCCGAGAGGCGCAGGAAAGCGGCTGAGAGCGGCACGCGGTCATCGTCGATTGAGGTCGTGCGGCAGCGGAACAGTCTTTGACCGATCGTTTGGCCACGGCCCCAAATTAAGAACGCGAGTGCGAAGTGACTGAGGAGCAATGCCAGCCCGAAGTTCCAAACTGCCGGCAGAAGCAGGAACCACGCTGGGGTGCCTTCATGAAACAGCTGTGCGCGAGCGGCGTCGGTCAGGAAGATGAACCAGACATACAGCCCGGCGACGATAAATGAGAAACCAAGGTCGATGGCGTAGCTGAGCGGTCGTCTCCAGAGCGCAGCGCCCGGCGGTGCCACCCACTCGTTGATAACGAATCCCGGAGGGAGCGGCTCACTTGCACGCTCGAACTGTTCAACGGCTGCGTCGGTGTACGCTTCGAAAACCTCTTCAAGTTTCGTATTCTCGAGCTCGCGATTCACTGAGGTGATCACCTTTGCTTCGAACGCGTGATCGAGGCGCGAGTCGTCGAGCGCGTCGATTGCCGTATCAAACAAGACGACGGTCCGTTCATCCACCGTATGCGTGACAATCTCGGACACTTCGATTGTCTGCTCTTCTTGCTCCAGCGCGCTGATTAAATCACTTTCTGCAGCTTCCCAAACCTGGGAATCGACCGAGGGCTCCCCGGGAAAGAACGTCTCGTCGACCGGCAGGGGGAGATTGTCTTGAAAATCAGCGCCTTCGGCGACGCAGATCTCAATCGGCTCGGCCGGCGCGGAATCCTCAAGCTGCTGAACAATATCATCTAAATTCTCTTCGAAGATCTCTTCGCCGGAGTCCTCGGGTTCCGCTTCTTCCGGAGCATCGACGCCATGGATGACGCAGCCTTCCGCCGTTAGCGCCGAAAGTTCCGAATCAAGCTCGGCAGAGAGCGAGGCGAGCAGATCTTCCTCAATGCCCGGCGCAGGCTCCTGAACAGCTGAGGCAGTCACGGGTTGGGATTCAAAGAGATCTTGAACATCGCAGCCGAACGATTTCGAAAGGTAGTTCAAGAGAAAATCTGAAAGCGAGGCAGGGTCGTTCTGCAACACGCTCGGAATCAAGGGCCGGGAGAAGCTTGAGCCGCCGAAAGTCGATCGGACATCCGGCGCAGGCAGCTCGACCGGCGGCAGAATCTCTCCCACCGGCGGAAGTGGTGCGAGAACTTGTCCAAGCTCCCGTTCAAGGCTCTCCTCAAGGTGCGCAATTGGTGCCGAGAAGCTCTCCGCTTGATCCTCGCTAACGGATCGTTCTTCGAGCTCGGTCTCAAGGGACGAAAGCGCAGTTTCGAGCGAGGCGAGAATCTCCGCCGGTGCTTCATCAAGCATCGGATGGTGATCTTCCACTGGAACCCGGGTTGCATCCGCCTCCTCCTCAGTCTCCGGCTCGTCATAGCCTTCGAGATCGAATTCGAAGCTGATCTCGAGGTCATCATCGACCTGCAGAGTGTCCGGGATCGGCGCGGCGATGACCGGCTTGGGCACATTTGTACGGACCGCCGAAAATTCCAGAAGATCATCACCGAGCATCTCGTCGAGTTGCTCTTCGAGCAGCCGATCGTCATCGTCGTGGAATTCAACGACCTCCGGTGCAACCGAGCTCGCGGCGAAAGCGGGAGTGGATGCAGCGATAAATGAAGCGGCAGCCGGTGTCTCAAGCAGTCCATGCTCTGCCGGGGCTTCCGCTTCGAAAGCTCGATCCTGATACGAGGGCGCAGCTGAAAATTCCGAGAGGTCGTCTTTCAGAAGCTCCTCTAGCTCTTTGCCGAAGCTCGTTTCATCGTCCGAGAGTTGAAATGCCGGTGGAACTGGAGCCTCCGGAACGGCCGGAGCGCTCATCGTCAACGGCACCGGCGGGTTACTCTCATCGAACTTCACTTCCCGAAGTGATTCGGTTATCTCCTTTGCGCCGGCGAGCTCGTTATCAAGAATCGCAGAGAATTCAGAGAGCAGCTCCGCAGAGAGTGAAGGAACATCCTGCTCTTCATCGTCGTCGAAGAGCTTTTCAAACTCCAGGTCATCCACGCTCAGTGCGTTTGCAGCGGAATCTTCGGGTGGAGCGACTGTAACCGGAACCGGAACGGTCGGCGGAGGCGTTCCCGGTGTGGGAACGGCTTCAGGAGTTGAAGCTTGAACTGGTGAGTTCTCCGGTGGAGGCGGCGCCGCTTCTCCTGGGACAGATTCCCGCTTCGGCTTCGATAAGAATCTCTTCGCGAGGGATCCTAGAGCAGAAAGAATTCCAGGAGGCGGCGCCTTCTCAGGCTGGCGCTTCTTTGATCCGCCTTTCTTCCGTTTTCGTTTCGCACCAGGCTTAGGCGGGCGCGCTTTGGGACGGGGGTTTTGCGCTGCGAGCAGCTTCTCCTGCTCAATCGAAATCTTCAGTTGCTCGACCAACTTTTCGTAAGTCGCGGTCGGATCGGAAACGGCAAACCCGAGCTTGGTCTTCTCAGGACGCAGGTCGAATTGGCAATCGGGGCAAATATCGCGGCGAACGGAAACGACGAGCCGGCACTTGGGGCAACGCATCAGCTCTGTCCTCCCCGAAGGCGGACCCTATGCGATGGCGAGCCGAAGGAGTGAAGCGGCAGCAATCGCCGCAGTCTCCGCTCGAAGCGTCGATTGTCCCAGTGAAACCGCACGAAAACCCTCTCCGCCGAGCTGAACTTCCTCTTCGTCGTGAAGGCCCCCCTCGGGACCCACAATAAGAAAGACATCGGCAGGGGCGGGAAGACGCTCGAGAGTTGAAGATTTCTTCAAATATTCGAAGAGGTTATCTGCCTCCGGACGGAGGCTCGCCAGCAGCCGCATCCGGGCACCGGAAAAATCCCGGTTTTTCAACATAAGATCCAGCGATTCGAAGCAGACCATTCGTGTGTGCACTCTGGATCCGCTTTGGATGCGCGCGGAATCTCTGATCCGCTCAAGACGCTCGAGCTTGTTCTCAATAATCTCCAAGTTCTGGGAGCGGCTCGCGAAGAAGATTCCGATCTCTGCGACCTCAAGCTCCGTCAACTTTTCAATCACGAGCTCCAGCGCCGGAAGCGCTGTCAGGCCGAAAGCGATTCGGATGACCGGCGCCGGCGCTCGGACAACCAGATTGTCTAAAGAGAGACGAAGCTCATTTGCGTCAATCGCCGCGACTTCCGCGCGCACGAGGTTCGGCGAGGTCAGGTCGAGGATCTCAATCGGTTCACCGGCGCGTAGCCGCAGCACTCGAAATAAATGGTGGAGCTCACGTCCGAGCTCGTTCTCTGAAAGGGCAATGACGGCAGGGACGCTCCCGAGTTGCTCATGAGAATAAATAATGCGCGGAACGTGCATTATGGACCTCGCGAAGCGGGCTCGGCCTTCAGTGCCGAAGCGCTAGACCCAGTTTGGTTTACGGAGTCCCATCGAAGTCAGCTTCTCTTCGACGAGGTCAATCCGATCAATCCCGACAAAACGCTCTTCGTTGATCAGAATTGTCGGTGTATCGAATACCATGAGCTTGCGGCCGCGCTTGTAGAGACCACGAACTCGCTCGCGCGTATCGGTGGTGCTCATGCGTCCTGCGAACTCGTTCGGATCGACATCGAGGTCATCACAGAGCTCGATGAAGAAGTTCTGTTCGTTTGGATCTGCGGCTTCTGCCCACCAGCGCTGAAACATTTTTACGTTGTACTCGAGAATAATCTCGAGGTCCGTCGCGACAACGGCACCGCGTGTGCTGCGTTCCGGGTCAAACTCTTGCTCAGGCCAATCTTCACGCATCACCAGCGGGAGACCCATCTTGGTAGCAAGGCGCTGCGCGTCCTCTTTTACGTAGCTGAGACGTTCCAGGTTCGGACCCGAGGTTTGGAAATTTTGTCCGGCGGCCTTTGCCGAGAACGGCTGCCAGAGGCAGCGAATGTCGTACTTCGATTCGAGGCCCGAGAGCCGGTCGAGCGCCAGGTACGAGTACGGGCACTGAAATGAATAAAAGATTTCGATCGTCTGGATCATACTGCTCCCTAAAATTTTCTCTCCGCCGCGCTTCTGCTTCGATTGCAGGGGCGCCAAGCTCAAAGTTTTTAATCTCTGCGCGCGTCGAATGCGCCCTACACCGGCGCATTTCCCCGGGTTCGGCCTCCTCAGTTCAGATGGAGAGCCAGTCCGGGTGACGTTCAGCGGGGAGCAATCGAACAGCAGGCAGCCCTATACCGCGTCTTTCTGGAATTTGCGAACAATTCTGGTCCAATTCGTCCGGCAAACTGTTCCAAATTATTGTGGAAACGGTATCTTTTTTCTTCCTTTCGCCTCTGGCGCAGGAAAAGAGGCTGCTTCTACTGAAGTTCACAGCTAAAAGGCAATGCACTAGGGCCGTAGATGAAGCGACGAGAAGATCTAACATTCGCCGAAAAACTTTATTTTATCGAGGCGATAAAGGGGGTTCTGATTACCTCCGGTCATCTTGTGCGAAATTTGGCGCTCTATCTCTCTAGCGTCGCGCTTTGGGCACTCGCCGGGATAACGAGGCTCCTCGGTCAGAAAAAGCTGTCCGCCTTGCTCAATCAGAAACTAAGAACGGTCCGTCCCTGGGCGACATACGAATATCCGGACGAGGTCAGGCCGTATGAGGAGCGCTATCGCGGGCGGCACCGGTTGACGTTGAATCAGGACGGCTCGGTGCGGTGCACGGCGTGCTTCCTGTGTGCGACGGCGTGCCCGGCTCGATGCATCTATATTGAGCCTGCCGAGCACGATAATCCGAACGTCGAAAAGTTTCCGAACCGGTACGAGATCGACACGCTGCTTTGTATCTATTGCGGATACTGTGTCGAAGCATGCCCGGTCGACGCGATTAGAATGGATACCGGGATTCATCCCGAGATCTACCCGCCCGACCCGCGTGCCTTCATTGAGGACAAGGAGACGCTGATGATGCGCTCACGGATCCTCGAAGACAAAGGACCGGAAGCCCTCTTCAAGGCACATCTTGCCAAAATGAAGCAGATCGAAAAGAAGCCGTTTGCTCCCGATCCAGATCCATTCTGATGCGCGCCCTGATCGGTCCGTTGGAAGAGCAAAGAGCCGAACCGCAGTGCTCCCTTATCCGGTGCTCGACCATTATGGGTCTGTCGTTGACGGGTCAGGTGCTCATTCGAATGCTGCCCTCTTTGTTTGTCGCGCTCACTGGGCGCGAGGCCCGAAAATGGCCGAGACAGCCATTTCGCAACGGGCCCATTATGCGCAGCGTAGGGACGTTTGCAGTCACCCTTCTTCTCCCACTGTTGCTCGATTGTTCTAGAGCTGTTGCGGCGGAGCCGGAGCCGGAGCCGGTGCTGCCATACATCCCCACCGGCGGAGAGAATGTCCGTCCGCTTTTCCTCTCGAATTCCAATCTCGCGCAGTTTCAAGATTTTCTGATCGCGCCGCTCTCGAATCTGGTCGAGCGCGGAATGTTTACGGCGAGGCTTACGCGCGCGGTCGAGCAGAATTGGTCGTTTTCTCCGCTCTGGAACCAGGCCTCGCGAGAGAACGAACGGAACTTCACGATCGATCCTCAGGGGGAGATCGTCCGGAACGGCGCCGAAGGTGGCCCCGCGCTCGCCTACATCGGATTTCCTTTCGGCTTGGGCCGTTCGCTCTCCGAAGAGCCTGATCCGAAGAAGAAGGGCCAGAAGCTCCTTTGGAACGTTGCATCGATACCGGGGATTGAATCGCAGGCTCTGTTCGGTGTTGAGCTGCTGTGGTTTGGGAGAAAGACAATCACGCGCCAGGCGAGCGGGCTTTATCTCCGGCAGTATCTGCAGGGGAAGATCATTCCGCAGCCGGAAGATCCGGGAAATGATCCGCTGTCGCTTCCGAAATTCGGCAAGCCGATCGACTGGCGCGAGATCCTGCAGATAGTCAGCCCCCCGGTGGTCTTCGGTTACACGAACCTTACCTATCGTTACCGGGGCGCTCTTGAGGACGATTTTTGGATTTTTTCTCCGGTGCTGGGACGCAGCCGGAAGGCGCTCGAGTCGAATCGCGGTGATCTCATCATCGAAGGCGAGCTGAGTCTCGACGATCTGTTCCTCTTCTCAGGGCGTCCCGCGAGCTACAATGCCGCGATCGTCGGAGAGAAGACGGTGCTCGCTCCGTTTCCGCAAAGAGAAGCACTTCGCCTTGAGCTCGAGCCGATCCATGAGAGCGAAGAGACGACAACGCCAAGCTCACTCCTCACGGCCCGCGGTCCTTACCGGAATCGCAAGGGCCAGAATGTTTCGGTCCTCTGGAATGCAGACAGCGGAATCTTTATCGGCGCACCGGGTTGGCTGCCCACGACGATTCAGCTCATTCCTCGAAAGTTGTGGGTGCTCGAGATCAATCCGAAAGATCCGTTCTCAACGCATGGAACGGAGCTGCTCTTCGTCGATCAGGAAAGCATGCTGCCGTTCTATAAAGTCGTCTACGATCAGAAGGGGCTCTTCAACCGTTTTATTATGTGTGCGTGGAATCTTGTTTCCGGCGCTGATGAACGCAACCGGTTTCCCGTCCCGGCATTTATTCTGGGGATCGACCGAAAGGGAGAGCACGCGCAGGCATTTGAAGTGCAGTATGTTCGGAAGCTGTCGGCAGAGAGCGAGCTGACAAAGAAGATGGAGCTCCTCTTCGATATTCGTGAGCACGATAAGCGCGCGCCGAAGAAAGAACCGGCGGCGGGTGGTCCCGTCGCAGAGTCCGAGGCCGATCAACCGTCCGTCGATTAAAACGGCTGATCGCCGTTCAAGCTCGGAGCCACTTCTATTTCTCCAACCTCCGGGACGCGTCAAGCACGCGTACCTGAACCCGCTCAGCGTTCGTGAGCTCTGCAACAACGTAAAGGCCGTCCGGGTAACTGCGGCCCTGTTTCTTAAACCGAAACACCGCACGCCCTTGTTCATCCTTTCCGTTCGCCTGCCCTTGCTCAAGGAGGGACGATGGTCCAGCCGGTAGCGAGCGATAGAGACTTACCGTGCGAATCCTCGAAGCGATCGAGGCCGGGAACAGAATTGCGAGCTTGTTGTCTGAGCTGCTGTTCGGCTTCCACAGAAACCCTCTCAGGTCGATGGAAGCAGCGCTCCAACCTTTCGTGCTACCGCTCGTCCCGCCAGCCGAATTCGTGTCCGTCGAATTCGCTCCGGTGGAGGTCGCCCCAGTTGAGGTCGCATTGAGGGAGCGTGATGGGGCCGGGATCCGTCCCGCGAGGATATCGTTCAAGGTTTGCTCCACCTTTGCCGCCGCCCGCTGGCTGATCATCACGGCCGAGGTCTTGTCATCTCCCGATGCGATATCGTCGTAGAGCGCGTTCAAGTTCGAGTCCAGCTGTGCTGCGCGAAATCCGATTCCGGCGAATCTCTCTGCATCCGCTTTTGTGATCTGATTGGCTGCAACCAGATGGGAGAGAGCCACTTTAACTCCGTCCTCGTAACTTGCCCGACCACCCGCACCAGCTCGATAGCTCTTCATCGCGGATTGATATTCGTTCAAGAGCGCACCGCTTCTTTGAGATAAGAGGTAGGCGACGACCCCATGCTGAAGTTGCTCCTCTTGAAACTCGCCGCGTGAATTCGGATCAAGATGCGAATTGAGAAATCCGGCGGCGGACTCTCGCGCCACCAACGAATCCGCTCCGGTTATCTCGGAGATTGCCGGATCTGTTTCTTGTCCCGGCGCTTCGCCGGAAACCTGTCCGGTATTCTCCGCGGGTTGGCCGGCAACCGGTGCTGCATTGATGCCGCCACTTTCGGCAGGCTTAGAACTCCCAGCCGGAGAGGTTATGCGTTTGCGGATCGTATCGATCAGATCGTGCGCGATGTTGAGGAGCAGAGAGGTTACCTCGATGAGCACCAAATTCCGGATTGTCCGGGAGCGTCCGAGCGAACTGAGGCTGCTGAGCTGAGTCAAAGGCAAACGGGTGTCCCGGACACTTCGCCCGGCAGTCTGCGCCTGCTGAATGCCCGCATGTTGATGGATGAGCGCCCGATCGGCGGTTTCGGCTCCCGCCGAAGTTACTGTATTCATAGGACTCCTGGGTCTCGCCTGCAGTTCTCAGCTCGCAGTTTTTTTCAATCGCCTTCAGTATCGAATGGAGCCTCCATTTGTTTCGTCCAATTCGCGTGTCAGTGAGAAAAAAATGCGCAGAGAAAGAATGAGCAGAAGCCCTTTGTGAAATTCTTTCGCTGCTTATTGTTTGTCGTCGCGTGGGGAGTGATTCATTCATCAGGCGCGCACGCCCAAGCCGCCACAGGTGCTGAGATGGTCAATGCTCCCGAGTTTCCCGCCGGTCTCGAATGGATCGGAACCGCAAAGCCGCTCACGGTAAAGGAGCAACGAGGCAAGGTAGTGCTTTTAGATTTCTGGACGTACTGCTGCATCAATTGCATGCACGTCATCCCCGATCTTAAACGGCTCGAGGCTGAGTTCGGCGACAAGCTCACAGTGATTGGTGTGCATTCGGCGAAGTTCGTGAATGAGCGCCAGTCCTCTCAGATCCGGCAGGCGGTCGAACGTTATGGAATCGCGCACCCGGTTGTGAACGATTCTGAGTTTGCGATCTGGGAGAGCTACGCAGTACGCGCTTGGCCGACAGTCATTGTGATCTCGCCCGAGGGAAAGATCGCGTTTGAGCGAGCGGGTGAAGGCGTTTACGAGGCGGTCCGGCCCGTGATCGGGGAGCTGCTCAAGAATGTGAAGGTTTCACCGGGAGACAAGGAACGGGTGCCGGCAGCAGTTCACGGGGCACGTTCTCCCGCCGAGTTGCGGTTTCCCGGAAAAATTCTTGCCGATTCACAGAGCGAGCGAATCTTTGTTGCTGATTCCGGGCGAAACCGGATCGTCATCACTGATACAGACGGCGTGATTCAAGATGTAATCGGCTCAGGCGAAGCCGGAAGAAGTGACGGCCGATTTGAAGGCGCGCAGTTTAACGAACCGCAGGGGATGGCGCTCATCGGTGATCAGCTCTTCGTCGCTGATCGTCAGAATCATCAGATCCGGCAATGCGATCTGCGCAAGCGAACCGTCACAACCGTGGCAGGAGACGGACAACAGGGGAAAGCTTGCCGGGGCGGAACCGGCAGCAGTGCCTCACTCAACTCGCCTTGGGATCTCGTTGCTGTCGATACTCATCTCTACATCGCGATGGCCGGGTGTCATCAGATTTGGAAGCTCGATCCGCAAAGCGGAGAGGCATCGCCGTTCTCCGGCGCCGGCGATGAAACCATTCGCGATGGAGAGCGTTCACGAGCCGCGCACGCGCAGCCGTCGGGAATTACGTCGGACGGGAAATCGCTTTTTGTTGCAGACAGCGAGACAAGCTCCATTCGCGCGGTAAGTCTCACTGGTGGAGTGACGACTCTTGTCGGCTCCGGATTGTTTGAATTCGGGGACAAGGATGGAAAGCTCTCGGAGGCAAAGCTGCAGCATCCTTTGGGCGTGCTTTGGTCCGGCGGAAAGCTGCTCGTCGCAGACACCTATAACTCTCGCGTCAAAGAGATTGATCTAACGAGTAACAAGATTCGCGCGCTGGCCGGCCGCGGTATCCACGGACTTATTGACGGACCGCCGAATGAGGCGGAGATGAATGAACCGTCAGGTCTGGCGTCACTTGGCGGCCGGCTTTTCGTAGCCGACACGAACAATCACCGGATCCGCATCATTGCCGGAAATCATATGAGTTCGCTCGAGATTCGAGAACAGGGGGCTACGGCTGCCGGATATCGAAACATCGGAGAAGTTCGCGTTAACGCTGCGTCGCGCCTGCATCTACATTTCAAAACGCCGCCGGGATTCCATTTCAACGACGAAGGCCCCAACCGCGTAACGAACGGCAGCGCGAGCTATACTGGGTTTCAACCGAAGGACGGAGTCATTATTCCGGCCTTCATCGATGGTTCCGAGATCCGCGCCGAGATCT
>CAYOAK010000117.1:0-11330 GCA_964401925.1 uncultured Bdellovibrionales bacterium | reverse complement strand
GTTATCAGGGCTCGCCCTTCTTCCTCTCCTGCATTCGGGCGACCGACGCATGCCGTAAGAAGGAAGAAGGCGACTACGAAGATAATGAAGCAGCTCCGCTCGGTGGCTTCAATCCGGGACACGCACCGCCTTCTGAAATTCCGGACGGCATTCCGTTCCCGTTCATGCCGAAGTACGGCGTAGCGGAGTATATGACCGATCCGATCGAGCCGAGCGATCCCTCGGTATTCCAGCGTCCGGGCGCACCGCGCATGGAGCCCGGTCTCTGTGAGCTGACGGAGCGCAGAGAGAAGCCGCTCAACGTGAACACACGAATACCAGAGTGGACGACAAACCTCGGTGGTCTCAAGTGTCAGCAGCAGCTGCCGCGATGCGATCGCCCCGCACCGATTCCTCCGGACTGATGAGACCCGCGCACGCCTTATTCTTGGCAGTGCTCGTGCTCTGCGGAGAGGCTCGGGCCGAACCGCCGAAGGGCGGGTTTTTCGATGAGAACTTCGTCAAAGAAGGTTACTTCGATCCGACCCCTGCGCCGAAACCGCCGGAAGCAGTAAAGCCGACTGCGGCAGCTGCCGAAGCGCCTCAAGCAGGAGCGACACCCGAGCCGGCCGCCGTTCCCACGCGGTCGCAAGCGGTAACAGCGAACGAGATCTACGGTCAGGCGCAAGGTTCAATCCAGGCAGTTCGCGACTCATTGAACAGTCCTTCACAACAGCAGCGTGTTCGCTCTGCTCTGGAAGGCGTGCGACAGAATGTAAACCAGGGCGCCGGTGCGTGGAATTCCACCGCACCCCGGGCTCCGGAGCCGAAGGACATCCATACCGAGGAGCTGACGGTTGCGGTCTCCGCAGACCAGCTGAATCGCGAGCTCTCCTTTCCGGATGCGCCGCCTGCGGCACCGGAGCTGACCCTGATTGTAAAGGCGGAGCCGCGAGCAAACTACCTGCGTGCGCTCGACCGGCTGCATTACATCGCGACAAAGCGCGGTGTTAAAACGAAACGGGTTTATGTGATCGGATTGAACAAAGACCTGACTGCGATGGCCCCGCATGATCAGAAATCGATGCTCAAGGCGCAGCGGCGATTTGAAAAGTTAAATTTCCCCCGTGAGAAGGTGGTGGCGGGAATGCATCAAGCGCTGGACAAAATTCCGGCAAGCCAGCTTCTCCTCGAAAAACTGAACCTCGCGAAGCGCCCGCCGGATGTCACGCTCGATGAGCTTTTGCAGAAACACCACATTCTCCTTTCCCCGGTTTGGATCGTCGAAGCCCCGGACGGAAAACAAACGACTTACCAAGGGGCTTACGATCCGATCGAATTTTTCGATGAGCAGGGCCGCGTTTTGAAGCTCACTCCTGAAGACCGCTCAGGAACTCCGCTTGGTGCGATCAAAGAGAACAAAGATCGAATCCTGACTCTGTTCGAACCAAAGCCGGTGGAGAAACCGGCAACAGTAGAACCGGCTGTCGCAGTCACGCGGCCGATCAAGGACTGCACCCGCTCGCGGGTTCGAAAGCTGCTTGCCGGACCTGCAACCTTCGGTGTCTTGGGGGCGCTGGATGTCGTGCTTTATTCCGCGATCGAGCCCGGACAGATCGCCGCCGCTGAACGCTACTCGGGCGTCGCGCTCCCGTACAAAGCCAATCAAAAGCTCGAAGAGGCCGAGTCGGCAGAACCGATCCTCCCCTTTCTCCGCAGTCTTCCGATCAGATGCCTTCCGACGCGCGTTCGCTATATCAACGAAGGCGCTAAACAGTATGCGGAATACCGGCAGGGCGAAGCCGCATGGGTGGAGGCTCCCGCCGCCGCAACTCCCCCAACTGGCACAAGATAATTGCCCTTTCCCCGCGTCCTGACGGGAGAATTTGCGCAAGTCCGGCAAAGGGGCGAGACCATTCAGGGTCTGTCGAAAAACGAGCGACTCAGAGGTCCTTTGAAATATGGGCAACGAACTCTTCGGGAGATTCGATTTCTCCAGGAATCTCAAAGAACGTTCCTCACCGAGTAGCGGAGAAGCTGAAACGCTGCCCCTGTTTTCTTTTGCTCCCTCCGGGAGCGGGGCCCGAAAATGGCCGAAACGGCCATTTCGCAACGGGCCCATCCAGAATTTCTGAGATTCTGCCGAAAGCTCTTCAATTCGAGGGAACCCTATGTTTGAGAAAATTCGCCAGGCCTTTCACGGACTCGAAACACTTTCTGTCGATCGCGAAGGACGTCAGGTTCAAGACGATCTCCGGCTCGCTACCGCGGTGTTGATTCTTGAGATGGCGCAGGTCGACGGCAGCTATTCGATCGACGAAGGCCAGGCGATGTTCCGCTCCCTAGGCAGAGAGTTCGCTCTCTCGAACGATTCGACTCACCGGCTTGTTGCTCTCGCGCAGCAGAACGTTCGCGGCCGCGAGCAGATCGATGAATTCGTGCAGATCATCAATGATCATTTTGACGATACGCAGAAGCAACGCATCCTTGCGCTCGTTTGGAAGGTGATCTCCGCTGATGGAATCACTTCCGATCGCGAATCGGCATTCGCGGTGCGCCTCCGAGAGAAGCTGCATCTCTCGATGGAGCAAGCACTGCGGGCTCGCCGCATGGCGGAAGAAGCGTCAGATTTAACGAAAGAAGAAGCTGAGCCGCTCGGTCACGAAACGGACAAGAAGCTAGGCCATCTCCAGTAGCCGGCTCCGGGCATTAATCCATTCCGCGGTTGCTGCAAGCTTCTGTTCGAAGTGCGCGAACTGCTTTTCCACCTGCTCCGGAGAGGTCCCGCCCGTTGAATTTCGCCGGCGGACGATATTCTCAAGCTTCAGAACATCAGAAACATCAGCTTCGAACAGCGCTGAGAAAGTCTTCAGCTCCGGAAGTGCCAGATCATTGAGCTCACAGCCTTTCGTCAGGCAGGCGAGAACCATTTTGCCTGCAACCTCATGGGCTTCACGAAACGGCATCCCTTTCTTCGCCAGATAGTCTGCAAGATCGGTGGCGTTCGTGAAATTCCGCTCCGCCGCATCCTTCATTCGCACAGTATTGAAGGTCATTGTGCGAACCATTCCGGCGAGATGAGTAAGCGCTCCTTGAATCGTCTGCACTGTGTCGAAGAGACCTTCCTTATCCTCCTGCATGTCCTTGTTATAGGTGAGCGGAAGACCTTTCAGCACTGTCAGCAGTCCGACGAGGCTGCCGAACACCCGCCCGCTTTTTGCGCGGACGAGCTCAGCAAGATCGGAGTTCTTCTTCTGCGGCATAATACTGCTTCCCGTCGAATAACTGTCGTCCAGGGTTGCAAAACCAAACTCATAGGACGTCCAGAGCAGCGTCTCTTCGCAGAGGCGGGAAAGATGAACCATGATCTGTGCGGACGCGGCGAGGAAATCCAAACTGAAATCACGGTCGCTCACTGCGTCCATACTGTTCGGATAGACCCCGTCGAACTTAAGGAGCTCTGCTGTGTACTCGGGCTCGATTGGGAAGGTTGTGCCGGCCAGGGCGCCAGCGCCGAGGGGCGAGATATTTGCCCGGCCGAACGTATCTTGAAGCCGGCTAATATCCCGCTGGAGCATCGAAACATAAACGAGCAGATGATGGGCGAGGAGCACAGGTTGAGCGCGCTGCAGATGGGTATATCCCGGCAGAACTGTATCCCGATGCTGCTTTGCCTGTTCGAGAAGCGCGTCTTGGAGACCGCCGAGAAGCTTTGCTGTTTCGACGCAGTGCTCGCGCACGAACAGGTGCATGTCGAGTGCGACCTGGTCGTTACGGCTTCTCGCCGTGTGGAGCTTGCCTGCGACCGCGCCGATCTCGGAGTGGAGGATCTTCTCCACAGCCATGTGGATATCTTCGTCGCGAATGTTGAAGTTGATTGATCCGGACTCGATCTTCTTGAGAACGCCCTTCAAGCCATCGACAAGTGCTTTTGCTTCGTCCGCACTAATGACTCCACATTTTCCAAGCATGCGGGCGTGCGCGATACTGCCGCTGATGTCGTAGCGTGCAAGTTTTTGGTCAAAGCTCAGCGAGTTCCAGTACCGCTCAAGCTCTTCGCTGCCGGACTTTGTGAACCGTCCGCCCCAAGGTTTTTTGCTGTCAGTCATACTCAGGCAACGTTAACAAGAATTTGCCGCGTGTGCGAAGCGCGGCGGTGCTCCCAAAGATAGATCCCCTGCCAGGTGCCGAGAGCCAGCTCATTGCCGATCACCGGAATGCCGATCGACACCTGCGTCAACACCGATTTTATGTGTGACGGCATGTCGTCCGGGCCCTCAGCGGTGTGGCGAAAATGAGGATCGTTCTCCTTCACAAGACGGTTCAGCCACCCTTCCAGGTCCTGCCGTGCGGTTGGATCGGCGTTCTCTTGAATCGTGAGGCTCGCCGAAGTGTGCTGAATGAACACGGTACACAGGCCGCTGGATATGTCCGCTCGCGTGACGATTTCCTGAACTTCGGCGGTGATCTCGTGAAGTCCCTGTCCTTTCGTCCGAATGCTTAGTTGTCCGAGCATAGGCCCTCCTGACTTGCGTTCCTACTTTCTTCGCCAAGGAGAATAAAGGGCTCCGCGAAAGCCCGGGCCAGCGTCTTCCCGTTCCGGCTGGTCACGATGGGCCGGATCGGATAGTTCATTCCAGCAGGTTTCTAGAGCGATAGTACTTACATGAGCAGAATCTTCGGAATGGTCTCAACGGCGGCCTCGCGGCACTACACGCCGAAGGCTATCGAAAGTTTTTTTTCGTGCACCGAGCTCGCCGATACCGAAAAGCTCGTGCTCATCGATAACGATCAATCCCTCGGTGAGCTTCCGCACGCGGATCGACTTGAAATTGTTCGAAATTCGGAACCAAGAAGTTTCGCACAGAATCTGAATGCCGCAATCGAACGCGCGAAAGAGTCGAACGCGGAAGTTTATTTTTTGAACAATGATCTGATCTTCACGCCCGGTTGGATCGGGCCCCTCATTCCAATCTCCGACGCGATCATCACTCCGGTTTCGAATCGGGAGTTCCAGTATGTAAAAGACGGGTTACGTTGCGAGCGGTATCTCACCCTGGAGGAATATCTCGCTCATCCGGACGAGCTCGCCGTCATCGCAGCGCATCACTCGGCGATACGTTCGGGGTATCAGTCAGTTTTCACGCTTCCGTTCTTCTGCGTGAAAATTCCGCCGAAAGTCTGGTCAACACTTGGTCCCGTCGATGAGAGCTTCGGAAAAGGCGGCGCAGAGGATAATGACTACTGCATCCGCGCCCATCTTCACGGACTGAAAGTCCTCTACGCACTCGGTGCCTATGTGCTGCACTTCAGCGGCAAATCCACCTGGCATGGCGCGGAAACGCCGGACGAGACGCGAGCACGGGATGAATTCTATATCCAGCGCTTCGATTCGAAGTGGGGTGAACAGGTGCGCAGACTCTCAATCCAGTCCGATCTATCTGTGCTGACGGGTTCTCCCGAACTGATTCAGGCCTTCAAAAAAAGCCAGTTCGCGACCATTGTGAGACTGCTCAGTCCAGCCGCCGCAGCACAGGCGGAAGCTGCTCCTTCGTAACCGGCACCGCGCGCTTATAAGCATCGGGATAAACCGGATGGATGTTTTCCATCTGCGGATTTTCATCCCAGGCCAGCCACACTCGCTCATACCAATCGGCTCGCACCTCATGCGCATGGCTGAATGAGCGGATCTTGCGCAGAAGCTCATCGTTCGTTCGTGCGTAGCTCATGTGATGACAAACTCCGAAGCTCGGAGGGATCACGGCGACGAACTGCGCCGTCGCATGGCGGCGCTCGACGAACTGTCCGAGTCCCGTTCGGAGAAAGACCGGCGGCTTGTAGTGCTCGGGAGGATCGATCCGGTGCCGATGCGACTTCCAGTAAGTCAGGCAGGTCATGTAAAAACATCCGACCTGCGGCTTGGTCACCGCCGCCCCCATCATCTTTCGTAATACTACCGGATCGTAGATCTCATCTGCGTCGACAACAAAGCAGTAATCGAACCCTGCTTGGCGAACGATCTCCAAGCCGACTGTCCGTTGCTCAGTCTCGCTGCTCCATCCGCCACGAATCACTTGGATCTTCCGCTCGGGATCCGGAAAGCTCTCAATGACTTTCAACGTCTCGATATTGGTGGTCGCTGTGCCATTCCACGGAGCGTCGCCAACCAGGAAGAAGAGAGCCCCCACTTCCGAGTAGACTGACTCGATCATGAAGGGCAGCCAGCGCTCGTCATCGTAAACGCAGCAGACCCCGGCAAAACGTCTTCCAAATTCCGATACCATCAGAGCGCATGCTATACCCGAAAAACCTTCACGCGAAACGTGCAGGGGATTTTGAACCTAACCCATTGCGGAACTTGTGAGGCGATGGATTAGGGGAAAGCTGAATAATTAAGATTAAAATCCACCCCGTTTATGCCGCACGCTAAGCCCGAGATCGCCCTCCGAGGGGTCAGGAAGCGGTTCGAGCGCCTTAAGAGCGAGGTTCTGAAGGGCATCGATCTCGAGCTTGCTCCCGGCAGCTTTACGGCCCTGCTTGGGGCCAGCGGCTCCGGAAAGAGCACCCTTCTCCATCTGATTGGCGGCCTCGACACACCCGACGCGGGAGAGATCGAGATTCTCGGCACAGCGGTGTCGCGACTTTCCGATGACGCGCGTTCGGATTTCCGGCTGCGGAATCTCGGCATCGTCTTTCAATTCTTTCAGCTTCTTCCCGCGTTGACGGCGCAGCAGAATGCCGAGCTTCCGGCACGCTTGCTCCGAAGACAGGGGGGAGAACGAACCGCGGCGCTTTTTGAGCGCTTTGGACTACAGGAGCGGGTCGGCGCATACCCGCACGAGCTGTCCGGCGGTGAGCTGCAGCGTGTCGCTCTGATCCGCTCCCTTTGTAACTCCCCGCGCATCCTTCTCGCCGATGAGCCTACGGGAAATCTCGATTCGGTTGCCGGACAAGAGGTGGTGAGTCTGCTCCGATCGATCTGCGATCAGGATCGGGTGACCGTCTTCATGGTGACTCATGACCGGAGTCTTGCCGCCAGCGCAGATCGAATCATCGAGCTCTCGGATGGTGAGCTCAGCCGGAGATGATCGGATTATTCTTTAGAATTTGGCTCGCGCAGCTTCGACAGAGTTGGGGAAAGATTCTCCTCACTATTCTCGGAATCGCCGTCGGCTCGGCCGGCTTTGTGGCTATCCGATTGGCAAATGAAGCGGCCGCTCGTGCGACCCGCGACACCCTTCAATCGCTCTCCACCAATACACCCATCGTCCTTCGTTCGGCATCGGGTGAGCTGTCCGAGACCCTGATCAAAACCGTGCGCGCCGTGCCGGGTGTTGAAGGCACTGTTCCGCAGATGGTCCGTTATCTTGCTGCGCGGCGCGGTGAGGAGGATCTCGGCTTATTACAGGTGATCGGCGCAGATCTGCTTCAGCAGCACGGAAACGGCGGCAAAGTTCAGCCGAGGGTGATTCGAAATCTCTTTGCTGTGCGTTTCAGTGCGCTCGCGACAAGTGAGATAGGTCAAGAAGATCTCTCCCTTCGGGTGAATGGCCGGCTCGTGCCCGTCGGTATCGAAGGAACGCTTTCGCAGGATGGTTTAGGTGCCGCCTATTCCGGGAAACTGCTCGTCCTTGAAATCGCAGCCCTCCAGGATCTTTTGCAGCAATTCGGTTCCATTGATTCGCTGGGAGTCATCCCGAAAACCGGAGTCGACCTTTCGAAGCTTCGATCGGCGCTGCGCGCGGCCTTACCTCCGGAGATTTTGGTCGATGAGCCGGAGGGACTTCAACGCGAGGCTGCACACGCCACGAAAGCTCTGCGCCTGAATTTGGATTTCCTCGCCTCGCTTAGTCTCGTTGTCTCCGCATTGCTGATTTATAACTCAGTGAGCTTTCTCATGCTGCAGAGAAGGCGGGAATTCGGAATTCTCAGAGCAATCGGCGCGCGCGTCACAGTTCTGCGCATGATGCTCCTCACAGAGGCCGGGCTCATCGGTCTGATCTCAGGGCTGCTTGGTCTCGCCGCCGGAAGAACGTTGTCCGGGGGTTTGGTTCAGCAAGTCACCAATACTGTCGCCACCCTCTATGCTCCGGGAACTCGTCCTCACGCGATCCTCACGAATGAGCTCATCCTTCAAACACTTTCTCTCGGCATCTTTGTCGCAGTTGCCGGGGCATTGCTTCCGATCCTTGAAGCATCCGCGACACCGATTCGAGATCTATTCTTTAAGCAAACGTTTGAGCACACGGCAGACCGGCAGCTTCTGCCGCTGACGTTATTTGGCTTAGCGACCGTTTGCCTGGCATTTGGTCTCACTGAGTTGAGCGGCCTGAGCTATTCGCTGTACTTTGGTTTTTTTCCGCCGATTATCCTGACTCTGGGATGGCTCTGTCTCGGACCTTTGATCGGGTGGGGCTGCACTCGATTGTTCTCCGCAATTGCCGCGGCTGCAAATTGGCCGATCGTTTCGCTGGCCTCCGTGCACCTTCGGACCTCTCCCCGGCGAAGCTCGGCGACGATGACCGCTGTCGGCATCGCGCTGGGATTGTTCCTTGGTGTTTCGACGATGATCGCGAGCTTCCGCTCGACCGTCGAGAACTGGCTCGAGCAGGTGCTGAAGGCGGATGTGTATATCAGCACGTCAGCCTCAGTTGCCGCCGGCTCCCGGACCGCGCTTCCTGAAGAGGTTCTGCGCTGGCTGCAGGCTCAACCGGAGGCGCGCGAGGTCGACCTGATTCGGAATCGCACTATTCGGCTGCGGCGGGACGCGAACCGGCCGGCGGAGAGTGAGCAGGTGTTCGTGTCCGGAGTACGGTTCGACATCATTGCTCAGGAGCGCCGTCTGATCTTCCTTCGCGGCGGCGCCGATCTCACAGATTCACCCGATGGAATTCTTGTATCTGAGAGTTTCACCCGGCGCTTTGGAGATCATACATCCGTTGAGCTGCCCGGTGCGGAGGGTGCAAAGAGATTTCGGGTTTTGGGTGTCTTCTCGGACTATTCTTCCGAGCACGGCACCATCTTCATGCCGGTCGAACAGTTCCGCGCATTTTTCAAACAGGATTCCATTCAGGGCGCCTCGCTCTACTTACTGGATGGCCGCGCGACCGCGGCACTCAAGGAACGACTCTTTCGGGAATTCAAGGATATTTCTCTGACGATTCGCGACAACGGTGAGCTTCGGCGGGAGGTCTTAAGGGTCTTCGATCAGACCTTTGCGGTAACTTATGCGCTTCAAGCGATCGCGCTCATCATCTCGCTGTTCGTAATCGTGAACGCCGTGCTCATGCTTTCTGTCGAGCGAGGCCGGGAGCTCGGAGTGTTGTGGGCTGTGGGATTGCGTCAAAGCAGGCTGAAAGCGCTCCTGGCGCTCGACTCCTTCGCCTTGGGAACGGGTGGTGCGATCTCGGGAGTGCTCCAGGGACTAAGCCTCTCCTTCCTGCTGGTCTATTTCATCAATCGTTTCTTCTTCGGTTGGAGCATCACACTATCGCTGTCCCTGCCGCTCTACGCGGGGACTGTCGGAGCGGTTCTGCTGCTCAGTCTCGTCGTGGGCTGGGTTGCCGCGACGTTTCGTCCCCGTGCTCTGGAGCTTCTCCGCTATGAGTAAGTTCTGCACGCTTGTGATCGCACTGCTGATGATTGTCCGGTTCACTTATGCCGACGATTTTCTGCCCGTATTAGAACCGGTGCCGCTCCAGTTTCCGCGCGATCACGGAGCCCATCCCGACCAGGCGATCGAATGGTGGTATTTTACGGGCCACCTAAAGACTGACGCTGGAAAGCAGTTCGGCTTCGAGCTTACTTTTTTCCGGGTCGGGATTTCACGAAAGCCGCTCTCTCCCTCCGCGTGGGAAACCGGATCGATCTATCTCGCGGATTTTGCGGTGACCGATGATGGCGAACAGCAGTTCCACTTCGCCGAGAAGCGGGGACGCGAATCCTTCGGCGGTGCGGGCGCGATGCCCGACGCCCTGGATGTTCACATCGGGAGTTGGTCGGCGAAGCAACAGTGCGACGCAATTGAGATTCAGGCTGATGACTCGGAAAAATCGCTCAAACTGACGCTGTCTCCGCTCAAGCCACCGGTCTTGCACGGTGATCGCGGATTTTCGAAGAAAGGCCCTCTTCCGGGTCAGGCATCCATCTATTCCGGCATCACCCGGCTTGCGGGAAATGGAACGCTACGAATCGGACAAAGGCAGGAGACAATCACTGATGTCTCTGCCTGGATGGATCACGAGGCGTTCACCAGCGTAGAGCAAAGCGATGTAAAGGGAGCGCACGGCTGGGATTGGTTCGGCATCCAGCTTCATTCGGGCGAAGAGCTGATGCTTTACCAACTGCGCGACAAGCACGGGGCGGCGACAGATTTCTCTGCTGGAAGCTTCATCGACCGCACCGGAGCCGTCACCGCGCTGATGCGTAAAGATTTTGAGATTAAAGTCCTCAATTACTGGCAGAGCCGGAAGAGCGGAAAGAGATATCCGAGCGAGTGGGCGCTCACGATCCCAAAGCTCTCTCTTTCACTTCACATAACCCCGACTGTCGCAGACCAAGAGATCCTCAGCGCAACCGGTGTCCCATACTGGGAAGGCCGCTCGATC
Organism: uncultured Bdellovibrionales bacterium; assembly: GCA_964401925.1. Lineage (GTDB taxonomy): Bacteria > Bdellovibrionota_C > UBA2361 > SZUA-149 > JADYYL01 > CAYOAK01. The sequence continues at coordinate 744 of CAYOAK010000117.1, read as the reverse complement.
GTCCGCGACCAAGGCGCCGCCTACGTCGAACTCGTGGGCTACTGACCACTCCGAAATAATTATATCGCGTATAATTATTTTTCCACCCTAACTACCCGGAGTTACAGCAGAATTAATTATACGCGATATAATTATTTCCGCGGCGGTGCGGGGTCCGCCTACACCGTGAAGTAATAGCGGGTGAGGTGGAAGAATAGCGGCGCGGAGAAGATGAGGGAGTCGAGGCGGTCGAGGACTCCGCCATGGCCGGGGAGGAGCGCCCCGTAGTCTTTTACCCCGTGGTCGCGCTTGATCGCCGACATTGTCAGGCCGCCGTAGAAGCCGGCGAGGAAGATTGCGAGGGACATTCCGAGCGACTCGAGGTGGGTGAAGGGCGTGACCGGTGTGAGGAGAACGCCGACGGCGCAGGAGCCGATGAGTCCTCCGATGAAGCCGCCCCAGGTTTTGTTGGGACTCACTCCCGGGGAGATACGGCGTTTGCCGAAGCTCTTTCCGGCGATGAATTGGAAAATATCGCTGAGCTGCGCGACCATGAAGAGATAGAAGAGCAGGTCGCCGCCGCGGCCTTCATGGCCGGGGATGTTGAGAGTGAGAAGGGCCGGAGCATGGCTGAGCAAAAATACACCCGCCATTAACCCCCAGTGAATCTTCGCTGTGTGCTCGAGAAAGCGCTCCGTCTCCCCTTTCAGCACAATTGCTATCGGAATGAATAGAAAGGCGTAGACGGGGATGAAGATACTGTAG
>CAYOAK010000116.1:0-11341 GCA_964401925.1 uncultured Bdellovibrionales bacterium | reverse complement strand
GGAACGAGGAGAAACGCATGTCCAACCATTTCGCGAAAAAGCCGATCTCCATGATCCTCGGTGAGGCCGAGGGAGAAGGCAACGCTCTTAAGCGCTCACTCACGGCATGGAACCTTGTCTTGCTTGGGATCGGCGGGGTGATCGGTGCCGGAATATTTGTTCTGACTGGAAACGCGGCAGCGAATCACGCTGGGCCTGCCATTGTTCTCTCATTTGTTCTTTCTGGGATCTCCTGTGCTTTTGCTGCGCTGTGTTACGCAGAGCTCGCCTCGATGATCCCGATTGCCGGAAGTGCATACACATATGCCTTCGCGACGATGGGAAGATTAGTCGCTTGGATCATCGGATGGGATCTGATCTTGGAGTACTTATTTGGTGCGTCGGCGGTGTCCGTGGGCTGGTCGGGTTACACGGTGAGCTTCCTTAAAGACTTCGGCGTGATCATTCCAGCGGCATTGACATCTGCGCCTTATAGTTACGCCGCGGCAACGGGGTGGACACCTACTGGAGCGATCATCAATCTGCCGGCGGTAATCATCAACCTGGTGATGACTGTCATTCTTGTTCTCGGAATCAGAGAGTCTGCGAATTTTAACAATCTCATTGTGATCCTGAAGTGCACCGTGCTCACACTCTTCGTTGTTTTTGGACTGAAGTATGTGTCGATGGAGCATCTCACTCCGTTCATCCCCCCGAACAAAGGTGAGTTCGGCCAGTTCGGATGGAGCGGCATTTTTACTGGCGCGGCTGTCATCTTCTTTGCGTACATAGGCTTCGACGGAGTTTCGACGCTCGCTCAAGAGTCGAAAAACCCGCAGCGTGACATGCCGATTGGCATCATCGGCACACTCGTCGTCTGCACGATCTTTTACATCGCCGTGGCGTTCGTTCTTACCGGCATTGTCCCCTACCAGAAGCTGAACGTGGCGGATCCGATTGCAGTTGCATTGGATGAGGTCCCCGGGATGTTCTGGTTGAAACCTTTCATCAAGTTTGGAGCGATTGCAGGATTGAGTTCCGTAGTGCTCGTGATGCTCATGAGCCAGCCACGTATTTTTTATTCAATGGCGAAGGACGGATTTCTCCCTGAATGGTTTTCTCGCGTTCACCCGAAATTCAAGACCCCGCATATAACAACAATGCTTTGCGGCGTAGTTGCCGCGGCTATCGCGGGGTTCGTCCCGATCGATGTACTGGGTCATCTCGTTTCGATCGGAACGCTGCTGGCATTCGTTTTGGTTTGTATTGGCGTTTGGGTGCTGCGCGTGACGGATCCAACTGCCGAGCGGCCGTTTAGGACGCCTTGGGTAAGAACAGTCTCTCTCCTTGGGGCTTTGAGCGCATTCGTTCAGATGTGGTCACTGCCGGGCGATACCTGGTTGCGGCTCGGAGTCTGGATGCTGATCGGCTTCGCAATCTACTTCGGCTACGGGGCCAAGCGCTGCAAAGTGCAGTAGGCCGGCAGATCGGAAACCGAGGTGGAACCCACCGGGACCGCGGGCGGCCTCGCCCGCTTCCCGGTTTACGCAACCGAACAGTGAGTGAGTCGAGCCTCGTTCCGCATCGAGCACTTGCAAGCGGGCGAGGCCGCCCGCGGTCCCGGTAATGCAGCTTCGGTTCATGCATTCGAACTGTGATCGAGTTTCGTTCAGCTGCGATTACTTGCAAGCGGACGAGACGTCCGCGGTCCCAGTAACGCGTCTATCCCCGCTACACGTCTGCGAAGGGATGGTGCGCCAGACGGGCGCGGTTGCTCTCGCGCTCGGGGATGAGGGATTCCGCTGCTCGGTGCACGTGCACGGCATAGGCTTGGACTGCGGTGGAGAGGACCGCGAGGAGCCAGATGGGCGGGTAGTAGAGGATGGAGATAAAAGCTCCGCAGACGGCGACGCCGAGCCAGGCGGCGTTTATCGAGAGAAGTATGGCGCGAAGTGTGATCAGCTCCTTCATCACCGCTTGGCGCTCTCGGCGTTCGTCATCTTGGAGACGCTTGAGCTTTGCGAGGAATTGAATCGTGCCCTTTAGCAGCCTCCGGTTTCCGAAGAAGCTGGCCCAGAAGATCGTAAGGACCATACCGCCGCCGACCAGGCCGAGGTCGGGCAGCAGCTCCAGATAGAGGGAATGCGTCTGACGGCCCCAGAGGTTGCGGCTTTCCGAGGTTTTGTAGTCTCCAAGATAAACGGGGGTGTTTTTCATTCCCACCCCGATGAACATCACTTGCGGGCGGGTAAAGAGGTCCCAGGCGAAGGCCCAAGTTTCGCGGCGCTCTTTTGCGCTTCCGGTGTCGGTGTCTGCAATTGTTCGGATTCTCTCCCAATACTTCGCAGGGGCGAGCGCCATGGTGAACAAGGCGAGAACGGCGGCGAGGATGAAAAAACCGGCGCGTCTGCGGGCGTAGAGGATGTGGAATACCACCACGACGGCCATGCCGAGAAACCCGCCACGGGAGCTTGTGATGACGATTGTCGCGATGAGCGCTCCGCAAATAGCGAGAATCGTCGTGCGGCGGATGGGGGAGGTCGGAACTCCGAGGAGCCCGAGAAGGAGAGCGAGGTGGAAAACGAGCGCGAGACAGAGATCGTTTTCATCACCGAGATAGTCTCCCGGCCCGCGCCCCCCGTGTGTCGCGCCATAGATCGCCAGATAAAAGCCGGTGAAACAGAAGAGGCGAAAGAGCTTCTCCAGCCACTTTCCCCCTTGGAAGAAGATCGCCGCGGGAAAGAGAATCATGAGGAAGAGCTGCGCGAGAGTGCGAAACCCTTCGAAGGCATAGCGATTGTTCAGGGCGAACGGCACCCACAGCGCGCCCATGATGACAATGGCCATCATCAGCCGCATCTGTTTGGACCAGCCGCGCGGAGCCTTGGGGAGCCAGGCAAAGAAGGAGAGAAGTGAGAGGATGAACGGCAGCTGAATCGTCGCCAGCGGGGGGATGTCGTTCTGCGGCCGTATGAGGAGGACGAAGAGATTGATCAGTACGCAGGAGACCGCGAAAGAGTTGATCCCCCGACCATAGCGGGCGCGATTGAGATGTGCTTCGGTCTCGTTGACCTCAGCCGCGTCCTTTTCATTTGATCGCTCTCGCGTTGATCTTGCCACTCGAACTCATCCTTGAGCTTGAACCGTTGTTCCCGCCCGCCCTCGGCACTACCAATCCTCGGCACTACCCATACTCTCCACTAATAGAGTAGCGGCAGATATCGGAATAGGGGAAAGGTAGTCCCCGCCCTCTGACTTAGATGCGATCATCGACACCGGGGCGGTCTCTCCTCCATCTATTTTTCAGGGCTATTTTTTAGGGCTATTTTCAGGTCCATGTTTGGGGCGTAGGGCTGGGCGCAGGACCTGCGATTGGGAACGACCGTGTGCGGTCCGAGTTTTTGAGGAAGAATGACTGATATGCCTGACACTCCGGAAGAGCGCAGCGGTCGGTTCTTATTCCAAGCGGCCTTCCTGGCCGGCTGCTTAGCGCTCCCCGCACTCGTTTATGCCCCACTGACATTCATGATCGGCTCGACGCCGGTACTCGGAATTCCGACCGCCGCCGCACTCGTCGTCACCGCCATCCTCGCCGGAATATTTGCGTCAAGAGGACACGACCGAAAAGAGGCCGCGGTAATCATTGCTTTGTGCGTCTATTGTTTTCTCCTTTTCACAGAACGCTCGCATCCGTTCCTGTTTCGGACCCAATGGCTCGCTATGCTCCCCATCGGACTGGCGGTCGCTTTATTTGTGCTGCGCAGACGCCCAACTTCGCTTGGCCCGTTGCTTCTCGCCCTCTCCGGCGTCTCTATCGCTACGGCTCTTGTCGGCTTCGGAGCGGAAGGCGACGGGAGCTTGATATTTTCAGACGACTTTCCTCCGCTGCTGTATCGACTTGAGCAGCTGAAGGCGTCCTTTCCAGCGGTACCGTTTTATAATCCCTTGTGGAATGCAGGCGTTGAAGCTCGTGAGTTCCTCCCATCGGGAGCGCTTAATCTGTTTCTCCTCTGGTACCCGCTCATCCGATTTTCTGAGCTTACCTGCACGTTCACTTTCCTCGTTGCGTCGACTCTGTTCATTCTTATTCCCGTCCTTCAGGCGGTTGCGGTGCGCGTTGCCGGCGGGTCCTCTTTTGCACAGTGTCTCGCCTCGCTTTTTGCGCTGATCAATTCTCTCGTATTTTATCGGTGGGGACTTGCCTACGGGACGCTTCCCTTTCTTTTATCGATCTCTTTAATTCCGCTCATTGTTGCCCTTCTCGCTGTTCCTAATGAGAAACGGACTCCTTGGTGGGTAATCGCGATAGTGATAGCGACAACGTTAAGCTGTTTTTGGTCCCCGTCGGTGCTCCTCCTTGCTCCGATCTTCGCCTTCGTTCTGCTGTTCCGAAATGGGTTTCGCTCGACCCCTTTCCTGATCGCCTCAGCCCTGCTCGTACTTCTGAATCTTCCGTGGATGACTCTCTTCGTCATCACATCTCGGGTGGATCAATTCGTATCCCTTCAGAGCGCCGCCACCGATCCGACTCTTCCGGCGACTCACGGTGCACATTTCAAATCGCCGTTGATGGAGCGAATCGGTGCAGTTCGCGGGTCGCTTGCCATGCTGCGCGATATGGCGCGCACATTTCATCCGATTCTGCTCACCCTCGCATTTCCTGCTCTGTGGTTTCTGGCTCGACGCGATCACCGTCTGCTCTTGGGAGCGGCGGTGGCAATGAGCGCGATGCTCGCGACATTCGGGCCGGTTGTGAAGCCGCAACTCGAGCTCGGGAGATTTTGGCTGACAACGCTCCTGCTGGTCATTACGCCGATTGCCCTGCTCTGTGAAAATTATTTGCAAACATCTTGGAAGTCGCTTCTTCCAAAGGCAGGTCTGTTGTCTGTGCTATTCGTTTCACCCTTTTGGATCTGGGGTGTCGTCAGAAATCAAAGCTCCGAGCATTTTACCTTTGCGCGCCCGATCGTTCCGGAGCTGGTGAACGCCATTCAAAAACATCACGGCGGCGGAAGGGTTCTCTTCGCCGGTTTCATACTTCACGAATTTAGCGGTGGACACGTCGCCCCGCTTGCACGATGGACGCACCGCCCGCTGATGGCGTCCCGCTATCAGCACGATCGATGGACATATACCGATATTATGCCGGAGTCGTACCGAAACCGGGGGGACAGTGGAGTGGAGGAGTTTCTCGACATCTACAACGTTTCGGCGATCATTACGCACGACCGCTTCTGGTCGAGATGGTTTCGTAAGCGATCGGATCGCTACAAGCTCCTTTGGGAGAAAGGAAAGTTCCGGATGTTTACGCGCCTGTCTGCGCCGAACTCGTATTTCCATTCCGGCAAGGGAACGATCCTCTCTCAGGACGAAGGCCACGTCCGGTTCACCGTCGCGGATGATGAGGTCGTGCTGAGGTTTCACTATGTCGACTCACTTACCGTGCCGGGCTGCGAAATATTGCCGGAGCGGCTCGAGCCGTCGGTCGTCCTCGTGCGGTTGAAGGGCTGCCCGAAGGAGCGGCCGCTCGAGCTTCGAATGGTTGGTCCAGTCGAGCGGCTTCGCAGCCGTTTCTACTCGAGGAGTGGAACAAGTGCCGGATAGTGCGCGGCAAGGGAAGAAACGAATACCTTTGGATTCCCTGTCCGCCGGCCCGCATCTTTCGTGACGCTGAATCGCATCCGGTTTTCTTCGATGACATGCTCGCCAGGACGGGAGTCATCGGAAAGCCGCCAATGGCTGAGAACACTCAGGTGCCCGTGGGAACGCGAGGCATGTCGAAGATTGCCGACCCAGCGTCCGCACTCAAACAGCCTTTTGTTGATGTCGTGGATTGGGGTCGGAAACGTTGTCTCAAAGAGGGAGTGCGAGATCTGACCCACCGCGTGCTGAGGATGCAGGCCGTAGTAATTCTCGGCGCGCTCGTCCCAGTTCAGAATCTCCCCCTCCCGTGTGCGAAGTATGTGGCAGGGATCTGAAAGAATCTTTCCCTCGATCTCGCCCGATGCCACATACGAGTTGATGATGTCGACGAGCTCGCCGTAACTGTCCTGCGCGGGAGAGAAGCCAAGCTCCGCGGTCGCGCGATCGCAATTAAAGTGGCGACTCTTCGTGAAGAACTCGACTCTTCTCCGATACAGCGGCGGGTTGATCCGAAAGGGCGTGCAGACGGCTTCGCAGATAGTTCCGAGTAGCTGCACGGGTCGAACGGGCAAATGCAGCTTCGGAGCGTTAACCTCAAGCACCGTGCTGATCCGATCGACAAGCTGATTAAGCGGCATCGCTTCTCGGCCTCCGATAATATAGGCGCGGTTGTGGAGCTCGTCCTTATCCACGGCGAGCACAAAAGCTCTCGCAAGATCCCGCACATCGATGAAATGGACAAAGGCCTCGCCCTTTCCGACGTAAAAGAACTTGCCGCGGCTGATCATCTGAAACAGCTTCAGCGTCCGCTTGTCGTCCGGGCCGTAGATCATCGCGGGGCGAATGACGACGCCCCGTACTCTGTTCTCTCGAAAAAAAGAGAAGGCCACCTCTTCAGCTGCAACTTTGCTGCGCTGATACATGTCGCCGGGAGCGTAGCGGTAATCCTCTGAGGCGGGAGGCTCCTCGATATCTCCGTGCACTCCAATCGTGGAGCAGTGAATGAAGCGCTTCACGCCAAAACGCTCCGCGGCTTCGAGCAACATCCGCGTTCCTTCCACATTCACGCGGATGAAATCTTCCTCCGGCAGGCCGGCCTGACGAAAGAGCGCTGCGATGTGAAGGACGGCGGAGCAGCCGTCGACCGCAGCGGTCAGAGATTCCCGCTCGGTGAGATCGGCGAAAACGACCTCCGCGCCCATCTGCCGGAGTTTGGCCGCGTCAGCTTTATTGCGCACCATTGCACGAACCGTGCGGCCTTCCTCCAGCAGCAGCCGAGCCACGGCGCCGCCGGTGAACCCGCCCGCTCCGGTAACCAAAATTCGTTCACTTCCGTTCATGCAAAATTCTTATCGGCCATTCCCACCGCCAGAGAGAATCGGTGGCCGTCAGTTTGATGAAATGCTACCCCGAAAGAATGAAAGCGAGCAAAGGTCTTGTCCTTACACTTCTCGGATCAAATTCGGGGAACAATCTCGGCGATGCCGCGATCCTCTCAAGCATCCTTCATCACCTCTCACTCGCCGCCCCGTCAACACGGTTCTTTGTCCCTTCGAGCCGTCCAAGCTTCGTCAATAAGCACTATGGCGAGAGGTATCGGGCTACTGGTGTGAGCATCATGCCTTGGACACTCAGCCTTCGTTTTTTCGGCCTGTCGACCTTTCGGGCGATCTGGCAGAGCGACGGCGTCCTCATCTGTGACGGGATCATTTTCGGGAAAAGCCTGTGGAACCCGCTTTTTAACTGGCTGATCACGCTGGTCACCGTCGTCCCGATCGTTAAGCTGAGTGGAGCGAAGCTCATCTGCTTCAGCTGTGGCATCGGCCCCTTCCCGTCTACTGCGAGCAGGTTGCTCGCAAGATGGGTATTGAACAGCTCGGACCTCGTCATGTTGAGGGACGAAGACAGCGAGCAGCTCGCCCGGGAAATCGGTTGCCATCGGCCGATAGAGCTGACCGGCGACCCCGCTTTTATCAATCCGGTTACGGAGGAACCTCGGGCGGGCGAACTGGCTCGACAATTTAGGCTTCCCGCCGATCGACCGATTGTAGGGGTGAATGTCACTCGCTACCTCGATGAATGGCTCTCGAAGGGTGAGCGTTCCGCCAGCCGCGAGCAACTCGTCGAGATCCTCATCCAAGGGCTCAAACATTTTGCTGAGGAGGAACGGGTCGCTCTCGTGTTCTTTTCGACACATCCAATGGACGAACCGATCTCGCAGCAACTGGCGGAACATTTTGGCGTTCCGCTCGTAGGAAACAGGGATCTCCTTAGTCATGACATCCAGGCCTTGATGGCTCGGACGGAGATGTTTGTCGGAATGCGATTTCATTCTCTCGTGCTCGCGTCCGCAGTTGGCGTGCCGGTCGTGGGACTCGCGTATGCACCCAAAGTGCGCTCGCTCATGAAGCTGCTCAATTCGTCACATCTCTGTCTGGAGCTGCAAGCGGTTACGGCGGAGGGACTCGCGGTGAAATTGAAGGAGGCATGGACATCAAGGGAGGCGCTGCGCACTCAACAGCAAGCGGTGGTGGCGGGACTTCGACAGACGGCGAAGAGGGCGTGCGCTCTCACCGTGGAGGTTCTTGCGAGCCGCGCTCCGGCGATTGAGAAAGCGCTCCCTGCTTCAGCGGATTAGGCGAGCTCGCTCGCATCCCGGCCATCCTCGCCGCCCATCCCGTATTTCTTCAGCCGGTAGCGGAAGGAGCGGAAGTTCAGTCCGAGCAGCTCGGCGGCCTGCTTCTTCATGCCGCCGGTCTTCTCCAGCGCGCGCATCAACATCTCACGTTCAAACTGTGCGAGCACTCCGTCAAGGTCGAGCGGAAGTTCGACTATCTGTGTTTCGCCGTGCTGAATGATCTGTGCTGCGGGAATTCCGGGTGTGGTCTGGCGGACTTCCTCGGGGAGATGGTCCGGCAGGATTGCGTTTCCTCCGAGGACGATCGCGCGTTCGATCACGTTCTCGAGCTCTCGAATATTCCCCGGGAATGGATAATCGCGAAGCAGCTGGAGCGCCCCTGGCGAGATCGTGGGAACCACGTCATCAGCATCACAGTACTTCGTGAGGAAGTGTCGGATGAGGAGGGGGAGGTCTTCTTTTCGTTCGCGAAGCGGCGGAACAACGAGGTTCACGACGTTCAAGCGGTAGTAAAGGTCTTCGCGGAATCGGCCCTGCGCGATCTCTCGCTTCAGGTCGCGATTCGTCGCTGCGACCACATGGACATCGATTGCGATATCCTGGCCATCGCCGACCGCACGAACCGTGCGATCCTGTAAGGCACGAAGGAGTTTCGTCTGCATCGGAAGGGGAAGCTCCCCGATCTCGTCGAGGAAGAGTGTGCCGCCCTGGGCACGGCGGAAGAGTCCGACATTGTCTGATATGGCGCCGGTGAAGGACCCCCGCTTGTGTCCGAAGAGCTCGCTTTCGATGAGTTGTTCGGGAATGGCGCCGCAGTTGATGCCAACGAACTGTTTCGAGCATCGCGGGGAGAGCTCATGGATCGCCCGGGCGATGAGTTCCTTTCCTGTTCCGCTCTCTCCGGTGATGAGAACTGACGCGTCAGTTGGGGCGACGCGCTCGATCAGCGTGAAGAGGTTCTTCATCATCGCGCTGTCGCCGACCATCGCGATGCGCTGTGCACGCGCCGCCGGCTCTTTCGAGGCGAGTAGTTGAGTTACCTGCTCGTGGTACGAAAGCGTGTCCTCGATCGCCTTGGCACGGGTCAGATCAATCAGCAGCTTCTCTTCGCGCTGTTGAAGTGCACGAACGTTTTCAGCCTGGTCGGCCGTGAGGTTGAGCAGGGCCCGAAGGCGAACCGCGAGAAGTGAGCTGAAGATCGCGGCAACGAGAAACGAGAGGTGCACGAGCAGAACTTCGTGGGGAAGGAGGTTCGCCATCCCTGAGAAACCCGGAACCACACCGGCAAGAACGGTCGAATAGAGGACCGAGGAGAGCGTGGCGACGATCAGCGCGCCGCGAAGATGAAGTGCGCCGGCGGCGGCGATGATGACGAGGAGGTAGAGAAATGTAGCAGCCTGAGATTCGGAGTAGCCGAAAACCGCACTGATCAACAGGATGTCCGTCGCGAGTTGGACATATGCGCTCCAGACTTTCGGTCCGAACCTGCGGAGCGTTACCGCTTGGATCAGTGAGACGCCGAGCACGATTCCGATCAGGATGAAGCCGAAGTTTCCGTCACCATCCCGGAATAGGCCCCAGGTGACGACAGCGAGCGAGATCGTGAGGAGCACTACTCGCACGAAGAGCGCGCGCACGAGATAGTGCTTGAGCTCAGCCGCGCGGATCGGGGAAGGGCCGTCTTCAGCGGCTAGCAACCTGCGAAAGGTCTCTCGGTACTGCTTGAGGACCATACAATCTGCCTTGTTAAATGCCCTTCAACTGAATGCCCATCGCTTAAATGACCCCATCGCCTAAATAACAGAGCCCAGCTTGAAGATCGGGAGATACATGGCGACGACGAGTCCGCCGACCAGGCCCCCCAGGATCAGAATCATGATCGGCTCGATCAGCTGCTTCATCCCTTGGACCGCGTTCTCGACCTCGTCTTCGTAAAAGTCGGCGATCTTTCCGAGCATCGCGTCGAGAGCACCGGTTGCCTCACCGACGCCGATCATCGAGACGACCATGCCGGGGAAGATGACCGAGTTTGCGAGCGGCTCAGAGATAGTCTTTCCTTCCGTGATGCTGTAACGCACGCGGTTGATCTCCTGCTCAACGACCCGGTTACCCGAGGTGCGTGCGCAGATGGAGAGCGCGTCGAGAATCGGCACGCCGGAGCTGATCATTGTGCTCAGTGTGCGGCTGAACCGAGCTACGGCGACTTTCCGGATCAGGTCTCCGAAGACGGGCAGGCGAAGTGCGATTGGGTGCATCGTTTCTTTACCGCGGTCCGTACCGAGGAAGCGTCTGAAGAGCCACATGCCACCGAACATCGTTCCGAAGATCAGGTACCAATACGCGCAGAGGAAATCCGACAGCGCGATCACGAAGCGGGTCGGCGCCGGCAGCGCTGCTCCGAATCCGTTGAAGAGATCGGCGAAGGTCGGGATGACGAAGATGAGCAAGATTGAGGTGACGATGACCGCGGCACCGCAGACGACTGCGGGGTAGATCATCGCGGTCTTAATCTGGCGGCGAAGCTTGTCCGACTTTTCGAGGTATTCCGCCATCCGCTCGAGAATGACGTCGAGAACACCGCCGGCCTCGCCGGCTTCGACCATGTTCGTGAAGAGGTCATCGAACACCTTGTCGTGGCGCTTCAGGCCGTCTGCAAGTGTTCCCCCCATCTGCACCTGCTCTTTCACATCGAGCAGAACGACTCTCATCGCGGGGTTCTCGTTCTGGCGTCCGAGGACGTCGAGGCCTTGGACGAGCGGGAGACCGGCGTCGATCATCGTTGCGAACTGGCGGGTGAAGACCACGAGGTCTTTCATCTTTACCCGTTTCTTACGGCCCGGGATCTTAATCTCTTTGTCGAGAGCACCTTTCTCACGAATCTTTTTCGTGATCGGGTTGATCTTCTGACCACGGAGCGCGTTGTAGACCTGCTGGGAGCTTGCCGCTTCCATCTGTCCACGAACCTTCTTTCCCTTCTCGTTTGTGCCTTCCCAGACGTAGAGTGACATAGCGTGTTACCTCAATCTGCCGCTGTGACCCGGAGCACTTCCTCGACGGTCGTGATCCCTTGTTTCAGACATG
>CAYOAK010000115.1:0-11585 GCA_964401925.1 uncultured Bdellovibrionales bacterium | reverse complement strand
TTCACTCCACTTGCGAAAGTCTCGCCTGCATCACTCCGCAGGGAAGTATTTCGTAGGCCACTGTGTTCGGAAGCAAAACCGCTTTTAAATGCTCCTTTATTCTCGCGCTGCTTGGCGCGTTCGCCTCAATCTATCTCCTGGTTCATCACATCCGGCTGCACTTAGGCTGGCAGGACGGACCATCGTTCTGTTCGGTCAACGCCCAATTCGATTGCGATCGCGTCGCGATGAGCAGCTATTCCGAGTTTCTAGGGATACCGGTGGCGGCATTCGGGCTGTTCTATTATCTGCTTTGGCTGCTGCTCCTTCGCGCAAACACCAGCCGTATCGAACGGCCGGAAACCTGGGCACTATTGAAAGTGGTAGCCTTATGCGGGCTCATCCCTGTAGCGATCCTTGCTACGGTTTCTTACGTCGAGATCCAGACAATCTGTCTCGTATGCGCCTTCACCTATTTCGTGACGCTTGGCCTCGGCACCGTCGCGTTTCGGGCTCAACCAACAGGGGAGCCGGCGTCTCTTCTCTCAGGCGTAAAGGAGCTCCTTAGCCAGTTCCTGCCCCTGCGCGGGGCTCGATTCAATTTCGGGTTCGTCCTCAGCGTCGCGCTGGTCGCAGTGGCTTCACTGTTTCTTCCCAGCGTTATCATGGGCGCTTACCGGCCCGCGGATCCGATTGAGCACACTGAAACGGCCGAGGCGAAGGCTCTTCGGCTCTGGCGCGCCGAGCGTCAAGCACCACAAGCCATGCAGATCGTGACGGGCGGTCCGGATCATGATTTCGAATTAGGTGATCCGAATGGGCCGGTACTGATTACGACCTACAGCGATTTCGCGTGCCCACACTGCAAAGTTGTCGACGAGTATTTAGAGAAGCTCGCAACGGAGATGAAAGTGCGGCTTGTCTTTAAGAACTTTCCCCTCGATCGCAGCTGTAATCCTCTGATCAATCGAAGCTTCCACGATTTCTCGTGCCGCGCCGCCGAGCTTGCCCGGTGTGCGGGTGCCAAGGATGAGCGTCTCTACTGGGTGGCCCACGATATGCTGTTCGCTGTTGCCGAGATGAACGAGGCCGCTCTCAAATCGATCGAAGAAAGCCTTCGAAAGGATGTTCCGGATATCTCCCGCTGCATTGAATCAGACGAACAGATGGTCGCCATCAATCGTCATGTGAGCGAAGGGGTGGCACTTCAGCTTCCCGGAACTCCGGGTGTGTATGTCGAGGGGAAACGCATCGAAGTGATGAACGCTGCGATCGTCCGCAAGATCCTCGAAGAGGCTATGCGTCGAAAATTTGCGCCATCTCCTTAATCTGGAGAATAGCGGCATTAAGCAGGTCGACCGTTTCGTAGTCACCGAGATCGAGCTCAATGACATCGCGCGAGATCGCTGCTGCCATGAAGCGCAGGGTGCTGGAACCGTTTCTTAAGTTGAATCGGAGATCGAGGTCAGGGAAGCGGTGGCTGAGCTCGTTTGCGAGGAATACGAATTGTCCGCGAACCTTTGGGGCGACGACTTCGGTGGATGACATAAGACCTCCCTGTAAACCGTTCTTTTCGCTGTTTAGCGTTTCCGGAAGTGGCACGTGTCACGAATGCGTAAAACTTTCGTCACACCGGTAGGCGCAGAGCGGCCGCCAGGACGTAAAACGGCCCTGAGAGAAGAACGGCCCCCAATGAAAAACGGCACTGAAGATTTCAGCGCCGTAATATCGATTGTAAAGGGAAGCCGCGCTTACGCTGCGAGCCGGAGTCCTGATTTCAGTTCCGAAACGAGCTCGCTTACCACCTTCAAAAGCTTCTCGTTCGGGATAGCCGGGAAGGGGTCGATGTCGATCAGAGCGGTTTGCGCGCTTTCGACCGCCCGAAGCTTCTTTCGCAGAATCACTACCGCTTCACAGAGCTCAGGGGTTCTGCCCAGCGATTTCAGCTGTTCTACCGCGTTCCGGCGGGCATCGATCGCCTTCAGGATTTGGCGGAGAATTCGCATTGCTTCTGCGCCGTCGGCAGTCAGCCCGGCTGCGTGACGGGGAAGAATCGACTCGACTTCAGCGATGGCGCCTTCACCAAGTGCGCTTACAGCGCGCAGCTCTTGGAGACCGTTATTCAGCTCACCAAGCAGTTCTCCCCGGCGGAATCCGCCGATTGCGCGAAGGTGAACCGAGCAGCCGACCGCAGTCAGGGTGAGAACACTAAGAAGGGTGAGCACAGCGACATGGAAATATGTGGAGGCCGCTCGACCGAAGTAATACTCCCCAATCAGGTGTGAGCCGATCTGGGTGTAGTAAACAATCGAACTGATGCCGATGGCCACATAAGCCAGGGTCTTCAGTGAAAGGTTCGGAAAGGTATTTTCACGTTCCATAAGAAGCTTTTTATTCGCTCGCATACAGGTATCGCGGCGCGGGCGAGGGCTGCTTCAGAAAATGTTAAGGAAATGAGACGGGAAATCAATGACGCCCAACCCGGCCCTAGTGTTTCCGGCGAGTTAGACCATTCTCGGCGGGGACATTCGCGCTCTGGATCTCGCGTTTCCGCTCGATGGCGGCGGCCACCTGCTCCTCGGACCTCTCCGTGTAACGCATGGTTGTTCGAACGTCGCTGTGGCCAAGGGCCTGGGCTACGAGGCGGATATCATTCGAGCTCTCCAGTAAACCGTGGGCGAAGGTGTGGCGGAGACGGTGCGGATGGATGTGAATCTTCCCCTCAGAGGTCGCTGCAGAGGCGAGCTCACCGAATGCGGCGATCGCGCCCCAAATACTCTTCGGGCTCAAGGCAAAGGTTTCAGGACGCTCCGGCACCGCGCGATAGACGCTGACGAGTAGCGGGACGCGCGGATTTTTCGCAATCAACGGATCGGCGGGGAACTTCTCTTCGAGCTGCACAGCTCTCTGCACCAGGTATTCTTCAAGAAGACTGCGAATCTCACCGTCGAGGTAAACGTTCCGAAAACGCTTCCCCTTCGTCTTTACGTTCTTCAGCCAACGATTGTCATCGCTCAGCTGGGAGAAGATGAGCATTCGAACTTCATCCGCACGAAGTCCGGTAGCGAGAAGAATTTCCAAAAGAAACTGGTTTCGAAGCGCCGAGAATCGTCCGTTCTTGCGGCTGATCTCGACCCGGGCGATCTCACGTAGAAGCGCGATTTCCTCCGCAGAAAGGCCCTGCGGACGGGGTAGGGTGTGCATCGGGCTTTTCACTTCACGCGCCGGATTGATGTAGCCCGGAAGTCTTTCTGCAAGCGTGCGGCCAAAGTGTTTGATCGTTGCAAGACGGCGCGCCACGGTGGCGGGAGCCTCGCCGAGATTGAGTCGTGCGTCGACGAAATCGCTTGTGCGCTGCATGGTCCACTCTGAAACAGTGACCGAATCTATCATCGCCTTGCTCCCGGCGATGAAGAGAAGGAAGTGCTCTAGGTCGTAACGCTTGGCGCGCGCCGTATGGCCCTCGCCGTTCGCGTAGTAACGGATGTAGTTCTCGATCACCTTGCGAAGTGAGTTTCCGCCGAACTGATCTTCGCGGCCGGTGAATGCTGAGTTGAGCGGCACCCCTTCGTATGCGATGAGGTTGTTCTCGATCTCCGGCAGAGCCGTATCTGCTTCTTCCCGTTTCATACGGAGTGATGATGCGGTGAGCGGGCAACTCGCGCACTCTTCTTGTCGCTTGAAGCGGCAGATCCGCTTTATTCGGCTTTATTCCCTTTTATTTTCAAGATTCGATCAGATTCCGACTGATTCAGCTAGAAATCGACAGCTGTCGGGCCCGGCTAGAGGAGGCTCGTTCACGGACATTCCAAACAACAATCTTGAATCGGAGTAACCCGTGTCTACGAACGATCGAGAGATCAGAGGAGCGACTTTGCCCGGCGCCAATGAGCCGTCAGTGCTCCCGCGCATCGGCTCGGAGCTGAAACAGTCGCAAGAGGTTACGGACCGGCTCGAAAAGATCCACACGATCATCTCGAAACTGCTCGAATCCAAAGAGGACGACCCCGGCCGGGCCGGCCTCCTTGAATCGTTGCGTCTGACGATGAAGAACTACAAGGATCGGATTTTCGACTCCAACGATCCGACCCTTCGCGCTGTCGGCGAATGGATGCGGGAGTCCACGGGGAAGAAAAGCGGATTCGATTGGACCGCGAAACTGACCCCGGAAGAGATCGAACAGGTCGCGGCAAAGATCGGCCGTAAGGTCACTGACAACATCATCGACCCCAAGACCGGGCGCATCACGAAGAGCGCTCTCGTTGCCTTGGTTGGACTAGCGACCACAGATAAACACTACGTCGAGATTAGAGACCGGCTCGAAGCTGAGCGCGCCGAACGGCGGCAGCGCCGGGAGGAACGGGAAGGGAGAGGGACCCAAGGCCAGGCTTCGAAAGAGGGCGATCCGAAGTATCCGAGCCGGGGCGATTTTGTCATTCGGCAATTGCTCAATCCGGTCGCCGAGGGGCGAAGCGCAAATCCGATGCTGCAGCTCACGATGGCGAAGGAGCTCATCGGGACGTTGTTGGAGATGAGAGGTTCCAGTGAGAACCGAGCAGAGGCCTTTCGTGCTCTTAGAGCGGCGGCGACTGCTCTTCCGGATGTCTCGGCAGCAATCGATGATCGGGCCAACCGCCGGCTCGGTGAAACAGTGCGTAAGCGGCTCGGCCACTCTCACACAATCGATTTCCGGAAAGAGCTCTCAGAGCATGACAAGGAAGACCTTGCGAAAGTGTCCGGACGCTCCGTATCCGAAGTTGTCGATGCAAGAACCGGAAAGATCAGCGCTGAAATCCTCGTTCACCTTGTCAGTGAAAGTATTACCGACATGCGGCTCTCGATCTCTGCAGTCCACCAAATCAAGCTGCGGGAAGAGATGGATAAGCTGGAGAGTCACGTCCTGACGATGGCCGCGACGATCGGAAGCGGCGTCGGCATGCCTCCGCCTCCGGCCCGATCAAACGGAGTAGTTACACCTGGCGCAGTCGATGACTATGCGAAGAAAGTGAAGCTCTACGAAGCCGAGGTAATGAAATCCGCAAAAATGGAGCTTGCACTCAAAGATTCTCACCGGAAATTGAGTTTTGAGTCCGCAAAGACTCTCAGAAAGCCCGCCGAGTCCTAGCGAACCCTTCCGCCCTCTGAAGATCCTCGACGGTCAATCGTCTTAGTTCCACAATGCACTGGAGACGGCTGAAGGCACTCATTTTAAAATTTTGGCAGCAGGAGCTGTTTCGGGCGCTCCTGGTGGTAATCGGCGCCCTCGCTTTGCGTGCACCGTACCTGGAACTTGTCGATCTGATCGATCCGACCGAAGCTCGCTACGCGAACATCGCCGAGAATATGGTGCTAAGCCACAACTGGCTGACCCCGATGGTTGAGATGGCAGAAGGCAAGGTTCCATACCTCGGGAAGCCGCCGCTGCATTTCTGGCTTACGGCAGCCTCATACACGCTCTTCGGAATAGACGAATGGACAACTCGCCTTCCGACCTTTCTCTGTGCTCTGCTGATCCTCGGCACGGCGTATCTGTTTGCAAGATCCGAATTCGGCAAGAAGGAGGCGATTGGCGCAGTCCTGATCATGCTGAGCTCCGTCGGGTTTTATTTCTTGAGTGGAGCGAGTGTGACGGATGTAACACTCACGCTGCTCGTATTCCTTACTGTCGTTCAACTCTGCAAGTTCACTCTAAATGCTGCAGCTCCGATCGCTTTGGCGTATGGTGCAACGTTGACGGCTGCGCTTGGGTTTTTGTGCAAAGGACCGGTGAGCATTGTGCTTTCAGCGCTGCCACTTGTCCTGTGGTCGGCGATTCGGCGCGACTACAACTGGGCGCGACGTTTCCCATGGCTTGGCGCTATCGCGCTCTTCCTTTTGCTCGTAGGCCCGTGGTTTGTCTTGAATGAGATTGCTCATCCGGGAAGCGCTTTCTATTTCTTTTGGAACGAGAACATTGGCCGGTATCTCTTTCGAGACTACGGCGATCGGTATGGCAGCGGACATATCCATTGGTACGGAAGCGCGTGGCTGATGCTTCTTGGAGCGTTCCTTCCGTGGTCACTTCTCATTTTCGCACCGTCGGTGCGGCGCGGGCTTCGCCGTGGCCTGCAGGTTCTCAAAGGGGATGCGAAACTGCTCTTTCTGCTCCTGTGGGCGATCTCTACCCCTCTGTTCTTCACCTTCGTCCGGCAGCTGCACTACATGTATCTATTGCCTGCAATTCCTCCGCTCGCGATGTTTTCAGCGGTTACGCTTTGCCGTTCGGATGAAGCGTTTCGCGAATGCCGGCGGATCGTTCATTCGGAGCGGTTTCTCGCCTGGCTGCTGTTCAGCTGGGTGCTTGCGATCGCCGCCGCATTACTGATGGAGCATTCCGTAGGAGCTTTTCTCGCCAGCTGTGCGGTGGTCGTTCTTGGAATCTCTTCGGTCTCTGTTTCCCGGCGTTCAACGTCGGTGGTCGGATTGATAACCTCGGCCGCAACTCTGTGTGTCGTTACGTATCTGATTGTTATGGACAGCTCGATGGAGACTGTGAACACGAAGTACTCCACCGATGAAATCATTGAACACATCGAGTGGGAAGCGAACAAACCTCCTCACCGCCACAGCATCGGTGTTTACGCCAAGAGCGCATTCTCACCATATTGGCTCGCGGGTGCGTGGAAAGCTGAGCAGCTAGAGCAGTTCGATGTGAAATTCGTCAGCCCGAAGGAGCTTGCGACCTGTGAGGTGTGTCATTTCCTTGTACGGGAATCCTCAGTGGGCGACCTGCCGCTCGCATCGCTCGCCAGATTCGATCTGATTGAGCGCTCCGGCAGCTGGCGCCTCTACCGGAAACGGGTTGCAGCTCCCGATACACTCGCCGCTCTTCATCGCTGATTCAGGAGGGCGATATTCAAACGCCGCGATAAAAGCGGTAAAACGCAGGATATTCGCCGGGCTTCGGGGTATTAAGGAAATTGCACTATCGAGCCGAGAATAGTAATCGAAATGCAGATGAGAGCGATATTCCTCTTCCTACTCTTGATCCAGGCCGCATTACCCGCGCTCTGTCAGGCAGGAAGTTTCGCTCATGCCTGCGACGAACCGTGCTCGGATTCTCGGGGGTGCGATCATGAATCCGACTGTCCGGATGACCCATGCAATCAAGCATCTCTCGCCATCAGCTCCAAAGACCGGGCATCTCAGGTCGAGCTGGTTCAAGAACTTGTTCTTCTTCCGCGGCTGACGGAATTTCTCCGGCGGAGCGCCGCTCCAGAGGTCCGTGCTCCTGAATGGCCGTCCCAACATCCGCGCATTTCCCATTTACGAGGACATGCCGCGAGGGGCTTCCCGCTCCTGACCTGATAGCGTTGCTAATCCCGGCATTCGCTCGATCGCCGTTTCGTTCGCGTCCCTCTTTTTAGATGAAATATGAATATCGGATCTCCGCTTCTTTGCGTGTATCTGCTCTGCGTCCCGGCGCTGTCGTTCGCCGAGACTTCGTACGCGACCATGAGCCTCGGTCAGGCTGCCGAGAAAGTTCTCCGGCAAAATAAGGATCTTCAGTCATTCTCCTTGGAGCTTCGGGCTCACGACGGCCGCATGCTCCAAGCAGATCTCCTCCCCAATCCGCAGTTATCCGTGAATCCCGAGAACGTGATCGGGAGCAGATTCTTCAGGCAACAGATCCAAAACACAGTGGAGCTCAGTCAGTTAATCGAGCTCGGAGGAAAGCGATCTAAGCGGCTTGGTGTGGCCGAGGCCGAAAAGGAGGCAGCGCTCTCCGCCTATGAGCTGAAACGAAACGAAATTCTATCGGCGCTTAATATCCGGTTCGTTGAGGTCCTGAGCGATCAGGCGATGCTTAAGCTGATGCGGCGGGCGAAGCTCCTTGCCGAGGGGATGCTGAGAACGGTGCGGGAGCGCGTGAAAAGCGGCGGCGGGGCCGGCTACGAAGAGCCGCGAACGCGAGTGCTGTTAGCCCGAGCTGAGATAGATGAGGAGCACAGCGAGCATGAGCTTCTCTCCTCGAAGCGGTTACTCGCGTCGTTCTGGAATGAGGAGGAGATTGATGCGACGCTCTCGGGCGATCTACTGCATCTGTCGCCGCTCCCATTACTCGACGGTCTTTACGAAAAGCTGGCAACCTCGCCTAGAGTGTTGCAATCCCAGGCAACGCAGCGTTTGAAGCGGGCTCTCCTTTCGTTGGAGGAAGCGAAGCGAGCGCCCGATCTGACCGTCGGCGTAGGTTGGCGCTACGGGAGGAGCTTTGACGATCAGGCCGCAGTAGCTTCCGTAGCTATACCTCTCCAGATCTTCGATCGAAATCAGGGGAATATTGCCGCCGCGTCGGCGCTCTCGTCGGCTGCAGCGATCGAAATGGAAGCGCTTCCTGTCCGGATGAAAGCCGCGGTGTTCGAACTCTATCAAGAGCTGAAACACGCCCGGACCGAGCTGGAGCTCATGGAACGTGAGATCCTGCCTCAAGCGGAAAGCGCGCTCCGGCTCCTTCAAGAGGGGTACCAGCTTGGACGTTATTCCTACACCGATTTGCGGGAGGCGCAGTCCGCTGTAATTGAGAACTATGCGGCGCAGACGAAAGCCGCGCTCAAGTATCACACACTTTCAATTGAGCTGAACCAGCTGCTCGGGGGCCCGAATTATGACCTACTGCCATAGAGTCTTTCTCGCGCTGACATTAGCGGCGGTTCTTCCATTCGCTCATGCGGAAGACCATCATCATGGGCATGGAGGGGAGGCAGAGCACGCGAAGGCGGAAAAAGGCCCACGAGGAGGAAGACTGCTTCGGGAGGGTGATTTCACTCTCGAAGTGACGATCTTCGAGAAAGGAGCTCCCCCTGAATTCAGAGTTTATCCATCCACCGGCGGCAAGCCGATCCCGCCGGCTCTCGTCTCGATCACGATGTCGCTCAAGCGCTTTGACAAAGAGGAGAAGCATTCACTCGTCCCTCGGGAGGATTATCTTGTATCGCGGGGGAGTGTTGAGGAGCCGCATTCTTTTGAGGTGGACGTAAACTCGATTTATCAAACCAGAACGTATTCTTGGAAATACGAATCCTTCGAAGGTCGCACTGAGATTGAAACGGGAGCCCTTAAGAATACGGGGGTCGAGATCGCCGAAGCAGGGCCAGCAACCATCAAAGAGGAGATTCGCATCTACGGTCAGCTCCGCCCGAACACCGACCGGCTGCTGCACGTCCGGCCTCGATTTCCGGGCGTGGTCAAAGAAGTCCGAAAGACTCTCGGCGATTCAGTAAAGGCAGGAGATACCCTGGCGATCTTGGAAAGTGATCAGAGTTTGGCTCGATATGAGCTGAAGGCTCTGATCGATGGAACCGTTACTGAGCGACACGCAACTCTCGGGGAACATGTATCGGAGAGCAATGAATTGTTCGTTGTGTCGGACCTGTCAGAGATCTGGGCAGATTTTCAAGTCTACCTGCCGGAAGACGATGAGGTGCATACCGGTAAAAGCGTTAACGTACAGCTTGGTGAGATGCAGATACCCGGTAAGATCGTTTACATCTCCCCATACGCCGATGAAGCAACGCAATCGAAGCTGATTCGCGTGCTTCTTTCGAATGTGGACGGCAAACTGCGCCCGGGCCTTTTTGTTACCGGCTCGCTTATGGCGAATGAGATTGAAGTTCCCGTGGCCGTTACGAGGGACGCCGTTCAGCGGTTCCGCGACTGGAGTGTCGTATTCCTGACCGATGGACACGTGTTCCAAGCGATGCCGGTCGAACTCGGAAGGAAAGACTCGCAGCATATCGAGATTCGCGAGGGCATCAGCGCGGGGTCGAAATATGTCTCCGCCCGCAGCTTTCTCATCAAGGCCGATATCGAGAAGTCCGGCGCTTCGCACGACCACTAGAGAGCTTACTCATGTTTGAGAAAATCATTCGTTTTTCGATAACGCAGCGCCATTTAGTTCTCATTGCCACAATTTGTATCGCGGGTCTGGGAATCGTAAATTACGAACGGCTGCCGATCGATGCTGTTCCAGACATTACGAATGTTCAGGTTCAGATTAATACCGAGGCTTCCGGCTATACGCCGCTCGAGGTCGAACAGCGCGTTACCTTTCCGCTTGAAACGGTGTTGTCCGGAATTCCTCATCTTGATTACACGCGCTCGCTATCTCGGTACGGATTGTCCCAAGTGACGGTCGCCTTCACGGACGGTACGAGCATCTACTTCGCCCGGCAGATGATCAGCGAGCGGCTGCAAGAAGCGCGCGATAAGCTTCCGCCAGGCATCGTTCCGGCACTTGGACCAATTTCGACGGGACTGGGCGAGATCTTTATGTACACCGTGGAGGGCCGGCCTGGAGCCTCAGGCCCGGCACCTTCGCCTACGGATCTTCGGACGGCTCAGGACTGGATTGTCAGGCCGCAGCTTCGGACGGTGCCGGGAGTCGTCGACGTCAACTCAATCGGCGGTTATGAGAAGCAGTTTCACATCACGCCGAGAATCGATCGGCTCATTGGGTTGGGCTTGACGCTTCGGGACGTTGTCGACGCGCTCTCGCGAAATAATACGAACGTCGGCGCCGGCTATATCGAACGCAGCGGACAGCAGTATCTTGTTCGCGCACCTGGTCAAGTCCGAACAATGGAGGACATTGAAGGGATTGTCGTAACGACCCGGGAGCGAAAGCCGGTCTTCGTCAGAGATATCGCAGAGGTCTCTCTCGGAAAGGAGTTACGCACCGGAGCCGCAACTCAAGATGGCAAAGAGGTGGTTCTGGGGACGGTTTTTATGTTGATGGGGGAGAACAGCCGAACCGTCTCGAAGAGAGTGGGTGAGAGGCTGGCTGCCATAAATTCCTCTCTGCCGAAGGAAATTGTGGCGAAGACCGTGTACGACCGAACGGTTCTCGTCGATCGTACAATCCAAACCGTCAAGAGCAATCTCCTGGAAGGGGCCCTCCTGGTTATTGTCGTCCTGTTCCTCTTTCTCGGAAACATTCGAGCTGCACTCGTCACTGCTCTCGTTATTCCACTCTCGATGCTCTTTACGGTGACCGGGATGGTGGAAGCTGGAATCAGCGCCAATCTGATGAGTCTCGGGGCACTCGACTTCGGAATAATCGTCGATGGCTCGGTAATCATCGTCGAGAACTGCATCCGCCGGCTCGCGGAGGAACAACGGCACCAGAATCGAGAGCTTACCCTTCAAGAGCGGCTGGCGACCGTCCTTGATGCGTCAAAGGAGGTTCGGCAGGCAACGATGTTCGGCGAATTGATCATTATTGCTGTTTACCTTCCGATCCTGACGCTCACCGGCGTGGAAGGTAAAATGTTTCACCCGATGGCGATCACCGTCGTGATGGCACTCGTGGGAGCGATGCTGTTTTCGCTTACCTTCGTTCCCGCGGCGGTCGCGCTGCTGGTATCGGGAAGAGTTTCCGAGAAGGAAAGTCGTCTCTTTCCAAAGCTGCGAAGCGGTTATGAGAGGGCACTTCGACTGGTGTTAACCATTCCGAAGATCGCTGTAGGAGGAGCGTTTGTACTATTTCTTCTTAGCGCTTTACTCTCAACACGGCTGGGCACCGAGTTTATTCCCAGCCTCGACGAAGGAGATATTGCACTTCACGCCCT
>CAYOAK010000114.1:2017-11593 GCA_964401925.1 uncultured Bdellovibrionales bacterium | reverse complement strand
CGGCAAGCAGCTTGCCCTGCTGTTTAGGCAAACTGCAATTCAAATTGAAGCGTCGGCGAGCAAGCTTTCCAGGTCGAGGGGCCGGCTGAACATCTTCAGCTCCCCGGACTCGCCTCGCGGCCAGTCGGCTTCCGGCCGATCCCAGTAAAGCTCAACTCCATTTTGATCTGGATCGCGTAGATAAAGCGCTTCACTCACTCCGTGATCGCTCGCTCCATCAAGCTGGATTTTCGCGGAGATAACCCGCTTGAGCGCACCCGCCAACTCACTCCGGGAGGGGTACAAAATCGCAAAGTGGTAGAGACCCGTCGATCCGGGAGGGGGCGGCGAGCCCCCTGTGCTCTCCCAGGTGTTCAGCCCTATATGATGATGGTATCCGCCGGCCGAAAGGAATGCCGCCTGCGTCCCGTAGCGTTGTGTGACCTCGAATCCGAGGACATCGCTGTAAAAGCTGAGCGCCCGATCGAGATCGGCTACCTTAAGGTGCACATGACCGATCCGGACTCCGGGGTGAACTCGATTGGATGACAGCGGAAGGCCCATTTTCCCTTTGATCGCATATAACTATGATCGCGCGTCCCTTCTGGGAAGGCGGTTAACAAACATGGCACGGCTTCATGGGGCGGCGGGTCTCAAATTTTAGACGGCAGATGCGAGGGCGAACGAAGACGCTCGGTGTGCTGGCGATCATGGTTCTGATTGTGCTCGGTGCGAAGCTTCGCGAGCTCCTCGGAATCGAATCCGTTCAAGATCTCGACGATCTGGCAAACGCAACAGTCGAAGCGGTTGTCGCATTCGCTCTCATCGGCTTTCCCCTCTATCTGTTCTACCGCTTTTTCTTCCCCAAAAAGAAACGCAAGGTTTGGATCGGGGATCGTTCTGTCGGAGGATCGAAAGGGATTCGCTGGCCGGAAGAGCATCGCATGCCGGCCAGACTCCGCCCGATCTTTGAATATTGGCGGCAGAGCATCATCGATAGTCAGCGAATGGATCTTTCGATCCGCGACTTCGAGGACTTCGGCAGTGCCATCCCATGGCAAGGGATCAATTCGGGAAACGCAGATCCGGATCTCGTTGAAGTACTGCGTCAACGCAGTCAGGAGATGGGAGAGACGAGCCGGCCAAAGAACGTTCCGGGGAACGAGAAATTCGCAAACTCCGAAGTCGGCGTGATCGAGATTCTCATTGCGCCGCTCTCGTTCCGGAAGGCGGCATCGACGGGCATTGAGGATTCCGCGCTTCCCCGTCTGCTCATCCCGTTTTGGGTTCCGGCAGGGCTGCTGCCAAATGGCGAGTTGGTGCCGCCCCGGAACGCTTATCCGTGGATACCAAGAGTCTATCTTGAACCGGTTGTCAGGGACTCAGCGATCGTTGTCGGCGATGTTGACGACCTGGAGCGATTCGTCGCCCTGCGCTTATACCCGCGCGGCGGCTCCTGGCAGGGCTACTGGAAATATTGTGAAGAGCTTTTCCGTTCTGTTTGCGGCTCACCTTTAAGCGAATTTACGCTGGAAGGGTACGAGCGCAGACCGAGCGGCACCGTCCTGATGGACACTACGGCGATCGGCGGGACGAATCGTGTTGAACGGCTCTATAATGACATTCTTGAAGGCCGCTGTGCGATCGGGGCAGCAGGAACGCTCGCCGAGTTGCATCCGCCGAAACGGCGGACGGTCAAAGACAATCCTCGCGATACGCTCCACCATCACGCCCAATTCGGCTCAGCCTTTCCGCTTTCCCCATCGCAACGCACTGCAGTTCATCAAACATTGCGCCTCAAGAAAGGCGAGATCCTTGCGGTCACGGGTCCGCCGGGTACAGGGAAGACAACGTTTATTCAAAGTATCGTTGCGTCCATGTGGGCCGCAAATGCGCGCCTCGGCCGGCCCTATCCGCCGCTGATTGTGTCCTGCTCTGCAACAAATCAGGCCACGATGAATGTCATCGATTGCTTTTCAAACGTTGTCAGCACCGAAGGAGCTCTCGCCGGCCGCTGGCTTCCTGAGTTCTCGAGCTATGGAACCTTCTGCAGCTCATTCACAAAGTCGAAAGAAGTTGTTGGCATCCCGTTTACGCTTACGGACGGAACGGGGACGTTGTCGGAGGTAGAACGCCAGGAGTACATTGAGGAGGCAAAGCGTTACTACCTCGAACGATTCGGGCAGGCATATTTCGCGGTTAAGAGCATTCCGAAAGCCCTCGCTCATTTACGAAAGGAGATGCAGCGGGAGCATGCGAATCTTTATCGTGAATTCTTCAAGGCACAGCAGCGTAAGCCCGGTTGGTGGAACCCGTTCGCTTCATCCGGGCCGATGGACGGGCCGCTGCAGGAACGGCTCGAGCAGTTCGACACCACCTATCGTCATCGAACCTTTCAGCTGGCAACACATTATTGGGAGGGACGCTGGCTGGTCGAAGCACCCCAGCTCGTCGCACAGCTTCGCGCATCTCAGGGACGTCCGCGCCTCGAAAAGAGAGATTGGCAGATTCGGGCGATGATCACGCCATGCTTCGTCTCGACCTTCTCGATGTCCCCGCAGTTCTTCGGCGGATATGCCGCCCGGCTTGCCCCACCAATAGATCTGTTGATCGCTGACGAAGCGAGCCAGGTGACGCCGGAAGTTGCAGCAGCCACATTTGCGTTGGCTGATAAGGGACTGGTGATCGGCGATCCCGCGCAATTGGAGCCTGTATGGTCTGTGCCGCGCCACGCAGATCATGGAAACGTTATCCGGGCCGGTTTGGCAAAGAGCGGAGATCAACGCCGGATCTCGAAACTTGAGAATCTCGGAGTGCTCGCGAGCAGCGGGAGCTTAATGAACCGGGCGCTTTGCGTCTGTGCAGTTGCAATGCCGAACGGAACGGGAATCTTTCTCTCCGAACAGCGCCGCTCCGTTCCAGCGATAGTCGCATTCTCGAACGCACTCAGTTACGGGGGACTGTTAAAAGCAAAAAGAAAGGAATTGAGTGTTAGGAGCTTCCCGGCGTTTGGTTACGCGCACGTTCGCGGATTCTGCTCGGCCTCCGGCAAGAGCCGGCTGAATCGCCCGGAAGCGGAAAGCATTGCTCAATGGCTCAATACACACAGAACGTTGATAGAGGAGACTTATTCCGCGCCGATCTACAATGTGATTGCGGTGATCACCCCGTTCACAGCTCAAATGCGCTATTTGAGAAAGCTTCTGCATCCTCGCTATCCAGCGATGACGATCGGTACGGCGAATGCATTACAGGGTGCCGAGCGTCCAATAGTGATTTTTTCGCCGGTGTATGACCAATCCCAGAGCCGTGAGCGAGTCTTCGATCGACGGCCCAACATGTTGAATGTCGCGGTCTCTCGAGCCAAAGACAGCTTTCTTGTTTTCGGCGACATGGGAATCTTCGGCGTTGAAGGAAGCCTGCCCTCCTCGGTGCTTGCACGCTTTCTCTTCGCCGACCCGGCAAATGAACTTACCGAGATCGAGCCTTATCCGATCGTGGAGGTGGCGGAGAGCTCAATCCGAAGAATATCGACTCTGGACGAGCACCGGGAGATTTTGCTGCGCGCCCTCAGGTCCGCGCAGCGCGAGGTGCTCATTGTATCTCCGACCATCTCCCAGTTTGCAATCGAGTTCGATCGGCTTGACCACGAGATTCGGGATGCGTGTGCTCGGGGCGTTCATGTCGCCGTTTACACCGATAATCTGCTCGATTTCGATCGGGAGACGAACAAAGTCCGTGAGCCGGCCGAAGCCGGACGGGCGACGATTGTCGGTGCGGGTGCAGAGCTGCTGATCACAGATCGAATCCACAATAAGACTCTTGTGACCGATGATCACGAAATCGTTGAAGGGTCCTTCAACTGGCTTTCCGCTGTTCGAAAGGCAGGCTCACAACACCAGAAGTATGAGGTCTCGTATCAATACTCCGGAAATGACGCGAAGCGGCTGATTCGGCTCTGCCGCGACGAGCTGAGTCAAAGGGTGATCACCTCGTCGCGGAAGTAGATTTTCACCGCCGTGTTACTGCATGCGGTAGACCGTGTAAGCGCCGATCGACTCGGTTGAGCGGGCGGCATGCCTCAGAAAGTCCTCGTTCAAGTCGGAGAATTCGGCGCGTTCATAAGGGCCCACAACTATCTCGGTAATCCGGTATCGCGCCAAAAGTTCGGTTGCGAGCGCCCCCCCGCGGTAGATCTCTTTTACCTGCTCCGCTCGATCCCGAAATGGGATGCCATGCTGGTCGAGCCAATTATGAAAGCCCAAGAATACGGTGCGTCCCGTCAGAAATGGGACGGGGTGATTGAACTTCTGGCCGGTGAGTACCAGGCTGTGTTCGCCGGAGAGGCGGACGAAGCTCTCTGCGAACTTTCGATCTTCCACACTCGCCATCTGACACGGAATGTTTGCCTCGCGGTACCACGAGAGAACGCCGGACGCGCAGCAGAGTAGGATGCCGGCGAATGCAGTTGATCTTGCCCAAGCTCCTGATTGCATCAGCCGGTAGATGGACTCCGCGATCAAGACAGCAGCGCCAATCTGAAAAAAGACCAGCAGTTTGATGTTGTCGAAAGAGTAGGGCTGGAAAGCCACAAACATTGCCAGTGGAAGCAGAAGGAGGAGAGGCAATGCCGTTCTGCGCAGCTCGCGGGGACTGAACCACCATGCGCAGCATGAAAACGGAACAAGCAGCCCGCCGTTCAGAAGCCAATACCGGCTCCAATCAAGCTCCGTCCCTGCAAGGAAACCATTTGATAGGCGAATGAATGAAGTAGTGGAGCCGCTTATCTGCTGAAAAATCCAGCGCAACTGGGGAAACGCGACAACGCCCGACCAAGCGAGTGCCTTCAGAAGAGCCAGACGTTCCGTGGTGGACCCAAGGATGAAATACATTCCGGCGCAGAATACGGCGGCGACACAGGCATGTGCGTTGATGAGCGGCAGCGAGCCGATGAGCAATCCACCGAAGACAATCTCCGCTCCGGACAACTCGCGGCGGGAGGAGAGAAGGTTGATGGCTGCAAGCGCAATAGGAGCACCGAAGAGCGATGTGCGCATTGGAAGCAGAATGGCAGTTACGATATTTCCAAGATGCAAGCCGAAGTTCGCGTTATTTGCGTAGTCCTCGAGAAGCAGGCCGGCGAACCCATGCTGGAGGCCATCTTTCAGAAAGAGCACGATCCCCAAATTCCCTCCCAGCAGAAACAGGAAGAGAGTGAGCGTGGAATAGGCCGGGCTCAACCAGCGCCGCGCGAACGCATAGAGATTGACGAGCAGCGCAATGGCGGCAAAGAGGGCGGTCACAAAGAATCCTGTGCCTACGGCGCTCCCCGTCGACATAGCTCCAGCTGCCGCGAAATCGGCAAGGAATGGATACCCGAGTGGCCACCCCGGAAAGATTGGATACTCCGGGTGCACCGTCTGGATAGGCGCGCGGAGAAAAGAGAATGCCAACGTGGAGTGGATTCCCATATCCTCACAAGCGACCCCGGTCGATGAAAGTCCTCCGTCTCGCTCACGGAGGTTGCTGTTGAAAAGGAGTAAAGTGAGCAGTGCCACGAGAATCACAGCCGGAAAGAATCGGACGGATCGAGAAATGCTAAAAAGCCTAAAAGGCGTTGAGATAGATCCGACGGAGAGCTGCGGGCTCGTAACAACGCTGACAATCGTGAACGCAATTGTTTGCGCAAGGGTGATCCAATTCGCTGCTACAATTCCAAGCGGACGGGCGAGCAGATAGGGCAACCAGAGGCACCACACGAGGCTGGCCGCCATTGCGTATGCAAGTAGTTGCAAGGGAGGCTGCGCGACTCTCATGCGCAGGATGAAGTACCATCCGGCGACGGCGCATATCTCCATCAAGACGATAATCATCCGGCGCTACCGATCCGTTTCAGAATGAGCTCTGAATGCCCTATGGCGAAATGATCGGGACGGGGCAACTCTGAATGGGCCCGGAGGCTCCTTAATGCGGCTTTAACGCGTGGTGAGGCGAGAGATCCATTTCGCAGCCGGCTCACGGACACGGAACCGCGTGGAATACGGGGTGATCTGCGAGGTTTCGGAGAGGACGGGCGCGGCCTGGCCGGAGCAAGACCCGTACACTGCCCGGATGAAAACGCGCTCCCTCTTATTACGGACCGAGGTGCGAGGGATGACCACGACTTTGGTTTTCGCCTGGACCGGGAGACGGAATCCCTTTGGCCGGGCGAAAGTGATCTCGTTCGCCAACTGCAAAGTCATGCGGCAGCCGCTGCCCTTTTCGCCCTTGAGTGTGACCGTGAGATCTACCCGGCGGTTCGTCGCGGAGAACGCTGATTTGAGACCGACAGTAGTAGTTTCAGGCGCGGGTACGTCATCATCCGGATCTTCGGGGTCGGGTGTCACTCGTGGATCGGGAGTGGGCGCAGCCGTCGGTTCGGGACTCGGGTCTACGGTTGGTTCCGGAGAAGGCGAAGCTGTTGGTTCCGGGGTCGGCGACGCCGTGGGAGCGGGTGAAGCGGACGGTGTGGGTGTTGGCGTCGGAGTTGGAGCCCCCGAAGCGGCAAGGCAGCTGCCGAAACTCGTCACATGATCTCCAATCTCCGTGATGCTGCCCGGGGAGAATGTCGTGTGAGAGAGGCCGACTGACGGAAACATGACTGATTCTGGAAGCGAAGTATCGTGATTACCCGACATGTTGTGGCCCAACTCATGGGCAAAAATGACATGGTCGAGAGTCGAGCTGAGGCGTTGTGTCAGCCCATAACTGTAATTGGGAGCGACGCAGACCGGTCCGACGTAGGCAATACCGACGGTCGAGCCGTCAAGGTTTTTACCGGTGAAGAGGTGATAGAGGTCCGCGTTACCGAGGTGCTGATCGCCGTTCACCGTGGTTCGAAACTGGGTGAGAAGTGCTGAGGAGCCGGTCGCAGTGTAGGGCTGCGCATTCGTCGTTTGTACCGTCTGGAATACGATCTCGAGGTCGAGATTCAGATCTCGTTGATAAATTGTGTCTGCGGCATTGATGATTGTCGCGATCTGCGCATTTGTGCTTGCGCCAAAGAGATCGAAATATTCTTTGTCCGCTTCCGTGGCGAGCTCGACGACTCGCAACGTGGAGGGAAGTGTCTGAAGCGCCTGCAACGCAGGAGCACCGGTTCCTTCATCTCCGGAATCTGCACAGGTAGCGCCTTCAAAATCGTGCTCGTCAGCGACAAACAGCTCCGCGTCGACGACTGACGCAGCTTCTTCGGGAAGACTGAATCGGAGCTCGTAGAGCTCGTGTGCCGTCCCTTCGCTCACACCCGGCGCGGTGAAGTGAACGAAACCCTTGAGGACGCCGTTCTCTTTGAAAAGACTTCCTGCTGCTGGAACAATCGAGCCGGTTTCCTGGAACACGGCGTCCCCTTTGAGCAGGCTGACCGCCTTTGTGTCCTGGACCGATCCGCTTGCATTCCGAAAGGAGGCTTCCCAGTCACGGTTCTTCGCCCGGCTAAAAGTGATTGTAACTTGACCGTATTTTGGAACTGTTGTGCGTAGTGAGGGCAATTCGCTGAGAAGCGGCGATTTCTTGGGGCCGCGTCCTTCAGAGAATAGTTGTGAAAGCGAGGTCATGCTTCCGTGCACGCGCGAATCGAGACGCTTCGGCTTCGCCGCCGCAGGGCCCGCAGCGCTTAGGATAAATACTGCGGTTATAAGGGCTTTCAGGCCGTTCGCGGGGTACATCTCTGGAGAAAGTATCGGAGCCGGCGGGACCGATCTTGAGGTTCGAAAGGGCCGGAGATTGGGTGCTGATCCTCACACCCACTCGCACGCGGAGCCAATCACTGGGGGTGCGATAAACAGCGGAAATCGTTCAACCTGATCGAATCTGATCCGATTGGTTCGACTTTTGATTCCGCCGGACGGGCGAACCTCCGGCCAGGCTCAATCGCCGTCTCTCGGGCCGCGAGCCTTTTCGTTTGCACAACGAACTTGTTCGGCCTTCTCCCGCCAGTAGTCGACTCCGGAGAAAACCTCTTCCAGGTAGGCTTTCACCCGTACAACCGCTGTTGGTCTTTGCAGAACCGTCCAGGCGCGCTTCCCCGCATTGTATCGTGCAACCGCTTCCGTCTGGGCCGTCATCGAGTCCGGCGCGGTTCCGGTTTCGGCGAAGATATCGCGGAGGTGATTCGAGAGAACCTTCGCAGCGATCTCAACGTTCTTCTCGGGCCGCATAAGCGCGGATTGGGTTATCGACGGCTCAATTGATTGAGCGGTAGGGAGGGTCACCTGCATCAATCCGATGCACGGATTCTTCCCCCCGGGGTTTCCGATCTGATCAGGACGCCGATGAGTCTCCCGGGTTGCGATTGCGCAAAGCAGCTCCATCGAGGGCAGGAAATCTCGCTCTTCAGCAGTCTGACCTTTCGCCCCGCTCACCGGGCGTTTCCCATCGTCTCCTAAACTTCTCAGCATCCGGGAACGGGTTTCCGAGGCGAGACCGATGATCCAGGCCTCCGGCCGGCTTTTGCGGTCGTTCATCGATCCGCGCTCGGGATATTGCTCCGGCGCGAGTTTCAGCTGCAGCTTTTCGACCTTGAGATTGTTGTTTGGGGGGAACACGGCCGGTGAAATGCCTTTTCCCGGCTCATCTATTCGTTGCGCGTCGCTAGCAGCGCCTGACTGGCCCGATTGCCCCGATCGGGCCCCCGACTGACCTGAGAGGCTTCGCCCCTGAGCGCCGCGGACGATCTCTCGAAGCGGAAGCATTTCGTCTTCGTATATAAGGTCCAGCCGCCGATCTTGGAGCCGCTCTTGCCCTCGGACGACAATCCGCACGCCCCCCTGCTTTTTGCGCTCGTCGGTAGTGGAACGAATGAAGGAAGAGAGGCTCACGGAGCTCGCAACCTCCGGGACCTTCGAGCCAAGATCACGCAAGATCTTGCCCAGCGTGTCCCCCTTTTCGACCCGGAGGAACTCCGGAACTTTCTCAAGAGCCTCTGGTGAAAGAGGCCGGTGAGCGGCACTCAGATTTTCGACTTTGTTCGGCACCCTAAACCTACAAAACCCTGAAGGAGATTCTGCTCCCCCGGACTCATATCGTTCCGGCCTCTTCAAATGCTTCACCTTCCGAAGGGGTGTTCGGCGGAGCGAAAACCCCGAAACGTTCCAAGGGGGTGGCGCATCGCCCCTGAGACACTTTTTTTAGGGGGGATGAAAATTTTTCTGTTCTGAAAAGGGTAACGGGGCGTTTGCGGGCTCGTGCCCGCTCGACGGAAACTTGATTCCACCGCGATCCGCTTTTTGTCCCGTAAAAATGGGCTCAGGAACGCTATCGGCAGTGCTCGTACGGCACCCAAAATCTCACCGAAGATTCCGCTTGCACACTTCCATCTTCCGCCGGGAGGGTCGCCGGATGACCGTCAATGCATTTTATGGGTCGCGCGACTCCGCGTACCGCGTTATGGGAGAGGCTGTTCTTATGGAGGACACTCAAATGGCAGCAAAAAAGAAAGCAGCTAAGAAAGCGCCTAAGAAGGCAGCAGCAAAAAAGAAAACAACGAAACGTAAAAAGAAGTAGTTTAGCGGCCGCTCACCTCGGGTTTCTTTCCCGAAGTGAGCCAATTTTTTTTGA
>CAYOAK010000114.1:0-2007 GCA_964401925.1 uncultured Bdellovibrionales bacterium | reverse complement strand
AAGCAGCCCTTACGGGCTGCTTCTTTTTTTGGCGCCTGATGTCAGGCGCCGGTTGGTTCCGGTTACTTTACGGTGACCGGAACGGGGATGACATACTTCCCGCCAGACTCAGCAACGAACGACTCGCTCGATGAGCTGGAGGTTCCGCTGCCGTCACTCGTGTCTACTTTCAGAACGAGCTTCTTCGTCGCCTTCAAGGGCAGCTTTGCCGAACCGCCATTTGGGGAAGGCATAACTGCGGAGGCTTTCGCCAGTTCGTCCGGGGTCAGATCACGCAGTTCGATATTGGCGATCTTCTTTCCCATCTCCGACGTCATCATCATCTTGTAGAACTCGAGCGCCATCGGATCGGCATCTTTCGTGTAAAGCAACGACTCGAGTGTTTTTGCATCACTCGCTTCGAATGCTTTCTTGTAAGTGTCGACGAAGTTTTTTTCTTGCTCCGTTGCCGCATCGGATTGACCCGCAAAAGTCAGGCCCAGTGCGACCGTAAGAGCGAAAGCGGTAATGAATTTTCTCATAATTTCCTCCTAAAGCTGGGAATCAGCCCGCGGACCATAAGCGCTTGGCTGTCCTAGCTCAACAGGTCTTAAGGGCGAGCCGTGACAGCCCTCATACTGCTCGGGGCGCGCGACACCTATTCTGACTAAATGAACTCGTTCAGTGAACAGTTTGCCATTCTCCTTCTTTTAGGGCTCCCCATTGCCTGCATCTCGTGGACCGTCACGCATGAGGAGCTCTTCGCGGAGTTTCGCGATTATTGCAAAGGGAGGGGTGAGCGTTGCTCGAGTTTCGCGGAGCGGAAATTCTTCTACCTTCCAACTTGCGAATACTGCTTTAGCCATTACGTTGCGGCGCTCTTTTTGATCATTACGGGCTTCAAACTGATCTATCCGGATTGGAGGGGGTTCCTCATCTCATTCTTCGCTCTCGTTTGGGTTGCGAATATCTACATGAGCTTTTTCGGCCGATTGCGAGTCGAGCTGAAAAAGGAACGGGTTGAATTGAAAAAAGATGAGCAGAGCCTCGAAGCGTCCCCTAACGCAAAAGCTGGCGGTGATCGACCATGATGCAGCGATCCGAGACAACTTGAAGGCCGGCCTCGTGCGCCCTAGCCTCCGCCTCTTCATTTCGAATCCCGAGCTGAAGCCAAATTGCTTTCGCGCCGGCGGCAATCGCGTCGTCAACGACTGAGCCGATGAGATCGGGGCGCCGAAACACATTGGCAATGTCGATCGGTTCCGGCACTTCAGTCAGTGATTTGTACGATTTTTCGGAGAGAATTATCTCCCGGCCGGGGTTGACCGGAATGATTCGGTAACCCATGTGCTGCAGGTAGGAAGCGACTCGAAAGCTGTCTCGATCCGGCTTGTCGGAGAGTCCGACGACGGCGATTGTCTTCGCGGACCGGAGGAGCGCCTTAATCTCCTCCGGTTCAGTGAGCCGGTTCTTCATTTTCCCGAATTCTGCTTCGTCCGGGCGCCCTGAGTCTTTCCACCCCCCCGCAGGTCGCCGCGGCGCTGCTGCTGCGTCTCCAACTCACGGATATCGTTTCGGTCGGGCTTGTTGTCTCGATCGCGACGGTTCTTATCGTCGTCGCGGGTGATCTCATTCTTCTTGGCCATATCTCCTCCGGAAAATTGCATTTTGCGAATGTCAGGATCGCAGGGCGCTTGACCGTTGATGATGAGGTCGATCATACACCGGTGTGCCGTTAATCTCTGCTCTTATTCTCTGACCTTTTGTTTTCTGCTGGAATCTCCAGTTTTCAGGTGGCCGACGAGACAGCCGGGCGCAATTGCCCGGAACTAATAACGCTATTCAGCGAGACAGAGCGGTTGTAGCTTAACGCGACTGCGTGCGTCGCCAGGAGCAACGCATAGCGCGATGGAGGGCTGATGTTTCGATCGAAGTCACTGTTTTACCGCATAACCTCGCTCGTTACGCTTCTAACCGCCTACGCCTATGGCGTTTTCATTGTTGACCAAATCTACATGTCGCATCTGG
>CAYOAK010000113.1:0-11670 GCA_964401925.1 uncultured Bdellovibrionales bacterium | reverse complement strand
TCTCTGAGCGCGAGGCCCGAAAATGGCCGAGACGGCCATTTCGCAACGGGCCCATGAGCGAACAGAAGAATAGGCCAAGCTGACGGAATCACAAAATATCGTATATTCCGCCTTTAGCTGGAGGAAATTTCCAAGCATCATGCGAACGAGACCGGCGCATAATGCGTGCCAGCAGCGAGGTAAGCTTTGAACACCGCGAAACAAATGCCCGTTCCGACAAAAATTGAGCGCCTCGATCCGGAAGCCGACTCGGCTGCAGAATCCACCGCTCCCAGGGTCTCAGAGCGGCTCGCCTGGTTCGCCGTACTTGTGGCTGGGCTCGGCTACTTTATTGATGTGTTCGATCTGTGGCTGTTCTCGAATTTCCGTGTCGCGAGTCTCGGAGACTTAGGATTGACTCCCGCGCAGATCACCGATGTCGGTGCCTATCTGATCAACTGGCAGCAATTCGGCCTTTTGCTCGGTGGATTCCTCTGGGGAACCATGGGGGATAAGCGTGGGCGCGCCGCCGTGATGTTCGGCTCGATCTTAATCTACTCGGTAGCCAATATTCTCAATGCGTTTGTCACGAGCGTGCCGCAGTACGCAGCGCTCAGATTTTTCACCGGTCTCGGTCTCGCGGGTGAAATCGGAGCGGGGATCACGCTCATCTCGGAGCTCCTTCCGACCCGGAAGCGGGGATACGGCACGACGATCGTGACCAGCCTCGGAGTTTCCGGGGCGATCTGCGCAGCTCTCGCCGGAAAGTATCTCGATTGGCGGACGGCGTATCTCATCGGCGGCGTCATGGGGCTCGCACTGTTGTTCCTCAGATTTATGGTCCACGAATCGGGGATGTTCGGAAAGATGAAGTCTCATGAGGCGGCGATCCGCCGCGGCTCGCTCCGTCTGCTTTTCGCAACCCGTGAGCGGACGTTAAGATTTTTGAGCTGCATTGCGCTCGGCGTTCCGATCTATCTCTGTTATGGAATTCTCGTGACATTCTCGCCCGAAATCGCGAAAGCCATCGGGATCACGGAAGCGATTCGAGTGCCCGACGTGATGCTTCTCGGCTCAATCGGCATCACGGTGGGCGACGTCGCCGCGGGCTTACTGAGCCAGTGGATGCACAGCCGCAAAAAACCGATCTTGATCTTCAGTGTGGCCTCCTTTTTCTGCGCCCTGCTGATTGTTGCTGCAGTTCCGAAAACGGCGTTTGCCTATTCGGTCATCATGGGACTGATGGGACTTTTCTGCGGATATTGGGCCTGCCTGATCACGATCACCGCCGAGCAGTTCGGCACGAATCTTCGGGCGACGGTGACGACATCGGTTCCCAATCTTGTGCGCGGATCGGCAATCATCCTGACGACCTCGTTCATCTGGTTAAAGAACCATATTGATGTACCGACTTCGATCGGAATCCTAACCGCGGGAACGTATATTCTTCTTCTGGCGGGATTCTTCTGCCTCAGGGAGACTTTCGATCGAGACCTCGATTTTTACGAAGAATAATGCAGCTCGCTCAGTTCTCATGTCCGGCAGGTACTGTTCTCAGCAGCCGGTTTGAGATCGCAGAGCCGATCGGTTCCGGCGGCGGAGGAGTGGTCTTTCGCGCGTATGACCTTGCATTGGATCGGACTCCGGTGGCAGTCAAGGTCCTTCATCCCGAACTCGCGTCCGACGATCAAATGCTTGCACGATTCCTCGCGGAGGCCGGGACGGCGATGGGCTTTGTGCATCCGCATATCGTTCGTGTGTTGAGCTATGGGCGCACGCCCTCGGATATTTACTACATGGCGATGGAGCTTATCGACGGGGTCAATCTTCGGGCGTTGATTGGCAAGGATGTAAGCGGCAGTCTCGATTTCCGACGAAAGCTGGAGGTGCTTCTCGCTACGGCCCGTGCGCTTGAATACGCGCACAAGTTTGGAATCGTTCATCGCGATGTGAAGCCTGATAACGTCTTACTCGGCGGCGACGGAAGCATAAAGCTGACTGACTTCGGATTCGCGAGGCCGATTCATATTGCGCACTACCTCACCCGGCCGGGAGAGACCGTCGGATCCGCCTCCTACATGTCGCCGGAGCAGCTTCAGGGTGAGAAGCTGGACGCGCGCACAGATATCTACTCCTTCGGCATATTGGCTTTCGAGACGCTGACCGATAATCGTCCGTTCAACGTTCCGACTTGGCAGGAGATCGCGTCGATGCAGATGTCGCAGAAGCTTCCGAAGTTTCCACCGACTCCGGCGGTTCCGGAGTGGATGCAGCAACTCATCCGGAGAGCGACAGAGAAGAATCGAGAAAAGCGCTTCGGGTCGATGTCGGAGCTTTCTGCGATCATCTCGCAGAGGCTTTACGACGCTCCTTAGAGACGGCATCAGCGCAGAGCGCTCAGCTGTTTGAGATAGGTGACAGCGGCTTTCAGATTTCGTACAGCGTCTTTGATCTTTCTACTGCTGGAGCTTTTCCCGAGCGAGGTGATTGTCCGGCTGAGCAGGTTACCGCGTGTGCCGTCGGCATAGGGTTTTAATCCGGAGACGGTGAGGCTTGAGGTCTTTGCGAGGCTCTTGATCCGTTTGAGGCTCGTGAACTTGAGCCCCTTGCGCACCTGCTTTTCTACCGCGGCGCTTCTGCTGGCGATAAAAGAGAAGCCGTTGCCGCTGTGCATGACGCCCGGAAAGGTGCTGAGAAATGCTGTGGCGCTCGCAGACTGGATATCGACAAAATTGCTCCCTCCGTAACCCTCCACACACACATCATTCGCGGTGTTTTGAGAGTCGCCCGTGGAAACAACGCCAATGACCATTGGCACTCCGTTCAACGTTGAGATTACCGGCCCGCCGGAATCGCCCGAGCAAACTGTGACGCCGGTATCCTCCATCGAAGAGGAGAACATGCCGTCGGCGACAGAGCTCAGCAGAATCCGCCCCGCTTTCTCATTGATGAACGGCTGATCCGTTGCGCCAAGCTCGTTCGTTCCGAATCCGAAGACCGTTCCGCTGATTCCGGGGGTGAGCGGGAGGCTTGAGGCAATTGGAATCGGCGGGACGTTCGTTACGTTCTGCGACAAAAGGATCATCCCGACGTCAAACTGGGAATTCGAAGACTCGGTGCTCCCATCTGGATCGAAAAGCGAATTGAACGCCATCTCGCTCACCGCATAATTTGCACCTCCGACATACACGATGTAGTCCACCGCGCGGCCTTCGATGCAGTGTGCTGCGGTGAGAATCTCCCGCGGTCCGATAAGCGTGCCTGAACATGTGAAGTCCGCGCCGGCTATGAACGCGATCGGGCTGCGCGACGAATCGATGAACGATCCGCCGAGCATCGTTCCTGTAGACGGAGGCTCGACCGCTCGCACTTGGGAGGAGACAAGGAATAAGAATGTGAGGGCGAGTCCTCGAACCGTCAAACAGCGCACGCTCATAACCTCTATCCCCGGCAATTCGAAAGAACGGGTCCCCGCAACGGAGGACACGGTTCAGCAAGGAGTATCGGCCGAACTTCAACCGGCCTGAGGGTTGCGGTGTAAGGTCGTGGAATTAGGGCCTAAGCGCGTTCGGCGAGCTGCCACGCGGACTTATCGGTGAACTCGTACCCTGGACGCCGATGCACCTTGCGATTCCGCGCTGAAATCCGCCCAAGCGGCGGTCAGAAGCTCACGCAAAGAGATCTGACTTCCGAAAAGCTTCATAGCAGCCTTCGATCAGCGGGTGAGATCCTTGAGAATCTCTTCCTCTTTGAGGTCGCGTGCGATTTCCTGACGCATCCAGCGCATCGGATCATCGGAGCGCGCGAGCTTCCGCGGCGTTTCCCCGGTGCTCACCGAAAGCGATGAGGGGGAGACCGGCACCATCGAGATGGCACTGCTTTTCTGTATTGGGCTTACCGCGGTCACACCGTTCATTTGAGTGGCCTTCGGAGTGGCGTTTTGCCTACGTACGGCGCCGCGCGCAGCACCGGCGTTAATCCGTGCCAATGTCGCCTGTCTCTCGCGTTCCCGCTCCTTTGGAGCGTAAAGCGAGACGAGATAAGTTTTCGGAAGGGGGCGTCGACGGATTACCAGCCGTCCAGGGACCCAGATATTGTCTGAGCGTTGCAGCCGCCGATTGCCCAGTCCATTAAAGGACCGGATTGCCGAAGCGTTCCGTGGTGACCCCGTATACCAGCGGGAGATCGCCGAAACAGTCTCCCCTTGATAGCGAACGGTATGCTTGACGGCGCGCTGCGGCCGATCGAATCCCCCAAGCTTGGAGACAAAATTGGCGCACCCGGATGCGGAGAGGACCAACACTAGAAAGCTGAAATAAATGACAAGTTTCACCCGGTCCATTCGTGATTGCATCTTGTAACTACCTCGTCGCCGGCTTACCTGCTGACCGATGCCGAATATGCTCAGCCTGCGTCCCATCGCACCGCATTTCCTATGCTTTCGATCATACGGAGGTGCTCTTGCCTGTATAAATGGTATGAGCCCTCGAATGCCAGTTTATATGCGGGTCGCCCTATTGTTCGCGCTGCTCCTCGTTGAGTTAGCCTCGCTCACCTTATTGTCATTTGCGGATAGCCCCGACCGCGTGAGTGAGTCAATTCAAGCCCTTCAGGGACCCGATAGAGCTCTCCAGCAGCGCGCGGTTCTGGAGCTAACGCAACTGGGCGTTCAAGCCCGCCCGGCGATACCCGCGCTCGTCGCAGTCCTCCGGACTCAGCCCTTGGAGCAAAACACGTTGAGTCACGAGATTCTCGCGGCGCTCGAATCGACCGGTGTTTCGCTCCATGATCTTCTCGCAAAGGCAATCGATGGGGGAGACGAGATCCTGACAGCACATGTTTGTTTCGCTGTTCAGAATGACCCGACGAAGAGTGCTCTTGCGATCAAATCGATCGAATCGCGAATGGGCGCAGCCGACCCGGCGGTTCGGCGCGGAGCGACAGGGGCGCTAGGTCTGATGGGCGTTTCCGATCCGGCAGCACTCGCGCTGCTCTCGAAAGCAACCCGGGATAAGGACGATCGCGTCGCCTATCGAGCAGTGGCTTCGCTTGGACATCTTCGGCCTGTGAACGATGATGTCGTGAAAGAGCTGCTACGTTTGATCAAGACCGATTCGACGATGTTGCGCTACCGGGCGATTGTGGCGCTGGCGGAAATCGGTCCTCCGGCGAAGAGTGCCCTGCCCACGCTCACCTCGATAGC
Organism: uncultured Bdellovibrionales bacterium; assembly: GCA_964401925.1. Classification (GTDB taxonomy): domain Bacteria; phylum Bdellovibrionota_C; class UBA2361; order SZUA-149; family JADYYL01; genus CAYOAK01. Next base: position 6,488 of record CAYOAK010000113.1, on the reverse strand, counting down.
CAGCCATGGAAAGGGTCCGATCTCGATGACCGCCGCCTCGGCGGCGAAGAGTATTAAGGGCGAGAAGCCCCCGCCGGTGCCGGAAACCTTGCTCAGTGGGGGACTGCCGTCACCGATCACTCAAGAACCGAGCGCCGATCTCACAGCGCGTTCACGGCTCGCTGAAGTGCCCGCCGCTTCCACGCCGGGCATCCTGAACGACAGTGCTGTTACACCGGAGCTGATCCGTTCGCTGAACCTTCACTCGAAAAATGATGCTCCACAGGAGCTGCTCGTAAAAGCGCTCGATCATCAGGACGCTGAAATTCGCTTTGCTGCGGCAGAGAGATCTTCCGAACTAGGGAGCCATGCCTCGAGCGAGCTCGTCACCGCGCTTGGAAAGGCGATCCACGATAAAGATCCTCGAGTGCGTGATTCTGCATCCCAATCTTTGGCGAAGGCGGGGACTCTGGGAATGCCGGTGCTCGTCAATGCAGTGGCTTCACCGGAGAGGGAGGTGCGGCTTGAGGCAGTTCAGGCACTCCGCAGCTACGATCGTCCTCTGACAACCGAAGCCTTGATTGCTCTGCGCGATGCCCTGACGGACGCCGACCCGAGCGTTCGCACGCAGGCAGCGATAACTCTCGGAATGGCGAAGGCAAGCCCGCGCGAAACGATACCGGTTTTGATTGAAACCTTAAAAGGTAGCGATGTATCGGCCACGGTTTCTGCGACTGTCGCATTGGCGCGCATGGATATGGACGCGCTGAAACCGCTGATGGCTGCGCTCCGCGATCCCAATCCATCCGTTCGCACTCATGCGGTCACGGCGCTTGGCCTAATGGACCCGCCTCCTATAGAGGCAGAGGAGCTCATCCGCGAGCTGCTCAAAGACGAAAACCTGGAAGTGAGAGGAAGTGCGCAACAAGCACTTGCATCATTCGAAGCCTTGTCCAATTCACCAGCCGAGTAGGTTCGCCCTTCAGCGCCGGAGCTGCATCTTCTTCACAAGTGAGCTGATGAAACGCTTTGCCGTTGTCCGATCAACGCGGGAAGTTGAATTCAAGCCGCCGCCGGCGATCTCTTTGACTCCGGTGTAGATCGTTTGGCTGTTATCGGTGCATGGTCCGACGCGGCCAAAGAGATAGATCCTGCCGCGAACATTCGCGAGCCGCTTTGAAGTCTTTGCACTGAACGTGGCCGAGCCGCCGGTTCTGCTTGCGGCGAGCATAATGGTGTCACGAAGATCCTTTCGTGCGGCGATTCCTAGCCGGTAGGAACATTTGCCTCCGCTAAAATTGGATTCGCTGACGCGCGCGCTTAAGACACCGTTCTTACGATTGAACTTTGCCGATATCTGAACGTGGGCTCGTTTCGGCCCAGCTGCGGCACCGCTGTCTGTTGTGACTCCCGGAATCGGGCCGGGAGTAGCACTTTGTGTCGGACCCGCGGTTGGCGCAAGGGTCGCTTTGGGAATGGGCACGGGTGTCGGGGCTGGTGTTGCGGCAGCGGTAGGCGCTGCGGTCGTCGTGGGCGAAGGAGTAGGTGTTTTCGTCGGGACCGGCGTCGGCGCCGTTGTCGGAGTCACGGTCGGGTTCACTGTTGGAATCGGTGTGGGTGTGGGTGTGGGAGCCGGCGTGCCGGTCACCGAAAGGCAGCCGCTGCTCAGACTAAGAAAGTTCTGAACCTGAGATTTTGATGTGGAAGAGAAAAAATTGTGGGCGGCTGCGATCGACGGGCTCATGATTGAGGCATCGGAGGCGTGCGTTGCGCCGAGATTGTGCCCGACTTCGTGAGCGAACAGCAGCGGGTCAATGGACGAGCTCACATACTGCGAGAGACCGTAACTATAAGATTTCGACGCGCAGATCACGCTGATCCACGCGAGCCCCGCCGAGCTGCCATCAAGGTCTTTCCCGGTAAAGAGGTGCATAAGATCGGCAGAGCCGATCCCGCCCGAAGAATTATACGAGCTAGTCAGCTGATCCAATAAGCTCTGTGGTGAAGTCGAGGTGAAAGGCTGTGCGCTGGAGGTTCGGACCCGCTGGTTGACGATGTTGAATTGAAGTCCGAGGTCGCGTTGGTAGATCACGTTCGCCGCGTTCACGATTGAGGCAATATACGAATTCGAAGCGCTGCCGTGCTTAGAATAATACTCGTAGTCCGCGTCCGTCGCGAGATCGATCGTACGCATTCCGCTAACAAGTGCTTCCGCATAAAGGGCCGGCGCCGAAGAAATGATCGGGATCTGGGCAATCGCTTCGTCACCGCAAGTCTTTCCCGCTACTAGGCTCGCGGGAGAGGCTGCTATCTCACCGCTCCCTTGCGCGGCACCATCGAGGACGATTCTCGCTTCGGACGGAAACTGCTGTCCCGGAAGAATCAACGTTACATGCAGCGCTGTTACTCCGGCGGCCCGATAGATTGAACCTGCTGCGGGGACAACGTCCGACTCAACATCCGCCCAACCCTGCAGGAGGATGACGGAGCTCGTGTCGTCTGCCTCGGAGATCTCATCTGAGAAGGTCGCGTTCCAAGTACGGGACTGAGCACCGGTAAATGTGACCGAAATGGGACCGAATTCGGTGGAGTTTATTCGCACGGAAAAAGCGGGGTTTTCAGCCGTCTGGGCCTCTATATGCGCCTCAGATCTTTTGAAGAGCGCCTGAAGGCCTGCGAGATCACCGGATGCATTCAGCGGATCGGCAGCGGCAGAGCCTATACCTAAAAACACGAGCACCGCGGCAGGTAGGAGAACTCTTCGATAGGTCATTAAGGAAATCTTCCGTAACTGCAAACAGGATTAGATGTTCTCCGCCCTCAACTGTGCGCTACCCTGCTGGAGTTAGATCGATTTGGCGAGGGTGAAAAAAAGTACGCTCTTGTCGCGTTTGCTTGTAGAGCAGTATCCTGAAACGTTTTTCTCTGCTCCAGATATGAAGCATTTTCCAGCGTCTGAAAGCGGCTGCTTGGGGGAGATTATGTTCGAAAGAATTGCTCGACTTCTCCCATGCTTCGTTCTGTTGTTCCTGTGCCGCGTCGTTCAGGCAGATGTTGCAGTACCGACCGAGACGATTCTTTACTTTGAGCGAAACGGAGCACACGTAACGGAACCAGTTGAGTTTCGTGTCAGCTGCCAGGGCTATATGAGTTGGCCCGGCCGCAGTGAAGAGCCAAAGAAACGGGAAGAGGTATTTTCGTTCTCCGGTCGTTGCCCGCACTATGGCTGCACGATCCAGCAGAATTACTATCTGAACTACAGACGGATCGATTCCTGCGACATGACGGGAAGCGCCGGCGGTAAACCATTTAAAATTACCAACTACGGTGCCGAGCCGATCGATTTCTCGAAGTGCGAATATTCCGGCGGTCAGAGAACGTGTAAAGCAACCTTCACCATCCCGTAACGCCGGCCTGGAAGGCCGACAAGATTAAAACGCCCTATGCAGTTCGCTCAGATTGAAAGTCTGTTGTTCGAGCGCCGGTTCCTGGTCGCTCTTCTTCTTTCGATCGCGGTCGAGCTTCCGCTGCTGATCGGATTGCTTCGCACTTTGTATCCGCGGGATTACCAAGAGCTGAGGTTGAGAGATATCATTGCCGTCGGCATTCTTTCATCGAGCTGCACGCTCCCGTACCTTTGGTTCGTCTTTCCAAGCTTTCTCCACGCTGATCAATATCTCCTGGAAGGAGAGCTAATCGTGATTCTTCTGGAAGCGGTAATCTTCAGTGTGCTTCTCAAGCTCGGCCCCATCCGTGGGGGAATCCTCTCGGTGCTCTGCAATCTCGCATCATTCTTTGTCGGATCGCTGTTAAAGCTTTACATCTAAGCGGGGCGCCGACGGGCTCAAAAAAGCTGTAGCTGTGCCGGGCGTACGCGCCCTTTCTTTCGGGGTTCTGCGTCCTCGCTCCGGCGTTTGTTCAGCTCGAGTCGCTCACAGCAGTTGTCGAAGAGCCACCGGAGCGCTTTCCACCGTTCTCCCTCGCCGGACATGCGCTTTCCAAAATCGCTTTTGTATATTTCGCCTCCGCGCATTGCTTTGAGAGAGCCGACTACTTTGCCGTAACGCTCCGGCACGCCTTCATGTAGCCGTGTAAGGAAGACATCTTCGACTTCCGCAGGCAGCCGAAGCAGAGTCATGAAGGCGAACTCCGCGCCGCATTCCTTCGCCTGCTCAAGCAGCTTCGGAATCCCTTCATCGGACAGGCCGGGGATGACCGGAGCGATGCCGATGCCCACTGGAATTCCGCGGTTCGCAAGTTCCTTCATCGCGCGGAAGCGCGTAGAGCTTCGCGGTGCCCCTGGCTCGATAATCTTCGCCATGGCGTCGTCCGCGAACGGGATGCTGATCGCCACAGAAGCTCCAGCCTTCTCGTGTAACTCGGCAAGCAGATCCGCATCCCTCCGTACGATCGCGGACTTCGTGATCACCGTCACAGGATTACTGTAGCGCGAGCAGGCCTCCAGGCAACGTTGCGTGAGCCGATATGTGAGCTCGAGAGGCTGATAGCAATCGGTGACACCGGAGAACACCAACATGTCGCCATTCCAAGATTCTTTACGCAGCTCCTTTTCGAGCAATTCCGCGGCATTCACTTTGATCACGATCTTTCGTTCGAAGTCAGTCCCCGCACCGAAGTCGAGATATTGATGAGTCCTCCGCGCGTAGCAGTAGGCGCACGCGTGAAAGCAGCCGCGATAGGGGTTTACTGAATAGCTGAACGAGATATCGGGGCTGTCGTTTGTCGAGATAATGGAGCGGGCGCGCTCCTCGAAAATTTCAAGCTTCGACTCCGGCGCGTCAATCCATTCGCAATACTCTCCGTGAAACGGGTTCTGAGGATTTTCGACTCGCTTGAGCATATGTCTTCATATCACGGGGCAAGGGTGCGTGCGTCCCAAGGAGCTGCAAGTCGTCTTTACCCAGCATCTGAACAGGGGTATTCGTTGAGTGCATGACGAGCGCTGAACAAACTCTGCACCCTTTTTTTCGCGGTGTGATTCTCTTGTTCGCGCTCGTAGCGATCGTCCTTGATACGGCGAGCGCGCAGTCCAGTGAAAGTTCGTTTGGACGGAACCAGGGAGCCCAGCAGCAAAAACCGCCGCCGCCGCCGCCACCACCGCCCCCTCCTACGGTTTCGACGACGACCACAACGACCCTTGCACGTGTGCCGCAACAGTCAGGCTCGCCCGAAGGGAATTACGACGAGCTGAATGAGCGGTGCCATCGCGGCGAAGCGCTGAAGCTCGATGCCAAGGTTCAAATTGCGGCGTGTTACGAATTGATAAAATCGCCGCAAGTGCAAAGCGCGGGAAGGGCAACGACATATTTTAAGATCGCGACCATCATGATCGAGTCGACCAAAGATTACAACGAGGCGATACGTCTCTACGACCTCGCCCTTAAAGAGGATCCGAAGCGTGCGATTGCATTAGATGGGAAAGCCGCAGCATTTGTCGCTTTAAAACGCTGCGACGAAGCGATCGAGATCTACAATCAGAGCATGGCGATCAAGCCGGATTCAGCCAGCCTGAAATTCGGAATCGGCCAAGCACAGCTTTGCAAAGGCCAATATCAAGAGGCGGTAAAATATCTTGAAGAGGCTGCTACGATCAGTCCGCACGTAGAGATGAATCATCTCTACGCCGGCTATACTTACGCCCTTCTCGGCGAAACGAAGCTAGCGGTGAACGCGATAGATGCCGCTTCCCGCCTGAATGCGGAAGGCGTCTGGCATCGATTCAATGCGGCGCTTGTTGCGTACGTGGCAGACGATCTTGCCGGTGCCAAAAAACGGCTTGAAGAGTTTGAAAAAACGACGCCGAACACAACCTATGGAGCCCTTCTCGGATATCTCATCGGCCTTCGAGAGGGCAAGGACGATAAGACGGCATTAACGAAAGCCTATGAGCGGACGAAGGATGACGTGATCACCTACGATCCGTTGTTACTAAAACACTTTCTCGGCATGGCGGGATCGGAGCCGATTGCGAAATTCATCGAGGACAGCGGCGATAAGGAGACAGAAAAGGGCAGCCGGCGCTCAGAGGCGCACTTCTATGTCGGCGAGCTTGCGCTCATTAAAGGTGACATCGCGAAGGCCCAACGTGAGTTCGAAGTTGCAACTGAACGCGGCGCACAAAATATCACGGAATATTGGTCGGCACTTGCCCGCCGCGAACAGATGAAACGGCCGAAGAAAGCCGTCAAAAATTCTCACTGAAAATGGTTAATGCAGAGTTGGTTGTGTAGTGGGCAGCGGTGTCGGCGGCAATGCCGCCGGTCGTGTAGTAGGAGAAATCGGCGGAACCGGCACCGCGGAGGGGGTGGGGGTCGCCGTCGCCGGCACAACCGCTTGTGCTGAAGGCAGAGCCGGAGCTGAAGGTTGCGGCGTTGCGGCGGGAGTCGTGACCGCAGTGGCCGCCGGAGCTGCAGTCGGAACCGGGGTTTCCTTTTTCTTTAAGGCCTCATCGAGTTTTTGCTGAAGCTCATCCCGATCCTTCTTTGACT
>CAYOAK010000112.1:0-11678 GCA_964401925.1 uncultured Bdellovibrionales bacterium | reverse complement strand
GAAGCCGTTCGATCGCAGATGGATTTCGCCCGAAAATCGATGGGCCTCCATCCTGATCCGCTGTCGATGTTTCTTTTGCGCCGAAGCATTAAAACGCTTCCGATGAGAATGGAGAAACATCAGCATAATGCATTCGCCATTGCTGAGTTCCTCGAAAGCCAACCGCTCGTGGAAAAGGTGCTGTATCCGGGGCTGAAGAGCCATCCGCATCACACGATTGCGAAGGCACAAATGAGCGGGTTCAGCGGCATGTTGAGCGTCTTTTTTCGACTGACTTCGGACCAGGCAAAACAGCTCATCAGCTCCTTCGAAATAATCACTCTTGCCGAGAGTCTTGGGGCGGTGGAGTCGCTGGTAGAGCATCCAGCAAGTATGACGCATCAGAAGATCCCGAGAGAGGTGCGTGAGAAGCACGGCCTGACTGATGGACTAATCCGCTTCTCTGCCGGGATTGAGAATACAAATGATCTGCTCGTCGATATTTCGCAGGCGCTCGATCGAGTGCAGAGCAATACTCAAAGCCGCAAGAGCAGGGGCGAAATGCTTCGTCACGAAAATGTAACAGCCGTCGTTTAACGACGAACCCACTATCAAATCGAAAAAATTCGACTGAAGAAGATCGAGAGTGAAGTTGGGAAGTTAATTTCAGGCCAAAGCGCTGCCCATTTTTTTATCCGGAGTTTCTCGCAACTGAAAGTAAACCACTGAATCGTACCCCATACTGCTGCGAAGGCGGTGATTAAGGTTGTGCTCTCTGCGTTCCGATACGGACAGAGAGCCTGCGATGGTTGTTCGGTTCCGCGGGACCAATCAGGCTTCGAGCGTGTTCACTGATTGTGAGTGCGTATGAGTTCACGGGTTGACCGGGTTTTGGGTTTTCGTGTCGAAAGGTTTGAAGGCTCTACTTCTTGCTGCTTGTCTTGTGCTCTGCGCGCTGACAGTTGTTCCGTCGGCATGCGTGGCTCAAAGCTCCGAGGTCATCGGAGTAAACGGTGACGGGCACTCGCTCAGCGCCGTAAAGGCGAGCGACGGGACGCAGATTCTCGCCTACATCAACACCCGAAACGGGCAGTTGAAAGTCTCGGAAAGCAGCGGCAGCGGCTGGACCTCCAAAGTGCTGGGCACCGGCTATGATGCGACCGGCTCGGTCGCCGCAGCAACAGCCGGAGGTGAGGTTTCAATTCTCGCAGTAAATGCGGCTGCAGGCACCCTGGTCGAATACGTAAGAGGAAAGGCTTGGAGCCCGGCAGTTACTGTTTCTTCGAATGTTCGCGGAACGCTTGCGGTCGCGACGAGAGGAGAGGAGCTGCTCGTCAGTGTCGGGGAACGAAGTAAAAAGGATCTCTATCTCGCCCGGAAACGCGCCTCCTGGAAAGTCACGTTGCTCGACGGCGCCTTCGAAGATGTCGGCGGTGAAAGTAGTATTGCTGTGTCGCCAAAGGGACAGGTGAGCGTCGCATATTCAGACGCGACTCGGCACCGGACGAAAGTGGCACTTTCGGCCGATTCACTGAATTGGACGATCGATACGCTCAGCTATCCGGAGGCATTCACTGGACGGAACCCAGTCGTCCGTTGGTCGCCGGATGAAACAGTGCATGTTCTCGCCGGTGATACACCGGAAGGTTCGTCCATCGATGGCCAGGGTATAATGCACGCGCAGAAACGTCCGTTCGATACCTGGGCGGTAGAGAAGATCGGATTCCCGCTCTATGGCGCCATCTCGGGCGAGTTCCTCTCCATTGCAAAAACAGTGTCGCTCGTTGCGGCAGTTCGAAAGCAGGGCCGGAGCGGCCTTTGGGTTGCTGAGCGGGCGCCGAACGGAATATGGGGGGGCGCTTCGCTCTTAAGCTCCAGCACTGAGAAATACTCAAACCTCGTCACACTCGATGCGGGGGGGAAGACACCACTCATCTTTCTAAGAGCCGTATCCGCGGATGGAGCACGAATTCGGCTGTTTGCGGCGGATAAGGCGAATAATGGATCGTCCGGCGGGTCAGGCGGAGGCAATGGGACGGCCTCGAAGCTCTGCATCCCCGTTTCGAAGGGCTCAGGCACAATCGAACTGAAGAACTCGTTGAAGCACGCGCAGTCTGTCGACCTGCGCTTTATCTCAAAATCAAAAGCACGCCGCTCCAAGCCAATCTCGCTGCGAGGCGGTGGAAAGAAATCAGTGAAATTGGACAAGCTGGTCTCGGGATCAGGTCTCCTCTGCGTTCTATCCGATAGTGCTGATGGTGGAGTCTCCGGGCGTTATGTTGGCAGCGGTCGAACGCGTCAGAGTACGAAGCTCCAGAGTGGGAGAGCGGGAGTACAAAGCATCGTATTTCAGAAGGCCTCCGGAAAGGGCAAGGCTCGAACCACCGATTCACTCTTGCTTATGAATCCCGCCGGCGGTGCTGTGACCGGGAATATCACGATCACGGATGCGGCGGGATTCGTGAAAAAGATTATCCGCGCGTCGCTTCGTCCGGAGTCATCGTCCACAATCTCCAGTCGCTCGTTAAATCTCGGAAGTAGGGGGCAGATTGAGTGGAGACCCGACGACCCTGCAGCGCAAGTCGTGATGGCGCTGGAGCAACGGAGTAGGAAAGGCCGGAGCACGACGAGCACTCGAATTGAGGGAAAGACTCCATCAGCTGCTCGGCAGATTCTTCGACTGTCGAAGCAGGGAAAGATACTGATCGCGAATCAGTCAGAGCTCCCGCTCGTTGTGCAGGTCGAACCGTCGGGAACTGCTCCGCAGGTTCGCACAATCCCGCCGAAGGCCATTGTTGCGATCGCTGCGAAAAAAGGGAGCGTTCAGTCGATCTCTCAGAATGCGCAGCAATTCGCCTTACTGAAGCTTGCAGCGAAATAGTCGTTCTCGACGAATCCCTTTTCCTCATGCGATTGTTCTCATCTTCGTGAGGACCGCCTATGCGCTACGTTTTTAGCTTCGCATTCTTAATTGCACTCGCATCCCCGGCATCGGCAGATCGCGCAGCCTCTGAGCGGTGGCCGGATCACAGCTGTGTAAAAGATTCCGACTGTGTGGCTATGCCGGAGGTATGGCGGGACTGTTTCTTCTACTGCTCCGAGACAACATGCCGGAGTGCCAAGGCTTGTCCGGTGGTGAACCGCGAAAAGATCAAGACCTTTCAGTTTCCTGATTGTGCCCGAAATGTTCCCTGTATCACGCCCAAGCTGATACGCTGCGAGAACGGTGTCTGCAAGGCCGTGATCTGATTTTCAAATCTCCCCGGCTTATTTCGGCTCGACGTTCGCCAGAAACCTTTCTGGACCCTCATCCTCGACCCGCTTGAGCATCGTCGCATATTGAGAGTTTGCCGCTCTGAACTTCGACGCGGACTCGTGCTGCCCGGCCTTAATGAGCATCGAGTAGATGGATACAGCCGGGTCGCTCGACATTTCGACAACAAAGGAGCCGAGCGTGCGGCTGACTTCTTGTCCTTCCGCGCCTTCCCAATAATCGGCACCGCGGGTCTTAAGATAAGCGATCAGGATATCCACGCTTTTGAACCATGCGATCGTTCCGCCAGAACCGGGCACCTCTTGGCGTTTTTCGCGAATTATTCTGAGTAACGCGGGTACGGAGACGGCCGGGGCCGCCTTCGCAAGGGCGTTCTCAATCAGAGGATTGAAGTCCTGCGACTGCGTCTTCAGTTGCTGTAACAAAGATACGCCCGCGGGCTTATCTGAGAACCGTAACAGGCAATGGGTCGCCGTTTTCCTGACAGCGGCGTCCTCATCAAAGAGGAGCGGTGTAAACACTTGTAGCAGTTCGGCATCCCCGGCCTCGCCAATCGCAGCGACGACCGCCTTGCGTACTACTGCCGAGGAGTCTTTGGAGAGCCGCTCATAGCGGGCCAATTGTGATTTGGTGTCGTAACGGAGGGCGACGGCGGCGGCAGCTCGAAGAAGGGGGTCGGGGCTCTCCGACGCCTTCTCCAAAATCCCGGTCGCGTGGGAAACTCCGCCGAGAATCAAGATCGCCGAGGTGCGAACGGTGGAGGATGAGGACGGCGCAAATGCGAGGGAACGTAGCGCCTCGAGAGAACCGGCGACCTCGGCCTTCGCATTTGGGGGCAACATCCTACCAGCGAAAGTCTTCGCGTCATGGCAACCGAGGCCAAAGCCTCCGGGGGAATCGATCGTGAGCCACGTCTCAATAGCGGCAAGCCGAAATAGCGCCGCCGCTCTAACCCGCTCTTCAGTGTGGTGAATGCCAAGCAGCAAAGCATGCGTCGCCTCGGAATCGGTAAACGCATCATCGCTGGGTTGAATCCAATGCAGGCGTGACAATGAAGCGACCTGGTCAATCATTGCAATCGCCCGCTCGGCTTCTCCGCGTGAGATCTGCTCGGACATCTGAGCGAGCAGCACTCCATGAAATGTGCCCGTGACCGGTGCTGCCGTTAGCGCCGGGAAGCTGCCCGGATTATTTACCGTGCGGTCATTTCCATCTTTCCAGATCGGGATGAGACCGTCGCCTTCTCCATGCTTGAGTAGGAGCAGATAGCTTTGCCCCGGTGTGAACGTGTAGGCCACCTCGGAGGGCCAGCAGAAATATGCGAAGCCTGTAGTGTTCGATGGCTCGCCGCGATGAAGTAGAGTGAACTCACTACCAGCGACCGACCCTTTGAGCAGCGAGATCACTCGGAAGCGGGAGCGCATAAGAGGAAATTCTTTGTCGCCGGGCTTCAGGGTCGAGTCAACCAGACCAGTTTCGATGGCGGCCGCCTTGACTATGACCTCTGCTCGTTTCTCCAACTCTCCCAAACCGTAAACATTATGTATGCAGGCGGCTGCGGGAGCGGACCAAGAGAAAGCGATGCAAAGGGACGTGAGCGCAGTCGAAAGAGGATGGCGGAGCAGATTATTCAGATACAACATGGGCGAACTCCAATCCTTGGTTGAAAGAGCGTGATAATGGTGCCGTTTGGCTGATCTGCGAGACAAGATCTTTTTTCTGATCAATCCCCGCTCGGGTGGACGCCTGGCCGCAGCGTTGATTCGTTCGTTGAAACAGCTGGAGGAAGCAGCTGACAGCCGGCTTATCGTTGAAGAGCTGAATCCCGATACGCTCCATGCTCAGATTGAACGAGGCACACGCGGTTCTACCTTTGTTATAGGCGGCGGAGATGGAACAGTCTCCCGGGTCATCGCACTTTTGGGTGATTCCCCGGTGAAAGTGGGAGTGCTCCCTCTTGGAACGGGAAATGACCTGGCGCGGGAGCTGAAAATGCCGCGTGACCTTCCCAAAGCCGGTGCGGCACAGATCTGCGCCTTCTTCCATGGGGCCGAAAGCCGGAATCTTACGGTTTCATCTCTCCAAAGCACGACCGACCCAGTTGAGAAGCATCTATTCATAAACTACCTCTCGTTCGGATTCGATGCCGCTGTCATTCACACCTTCGATCAGTGGCGCCAATCACCAGGCTGGAGGGCGATTCGCGGAGTGTGGATGAATCGAATGGGCTACACCGCGTCGGCGCTCCGGCATCTCATGACACGAGTGTCCGCGGAGGTTCGACAGCTTCCCAACGGCGAGCCGCGTGCGATCAACGGGAGTGCCAGCATATTGTTTGCCAATATTCGATCGGTCATGGGGCTTGCTCAACTGAATCACGTCGGCTCAGCGTTTGACGATAAGATCGAATGCATGATTGTGCCGACGCCGTTCAATTACATACCGATGCTCACACGGCAACGGGAGCCGAGGTTCGGACCGGTGCTTGTCGGGAGTGGCGCCGAATGGGAGCTCTCCGCGCTTTCCACCGGAGCAAGGATTCAGATTGACGGAGAGCCGATTGGCGTCGCGCGGTCGGCGAACTATCGGATTCGGAGCATTGGTCACGCGAACGTACTTGTTGGGCCTGAGTTCCGATGAAAGTCCTGTTTATCTTCAACGAATTCAGTCTTCACAATCACATCATCGAACATTACATCCATGCGCGCCCAGCGGATGAAGTTGCGATAGTGAAGATCCCGCTCGTGCTGAAAGGAAAGAGCCGGAAGGAAACAGCCGACCGCATCCTGCCTCAACTGTCGAAGCGATTCGTATGGAACAAACTCCAAGAAGCGGCGGTTACCTCCGCAATTGCGCTGATTCCGAAGATCCTTAAGCGCGGGGCGATATTTCGCCGGCTGCGCTTGATCGCTTGGCGGAATGGGCTTCCATTTCATCAGAGCGGCGACATCATGTCGCCTGTCACGCTCGACTTCATCAGGAACTTCGAGCCCGCAGTAATCGTCACTCTCGTTCATCAAATTATCAAACCGGATCTGATCGCAATTCCTCCACACGGTGTGATCAATATTCATCCCGGCATCCTTCCGGAGTTTCGAGGAATTCAGCCGTACTTCTGGGAGCTCTCGGAAAAGTTCGGCGAGGCCGGAGTGACTCTCCATTACATCGATGACGCCACGGTCGACACCGGACGGATCGTCGCGCAATCGCGGTACCCGACTCTGCCCGGAATGTCGGTGCAGCTGAACTACTTTCTGACGGCCCGGTGTGCGGGAGAGCTCCTTCCGGAGACGATTTCACGACTCGAGCAGGGCGCACTCCGGCCCGAACCGCAGAAGGCGGAAGAGGGGAGTTACTATCGTTGGCCGGACAAAGCTGCCGTCGACCGGCTCTACGGTGCCGGCCATCAGATCGTGAGCTGGACCGAGCTCGCGAGAATTCTGACCGGCAGATACGATCACTTCAAAGCAGCAGACGTGAAGATCTTCGACTAGAGCGTTCGGCCCGCCGAGCCCGACTCTCATGCCAGCGGCGGAAAAAAGATGTCCACAAATGTCCGGAGAATAAATGCTCCGACCGCTACTACGAGGCACGACATCGCCGCCCGGTAGGCACCCATCGCCGCAGCGATGATCGAAACCAAACCCGATACCGTCATGACGAGGGCTCCGAAAGGACCTTCGATAAGCTGCAAGATGAGACCGCGCGCGTCATCAATTCGTTGCATATCGGCGGTTTGGGCCTCGGCTCGGACGGGTGCGATCAGCTCGTACGCTGCCAGTGACAGCACAAAGCTCTTCAGCGCGAGGTTTCTCCACAGAACCATTAAGTTATCTATTCCAATTCTCATCTCCATAACTCCTGTAAGGGCGAATCATTTCGCTTTTGAGAGTTACGCCCCGCCTCGTTCTTTTGTTGCACTCCCGCCCGAGAAATAGATTTGAAACAGATCGCCATACTCGTGCGTATGTACTGACTGGAAGGGAATTCCCGGTTTTCATGAAGAACGGTTCCATAGCTCTTGAGGAACGGCTGCAATCGCTCTTCTTGCGTGACGGGGCCGACGACCGGCGGGAGTTTGTCGTGATAGCGGGACCGATAGTCTATTCATATTTTGTGAGACTGGGAGTCGCACCCGGGGATCGCGATGATCTCTTTCAAGAGGTCCTTCTACGTGTTGTTCGATCGCGTGAGCAGTATGATCCTACCCGGCGGCTTATTCCATGGCTCTTGACGATCGCGGTGAACCTGTCCCGTTCGCACCATCGCAAGATCCGCGAGCAGCTGTTGGACGACGAGCTTCCGGATCGGGATACGGACGCACCGGACGCTCTTGAAGCCCTCACGGCCAAGGAAACTGCTGAGTGGTTAGAGTCGCAGTTGCATCGTTTACCGGTTGCTCAGCGTGAAGCTGTGATCCTGTGTTGCTTCGAAGACATCGATCAGAAAGAGGCGGCATCGATGCTGAGCATTCCGGAGGCGACGCTTCGAACCCATCTGCGCCGGGGCCGGGTAGCGATCGCGAAAGCATTAACGCGCCGGAACGCGATTGAGCGTGCGGAGGTACTGGCTTGAAACTCTCGTGCGAAGCGGTGGAAGAAAAGCTGGCCGAGGCCTCGTTCACCCCTGACATCCGCGAGCATGTCGCGAACTGCAGGTTATGCAGTGAACTGGTTCGTGCCCTGGATTCAATGGATCAGCTTATCGAAAGCAGCTCTCGGAGCATTCCCGGCAGCTCGTTAATGGAATCAACGATCTCTCAACTCTCAGACGAGGCTGGAGACGGAGAGTCCGTGCCGCCTGAGGTGCCGAAGAATTGGGGCATGCCTCTCAAGACCTTCCTCGCGGGCGCCTCCATCTCGGTGATGTCGGTGCTTCTATTAGCAGCCCAGCCGGGTGAACATGACGCAGTGGTCGCCGCCGGTCTGCAGTTCTTCAGGGGCCGGACTGCCGAGATGCTTGAAGGAGCAGGCCTTCTGGGCGGACTCCTCGTCCTGCTGATTCCCGGACCGAAAAAATTTCTTATTAGCGGCGTGCTGATCGGGATGGCGACGGCCCATAAGGCGGTGTGGGCCCTGTTGGGGCATCCCTGATGAAAGTTGTAGACCAGAATACTGCAGCAACCGAAGTTCGTCCCGAACTGAACGCGTTTCGCTTAGCCCGGCATCTGCTCAGCATTCGCCGGCTGTTTATTTCACTGTTGCTTATGCCGGTGGTGATCGGCCTCGGAATAGTGTTCGTCCAGACGATCGCATCGGTTACATACTTGAAGCTTATCAATGAGCACTCGAACGAGTACGGGAGGCGTCTCTCAACGAGCCAAGCTTCAGCTTTCCTCAGACGCTTCCTTTACGGGACAGCCGAGACTGGTGCCAAAGTAACTATCTGTCGTTGGGCTGACGGGATGCCTGCGGGGGAGGGATGTGCGATTGCGCCGATCGACATCGTTCTGCGAGTGCAAAACCCAGCTGATTTCGACCCCAGCGCAATTGTCGATACATTCGAAGGCGCGACACGGCGCATTCACCTCTGCCGGGACTGTGATAGCGAATTTCGAATCACTCTTACCGGAGACGGTGCACAGACGAGGATCTCCTCATTTGCCGCATTGGCGGTGCTGGCTCTGGCCGATTCGGAGCGGTTCGTCGACCTGAGCCGACATCTTGTCAAAGCGCATGCCGAGTGGGATCAGATCGAAGAGATCCGGGGTGAGGTCGAGTTTGCACCGCCGGGGCTCAGCGCCCCAATCATGTTCAGCGATGCCCGCAATATAATGGTGCTCGTATTGAATGCCTCGCTCATTGCGGCGATCGTTCTTTGGCTCGCGCTCCGGTCGCATAGGCGAGTGCTCGACTACTTCGCGAAAAATGATGTGCTCCTTCCGCTCATCGCCTCATGTGGAAAGCGGACAGTCTACCATTCGCTTTGGGTGCTCACTCTCGTGAGGGTTATTGCGTTTCTGTTGACCGCTCTGGTGCCGCTCCTTTTTGTGATGTCCGCTCTAAGGGACGTTTCATCTAAGCCCCTTATTGCTGCATCCGCCCCAGCGCTGCTGCTGTGGGGAGTTACCGTCTTCCTCGGATTGAGTGCCATGGGAACGATCGTGTCGATCGGAGAATTAAAGCAGCGATATCCATTTGCGAGCTTGATGCACAAAGTTCTGCCGTTTGTTGCCTGGCTCGGCGGATCGGTACTGTGGTTTGTGGCAATCCTTGAAGGAGGAAGCAGCTGGCAGACAATTGCGAAAACCGTTGAGCTTCTGCCCGTAATCGGCCTAACGCCGGTACTGATTGCGCCGATGGGAGCCCTCTCGGTCGGCATGCTCGCGTGTCACAGTGTGATTGCTTGCCTCCTGACATGGCACGCACTTCGCTACAACGCCCAATGGTTCGGCGCACACGTGGAGGAGGTATGACCCCACTCACCGACGAGATTTGTATCGAAGCAAAGGAGCTGATTGTTCGCTACGGGAAAACACCGGCTCTGATGATTCCCGAATTCTCATGCCGTGGGCGTGTCATCGCACTGATCGGGCACAACGGTTCCGGGAAGTCGACATTCATAAAGACGGCGTTGCAATTGATCACGCCGCACTCGGGCACGTTGACGCTCTCGCGGGGTGTCAACCGGCTCTCTCCCGAGCGGCACATGGCGTACTCCCCGGAGAATGGCGCCGTCTTCGCCGATGTGACCGTCGAGGATTATCTGCGATTGTGGTGCCGGATTAAACGCAATGACGCGGAGTATTATCGGAGATCGGGAAGTGGTCTCGTCGAGCAACTCCAGATTCCGGCTCTCTTCCGAAAGCTTGGTCGCGAACTCTCAAAGGGTCAGCGCAGACGGGTGCAGATTGCGGTCGGATTTCTCATCGGACCGCAGCTACTGTGTCTAGACGAGCCGCTCGAAGGTCTCGATATTCAGCAGGCAGCGGTTCTCACTTCGGTCATGCGCGAGTGTGCGGCCGAGACCTCGCTTATTATCTCCTCACACCGAATCGATGTCGTTGAGCGGCTCGCAGATCAGATTATCATGCTCGACGACGGCCGGATTCTTGCGCATGGCGATCTACAGGAGGTGAGCGCCCAACTCGGTTCTCAAACAATGATCCTTACCCCGAAATCGAGGGCTGGTGTGGATCTCAATGACCTGACGTCGATCCTTCAGCAGCGGTTCCACCGGTCGCTTGTCTATCGAACCGGGGCTCAGTTCGTGCTGACGGGTTCCGGACTCACGGCAGAGGCGGTAAAGATCCTCTTCTCCTCTCTGAATCAGCCGGAGCCCGATTTGAAGCTCATCCCTCCAACATTGAATGATGCTGTTCATGCCTATCTAAAGCAGCGCCAATAGCTTTCTCAGTTCGGTTACCGGTGATAAATCCTCCGGATGGCACCGAGCGTCTCGCGACTTTCAGCCGATCGAACAGCGATCGCCCTCAACGCATTGGGGGAGCTTTTCGGAGATCGTCTCTCCGTCAATCCGAACGTCATCCGTCAACATAGCCGCGGAGAGTCGTGGCATACTCCGGTTTCTCCTGACGCAGTGGCTTTTCCGCTTTCAACCGAAGAGGTGAGCGCCTGCGTGAAGATTTGCGCCGAGTCTGGAATGCCGATCACGCCTTTTGGTGCCGGCACCTCGCTCGAGGGCCATGTGCTTCCGGTCGAAGGAGGGCTTTCACTCGATCTGTCACGAATGAAGCGAATCGTAGCTCTCCATCCGGAGGATCTCGATATCACCGTCGAAGCTGGATTAACGCATGTAGAGCTCAACCAGCAGCTCCGCTCCGGCGGCTTGTTCTTTCCAGTCGACCCGGGAGCCGAGGCGACGCTCGGTGGCATGGCGGCGACTCGCGCGAGCGGCACAAATGCGGTCGGCTATGGGACGATGCGTGAGAATATTTTGGCGATGACCGTAGTGCTGGGAGACGGCAGCGTCATAAAGACATCTCGACGATCAAGAAAATCTTCGGCCGGTTATGACCTTACTCGTCTCTTCATCGGTTCCGAGGGCACGCTCGGTATCATCACCGAGGTCACCCTGAGGTTGTACGGAATTCCGGAAGCTATCGCGGCGGCGGTCTGCAGTTTTCACTCACTCGAAGGCGCTGTCCGTACGGCGATCGAAACTATCCAGTCCGGCTGCCGTGTCGCTCGCATCGAGCTTCTCGATGATCTGCAGGTCAAAGTCGTCAACGCCTATTCGAAGCTCGGTCTCCCTGAACAGAACCTGCTGCTTCTCGAGTTTCACGGTTCGGCGGCCGGAGTTCGGGAGCAAGCTGAAAAAGTTCAGGAGATCGCCTCGTCGAATGGAGGCGAGAATTTTCTATGGCGCGTGAAGCAAGAGGAGCGGACAGAGCTCTGGAAGGCTCGGCATCATGTCGCTTACTCCTGCAAAGCCTACTGTCCAGGCAAGGAAATTCGATCGACCG
>CAYOAK010000111.1:10546-11718 GCA_964401925.1 uncultured Bdellovibrionales bacterium | reverse complement strand
AAATTTCTGCGCATTGAAGGAGCGCGAGCGAACAACCTGAAAGAGGTGACGGCAGAGTTTCCACTTGGCGCGCTCACGGTTGTTTGCGGAGTCTCCGGCGCGGGGAAAAGTTCGCTGATACACAGCTCACTCGTACCTGCCATCTTCGACGAGTTCGAAGAGAATCAGAAAATGAAGACGAAGGTCGAGAAGACGTACACGAAGCTGGCAAACCATGAACAGCTGAAGCGCTACCTTGAGGTGGATCAGAGTCCTGTCGGTAAGACATCGACTTCTTGCCCGGCCTCGTACCTCGGAATCTTCGATGATGTGCGAAAGCTGTTTGCAATGATTCCCGAAGCTCAAGCACGCGGATTCAATCCCTCCTACTTCTCCTTCAACAGCGGGAAGGGGCGTTGCTCAAACTGCGAAGGAAAGGGGTATCTGAAGGTACCGATGAACTTCCTCCCCGATGCTCTCTCTGAATGTGAGGTCTGCGATGGTCTCCGCTATGACACCGCCGCTCTTGAAATCCGTTTCCAAGGACTTTCAATCGGGGAAATCTTGAAGAAGACGATGGCGGAAGCCCGGGAGATCTTCACGAATCACGCATCGATTCGGCGCACCCTGAACTATGTGACCGACCTCGGAATCGGCTATCTGACTCTTGGGCAGCCGACAAGCACGCTCTCCGGCGGCGAGATTCAGCGCTTGAAGCTCGCGAAGGAGCTTGGTGCTCGCGAAGCGGTCGACACGCTCTACATCCTTGATGAGCCGACCATCGGCTTACACATGACGGATATTGACCGGCTGCTTGGCGTTCTCCACAAGTTGATCGAGCGGGGGAATACCGTGATCGTGATCGAGCACAATCTCGATGTGATCTCAGCCGCCGATTATCTGATTGAGATGGGGCCCGGCCCCGGCGACGCCGGCGGCCGGATTATTTTCAGCGGTGCACCTGCTGCGCTGCAACGATCAAAAACCGCTTCGCCCACTCGCGACGCTCTCAATTCGCCGAAGAGCCTCGAACGTATCCATGAGCTCTCGGAGAAAGAGGATTCTTCACCGCAACGACGGCCGTTCTCGGCGGAGCTGGAGATAGCTGTATGAAGGCGGTTGTAAAGGAGTTCCGCGGAGCCATCTTCGACATGGACGGACTGCTGATCGATTCCGAGAAGATGTCTTGGGAG
>CAYOAK010000111.1:0-10536 GCA_964401925.1 uncultured Bdellovibrionales bacterium | reverse complement strand
GGGGCTCGTTCTGCCATGGGAGCACTTTCTGCAGGCGGTCGGAAAAGGCAGACCCGAGTTTAAGCGTTTTCTGGTGCAGGTGCACGGGGCCGAACTGCCGATCGATGAGCTCGAGATTCTCAGGGAGCGATTCGGCCGCGAATATCTCGAACACCACGGGATGCCTCTGAAGCCGGGCGCGCGCGAGCTAATGAATCTGCTTGCCGAGCAGCAGGTTCCGTTTGCTCTCGGAACCTCGACATCGCGTGAGGAGGCCGAACGCCGGCTCAAGGCGGCGAACATTCCCTTGGGTATTTTCAAAGGCACCGTCTGCGGGCCGGAAGAAGCCGGACGGAGGAAGCCGCATCCGGATATTTTTCTTCGAGCCGCTTCGCTCTTGGAGCTGCAGCCGGAAGCGACTCTCGTTCTGGAAGATTCCCCGGCGGGGATTCAGGCCGCTCTCGCCGGCGGCTTTGTTCCCGTCGCTGTTCCCGATCTGGCGCCGTTCTCCGGCGAATTGTTGGAACAGGCGTTTCTCCAATTGGCGAGCTTGAGCGATCTCATTGCGCGCATGGCCTTTCCCGGCAAAGGAGCTTTCACTGTTCGGGGCTGACGAGGAGTTGGTCGCGAAGCGCCGCGAGCTGCGTAGGCGTATAGAAATTCGTGTAGCACAATTTCATGAACTCGCTGCTCTTACTGCCGAGCTGCTCGAGTGTCCGGCGGAAAAACTGCCAGCTCGGCGGATAAACGTGCCGGTAGCTCCGCATGAGAGGAACGCTGAACCGGTTGACGAGGTCGACCACGCTGCTGAAGAAAAGCGGATCTGAAATCTCGGCAGCTTCTGCATACACCTCAGCGGCACTCTCTCCGTTCTCCAGCCGCAGCTGAAAGGAGCCCAGGAGCGTATCGTAGCGATAGAGATAGTGTTCACGCAGATACGCGCGCGGGTCCGCTGCTCCGATCTGACACAGAAAATAACCGACAATCTGTGCCAGGCCCTCGAACTGAAACATCTCGCTGCTAAAATTCGTAAGGATAGCGAGCGCCGGATCGACTGCGCCTGTTCGAACTTGCTCCCGCAGGAGGCTGAACTGCAGCGCATGTCCCGAAATCTCGTGACCGCCCAAAGTTGTAATCAACGATTCTCTGAAAACATGCCGCGGATGTGAATTGACCCGCATCCGGATCGATCCATCCTCCCCGCCATCGATCCAGCACTTCCAATAGGCATCGTCGGAATCCAACTCAATCCGGTATTGAACGTCCGCAGTGAATCCCAGCGTGTCGCAGATGAGCGCACAGTGCTTGTCGGCAGCGGCAGAAACGCCCTCGGCGAATTCGGCGGCCGTGATGATCCTCTCCTCGCGCACTGCCTTCGGCACAATTTCCGGGGGCTCTCCCGGAAGAGCGCCGCCGGGCACGCGGCGGTCGAGAAAGCTCAGTGCGGCTTTGAGATCCAGCAGCGGAGGCGCGCCCATCGTCTTTTCGAAATAGAGCGGAAACGGGATCTGTTCGCCAAGAAGAGTTCGCAGGAAAAAATCAGCGCCTCGAAGCTTCTCCTCGATCATCGGGCGGTTAAGAAACGCCTTTTCGTCAGCGTGGGTAACGTCGCGGCGCAGTACGTTGAGAGATTGAAACGCCTCGTAACGGTCCGCATAAGGGACAAGGTCCGCCGGCGGCAAGTGAAGCAGATCGAAATCGAGGAACGACGAGCCGCGCTCCCCAAGCGTTCTTTCTAATGCGTCCCACCGGTAGAAAAAAATACGGATCTCGTCTTGGAGCTGGAGATCCACGGATGTCAGGCTCCCGTTGCCGCGGGCTGCTGCTGCGTCAGGCAATGCAGCGTGCCCTGCCCGACGACAAGGTCAACCGAGTGAATGCCTACTACCGCCCTGCCCGGGAAGGCTTGGGCGATGATGTTCAGCGCCAGCCGATCCTTCGCATCGTTAAAGGTCGGAACAAGCACAACTTCATTCGCGATGTAGAAATTCGCGTAGCTTGCGGGCAGCCGCTCTTCACCAAAGTAGAGCGGCTTCGGCATGGGGAGCAGCACGACTTGAAGTGAACGGCCGCTCGCGTCGGAGGCGACGTTCAAGCGGCGAAGGTTTTCGATCGAAACTTCATGGTTCACCTCGGTCACATCATCTTCGTAGGCGAGCATCACCGTCCTTGGGCCGACGAAACGGGCGACATCGTCGATGTGCCCATGCGTGTCATCCCCCGCAATTCCGCCTTTCAGCCAGATCAGCTTCTCGACCCCAAGGGTTTGCGCGAAGGTCTTCTCATACTCTTTGCGTCCGTATCCCGGATTTCGAATCTGTTCGTCGGAAAGAAAGCATTCCTCTGTGACAAGCAGAGTGCCTTCGCCGTTGCTTTCGATAGCGCCGCCCTCACAAACGAAAGGTTCGCTATTGTCCGTCCGCTTGGCGTCGAGCATCGCCATCTTCGATTTCGAGCGCACAAGCTCAGGCACATGAACATCGAGCAGATAGTCGTCGTACTTCGCCCAGGCGTTGAACTTCCAGCGCATCCAGGTCGGCTTGTCCTTGTAGAAGATCGCTGTCGGAGCGGAGTCGCGCAGCCAGCTTCGGTCGGTCTTCAGCAAGTGAAACCGGATGCGGCGCATATCCGTGTGGTGAAGCTTCAGGCACTTCGTCGCCGCTTCGCGTTGCTTCTCGTCCTGGCAGAGGATCTCCACATTCTCGGACCGGGCGAGAGTCCGGGCGATCTCGGCGTAAACCCAGATCACGGGCTCAAGCTTCCCGACCCAATCGGTCTCGTGCGTCGGCCAGGCGATCCAAGTCGCCTCGTGCTTCTCCCATTCCGCCGGCATCCTCAAAAGGTTGCGCGACGCCAGCTCTGCCGAATGCAATTCACTCACAAAATGGGGCACTCACGAAATGGGACACTCAAAATATAGGGCGCTTAACGAAATCCGAACCTAAAGAAATCTCGAGAGGATCGGTTTGTAAGCGTCGATCCGCCGGTCACGGAGAAACGGCCAGAACCGTCTTGTCTCCTCCAGATGCTCCAGCGAGCAGTCCGCTACCAGAATTGCAGGCTCGGTGGAAGAATCGGCGATAATCCTTCCGAACGGATCCGAGATAAAGGAGTTTCCGAAAAATTCGATTCCGTCGGTTCCCGGTGTCGGCTCGTGTCCAACCCGGTTCACGGACGCGACGTAAACGCCATTCGCGATCGCATGGGAGCGTTGAATCGTGCGCCACGCGTCACGCTGCGCCTCGCCGTATTGCGCCTTCTCTTTCGGATGCCAGCCTATCGCAGTCGGGTAGACGAGAAGGTCCGCACCCATGAGCGAGGTAATCCGCGCGGGTTCGGGGTACCATTGGTCCCAGCAGATCAGCACACCGATCTTCGCGTATTTTGTTTCGAAGACCTTGTAGCCGCCCTTGTCGCCTTCGGCGTCGCCCGGGGTGAAATAGAACTTTTCGTAGTAGAGCGGATCGTCCGGGATATGGCTCTTTCGGTAAATGCCGGCGATCGATCCGTCCGCATCAATGACAGCGGTCGAGTTGTGATAGACGCCCGCCGCCCGCCGTTCGAAGAAGGGAACGATCAGAACTGCTTTCAATTCCTTGGCAAGGGGCCGGAACTCCTCGACTGTCTTGAAGGGCGCCGGCTCAGCCAGGTCGAAGAACTTCGGGTCTTCGACGGAGCAGAAGTACGGTCCGGTGAAGAGCTCCGAAAGCGCGATAACGTTCGCCCCTTGGGCCGCCGCCTTACGGACGAGCGTCTTCCGGCTCTCTATGTTTTCGGAGTAATCCGGCGAGCACCGCTCCTGAATGAGACCGACCCGGAAGGATTTGACCACAGCTTCTCCTTTGATGAATTAGCCTAGATTTACTACTAGTCGTCTCGACGAAATTCAAACCAGGCGCACGAATGCTCTCGATCTCGGATCTGCGGTTTTCTCTCGGGCGCACCCCGATTCTCACCGGTGTCGAATTTTCCGTCAAACCGGGAGAGCGGGTCGGCATCATCGGTCCGAATGGGAGTGGAAAGACGACTCTCTTCAACTGTATCAATGGGTTCAACGTTCCGACTGCCGGCTCGATCTCCTTCAAGGGCCAGAATGTCACTCACTTCGAACCGCACCGCCGAGCCGTTATGGGCCTCGGACGGGTGTTTCAGAATCCGGGAATCTTCAAGGAGATGACCCTGCTAGAGAACCTGATCACCGCCCTGGAAAGCAAGCAGCCCGGTATCGCTTTTCCATGGAGCAAACGGACCAAGGAGAATCGCGCAAAGAGTTTTCATTACCTCGAGATGGTGCGGCTCGAAGGCAAAGCGAGTGAGAAAGCCGGGAGCTTGTCGGGCGGACAGATGCGTCTGCTCGAGATCATCCGGGCGGTTGCCACTGAAGCCGATCTGTTCCTGCTGGACGAGCCGACCGCCGGTGTCTCCCCGAAGATGAAAGGCGAGGTCGAGGAGCTGCTCAGGAAACTGCAAGAGATGCAAAAGACGATTCTGATCATCGAGCATGATCTGAACTTCATTCAGAAGCTCTGTGAGCGGATAGTCGTTCTCGATCAGGGACGGGTCGTCCTGGATGGAACGCCGGAAGTGGTCCGGCGCGATCCTTCGCTGCAAGAGATCTATTTCGGCACGGAGAAAGTCTAAGCGTGCTCGAAATTCTCCCGCAGCTCCTCGTTAACGCTCTGATCGCCGGAAGTATCTATGCACTGGCCGGTGCCGGCCTAGCGCTCATCTACGGGCTTTTGCGCGTGATGAACTTCGCCCATGGGCACCTGATGATGGTCGGCGCGTACCTCTACTACATGTTCAACGTCGATCTGGGATATTCGATCTGGGCTTCCGGGCTGCTGACGATCGGCGCGCTGGTCATCCTCGGATACCTTTCATTGGCGGTCTTTATTGCCCCGATGCTGAAGCTCTCGCTGCTGCTCCCGCTCGTCTCCACACTTGCGCTTTCGTACGTGCTCGAGTCCGGAGTTTCAATGGCTTTCGGAGTGAATGTAAAATCTCTTTCGCCGGGGGCTGCCGGACAGAGCTTCGAGATCGGCGGGGTCTTCATCACACCGATTCAGATCGGGATCATCCTGAGCTCGATTCTGCTGCTCTCGCTTCTGGCGTTTGTCGTGCACTCGACGAGTGTCGGGAGAAAGATCCGTGCGCTCCGGGAGTATTCATATGCCGCGTCTGCGCTTGGAACGAATGAGCGGCAGGTCCGGCTGACCATGTTTGTCGTATCGACAGTGCTCGCGGGATTTGCCGGAGTGCTGGTCGGCTATGAGACGAATCTGCAACCGACGATGGGGCAGACCTATACGATTAAAGCTTTTGCGGCGATGATCCTCGGAGGGCTTGGAAATATCTGGGGCACGGTCGCCGGAAGCTATCTGCTTGGACTGGTAGAAAATCTCGCCATCGGACTGGACTTCGGCGGCTATAGCCTGCCCGCCGGCTATAAGGATGCCTTTGCGTTCGTCATCATCCTGATGGTCCTCCTGTTCCGGCCGACCGGTTTGTTCAACACAAGCTCGAGGAAGACGTGAACGATTATTACGTCCACCTAATGATCCTCGTGGGGATTTACCTGATTCTCGCCCAGGGGTTGAATATCGTTTTCGGCCTCGGCGGGTTGCTGAACCTTGCGCATGTGGCTTCGTATGCGATCGGTGCCTATACGACGGCACTGCTCTCCACCGAGCTGGGCTGGTCCTTTTGGGTATGTCTTCCCGCAAGCATGTTTGTGAGCGCGTTCTTCGCACTGCTGATCGGTGCGATCTCACTGCGCTTGACCGAAGATTATTTCGCGATCGGAAGCCTGGCGTTCAGCGCCGTGGTGTCTGCGCTGCTCGTCAACTGGAAGAGCCTCACACGCGGCGTGCTCGGAATTCCCGGAATCCCGCGGCCGGAATTTTGGGGGATTGATTTTTACGACAACAAGAATTTTCTCGCGCTTACGGCGGTGCTCGACGTTGTCGTGTTGATCTTTGTCTATTTTCTCTTCTGCGGACGGCTCGCAAGGAATCTGCGAAGCCTGGCGGAGAATGAATACGCCGCGCAGGCGATCGCGAAGGACAAGAAGCGGGTTCGAAACTTCGCGTTTATGCTCTCCGCCCTCTTTGCCGGGATCGCGGGCTGTCTGTTTGCTTACTATATCAACTACATCGATCCCTCTTCGTTCACCCTTACCGAGATGGTTTTCGTCCTGAGTATCGTGATTGTCGGCAGGCCGGGCTCTTTCTGGGGCGTCATCCTTTCGACGATCTTTCTTGTTCTGCTCCCCGAGCCGCTTCGCCAGCTGGAGATTCCGCCGAGTATCCTCGGACCGATGCGCCAGATGCTCTACGCGTTGATTCTTTTTGGTGTCGTTTTTTGGCGCCGGGAAGTGCTTTTCCCGGTCCAACGCCGGGTCTAAAGAAACACTCTAACCGGTTGCATTTCTGGGCACTTTCCCTGGAATTCCCCTGTAATCGAACCATTTCAACCTCCTCCGGTCTAACGCTGGGTTCATTGAATGTTTTGTTACCAATGTTTTGTTTTTGGGGGTTTTTCTCATGTCCAAGCGGTTCGGCGGCTCGCCGGTGTATGCCTATTCAATAAAATTACGATGGGTCGTCGGTGCGCTCAGCAGCGTCGTTCTCGTCCTTCTGGGTTTGCTGGTTACGGTCCTTACTGGGGTGAAGCCGGAACAGGAAGCCGAACGTCCAAGCGGAAGCACGGCCTGGGCAGCACAGCACACCCTGGTTCGAGTTCTCTCTGCGAGCAAGCGGATCGAAGAAGGCACCGCTATCGATTCGTTCATGATCCAGGCGATTGGGGTCTCTCCCGATTCGATCCCCGAAGGCGCGATCCGCGAAGAGGATAGAACGCTTCTGATCGGAAAGTATGCGAAGCAGCTCATTCCTACCGGTGCTTTTCTCAGCGCGGAGCTGGTTACGTCGGAGATGATGCCCGTGTTGAGCCAGATTCCTGCAGATATGCGCGCGGTCACCATCTCCCTTGATTCACGCTCGGGGGTTGAGTGGTTCATCAAAGCCGGTTCGAGGGTCGATGTTCTTCTGACCGCGGCAAATCAAAAAGGTGAGAAGCAGGTGGTGCCGATTGTTCCGTTTGCGAAGGTATTCTCGGTGGATGGCCGAACGGATCCGAACGCACAGGCCGGCGCTGGGGCGGGTACCACAAAGACAGTCACCCTCATCGTCTCCGAGCTCGATGCGCGAAAGATTGAACTGGGCAGAAATGTCGGCACACTATCGCTCACTCTTGTCGGCGATACCGTAAGTGCGAGCCTGAAAGCCCCCAAAGTTCCCGTTGGTCTCGACAACCTCTTTCCGCGGGCGACTGAAGAGACGGTAGCGGAGACTCCCCGAAACCGGGTCACGTTTATTGATCCGCAGACTCATCAGCGAAGGGAGCTGGTGCTCACGTCTTCCGGTAGCTGGAAGTGAGATCGTCCGCTGGAGATTCGGTTTCCCGTGACAGAGACGGGAAAGAGGTGAGAGCCTTCCGGGCAGTCCGGATCTGCACCGGACTTTCAGGCAACGTGGAGCGAAAGGGTGGAGGAGCGCGAACTAATTCTCCGGATCCAGCGAGGGGAGAAGGAAGAGTTTCGCGAACTGGTGCGAAGCTACCAGGGAAGGATCTTCGCACTCCTCTGCCGCCAGGTGCGGGACCAGGCGGCGGCGCGGGACCTGACACAGGAAACCTTTGTCAGAGCCTTCCGGGGTCTTGAAAAATTCCGGTTCGAAGCGAGCTTCTCCACCTGGCTGATCCGGATCGCACTGAACGTCAGCTCGAACTACTTTTCCTCACGTAACTTTGTGGAACGATCAAAGTCGATATCGATCGAGAATGTCGCGGAGCCGGCGGCGGAGAGCGGAGCCGCCGCAGCGGAGGAGGAGCGGATGCTCGCCGAGCTTCAGGACGCGATCGGAGAGCTGAAACCCATCTATCGTGACGTGATAGTGCTCTGCGCGCTTGAGCGGAAGACCTATGAGGAGGTCTCTGTTATTCTCGATCTCCCGGTGGGCACGGTTCGGTCCCGTCTGAATACCGCCCGGAACCAGCTTCGGGAGAAGCTCTTTTGCGCCACCGGAGGGGTGAAGCGATGACCCGGCAGGAAGCAGAGGAGAGATTCCTCGACTATCTCGAATCGACGCTCAATGCCGACGAGCGCGAGGCATTTGATCGGCTTCTCGCCGATGATCCGGATCTGCGCACGGCGCTCGAACAGTATTCCAAATTGATGATGCTCGAAGGCAAGCTCGCGGAAGCAAGCGCGCCCGCAATGTTCGATGTTGAGGCGGAGATCATGACCCGGCTTTCCGGAGCAGAAGTGCGAGCAAAGCCGGCGCGCCGCTGGTTCGGCTGGACGCCGGCTATCGGAGTGCTCGTTGCCGCTTCGCTGGCGATGCTCGTCACCGAAAGGAGCTTCAAAGACTATCATGATGTGCTGCGGAGTGCGGGTGTGCCTGCGCCTCAGCTGGCGCCGGAGTACCGTGTCGAAGTTCTCATCCCGAACGCGCGCATTGAAGCGGGAACGAAGCTCACCCCGAATCTGTTCGATCGGCGGAGCTTTCCGGCGGACCAAGTGCCCGATGGTGCAATCCTTGCGCGGGAGATGGATCTGCTTAGTGGTAAATATACACGCGAGATGATCCCCCCTCGAATGCCGGTGCTGAAAGAGCTCATCTCGGACCAACCGCCGCTTTCGAGTTTGAATATTCCGCCGGGCTTTCGCGCGGTGACGATTCCGGTGGACTCTCGGAGCGGCGTAGAAGGCTTCGCGAAGCCGGGCAGCCGCGTTGATACGCTCTTCACATTTCAGGACAAGGACGGAAAAAAGAAGGTCACCACACTTCTCCGGTTCGCAAAAATTCTTTCAGCCGGCGGCGCAACCAGCATCGACGGACGAGTCGCTATCCAGGGCGCGGTTGATGTTACGTTGCTCGTCACTGAACGCGATGCAAAGCGCATTGAGCTCGCGAGAAACGTCGGGACACTTAGTCTCTCGCTTGCGGGGGGGGAAGAGCAGGGAAAGGTTCGAGATGAGGACCCCGCGAGTGTCGATCTCAGTGACATCACCGGAGTTCGTGATCGCCCCGACTCGGAAGAACCCGCTGCCGGTTACATGTACATGCGCGATCCGAAAACCGGCCGGAACGTGAAGTTCAAGCTCAAGTCCGGTGGACGATGGGAGAAAGATTCAGCAGGCGGCGATTCCGGATACGACGATCCAAACCCGTCATCGTATCCCACCCCTTATCCTCCAACGCCCACTGCTACGATTCCGCACCAACCGCCGGTCGCTGAAAGTCTTATCGATCTAAGAATCGATCTGACTCTAACGAACAGTTCAATCCTTGTTCCGGGCATGCGCGTCGATCTGTGGGAGCTCTCCGGTGAAAATGAGAGGCGCATCGCTCAGGACCTCCGCTTGGTTGCCCTGCTCGACGGTGACCCCCTGACGAAAACCGTGCGCTTGGCACAAAGATCAGGCACTAAAATCCCGTCGATTCACCCAACTTCCCGGTATTTCCTGAGGCTTCGA
Organism: uncultured Bdellovibrionales bacterium; assembly: GCA_964401925.1. Taxonomy (GTDB): domain Bacteria; phylum Bdellovibrionota_C; class UBA2361; order SZUA-149; family JADYYL01; genus CAYOAK01. The sequence continues at coordinate 1,016 of CAYOAK010000111.1, read as the reverse complement.
AAACTCTAGCTCTCCCGAACTTGTTCTCAGTTGTGTGAGGCCTATAGTCCGCGCACGGCTGCAAGCCGCCAATTCACTAAATCATAGGACGCTTATGAAACGTATAATGGGAGCACTTCTTCTCGTGACGTTTGTCAGTGGATCTTCGCTCGCGGAAGAACCACGGTATGCACTGCAAACGGGGAGCGGAGATCAGACCGGCGCTGAAGCAACGTACGCCGAAATTCGATCAACGCTCGGAATCGTGCCGAATTTCCTGCAACAATATCCCCCCGGCTCGATCACCGCTGCTTGGAATGAGATGAAAGCGGTTCAGTTAAGTGCAACGACCGCGATCCCGCCGAAGTATAAGGAGTTGATGGGTCTGGCGGTCGCCTCCCAGATTCCGTGCCGCTTCTGCGCAATTTTTCATACCGACGTTGCAAAATTCCACGGCGGCTCCACAGCAGAGGTAAACGAAGCGATCGCCATTGCTGCAAGCGCGCGCCATTGGAGCACGTACTTCAGCGGGATCGGCTACGACCTCGGGAAGTTTAAGGCCGATACCGATCGGATGATTACCCATCTGAAGAACAAGACACCCGGCGCTCCTGCCCAGCAGACGAGCCCGGCAGTGATCGCGACGGCCGCAGATGCTTACAAGGATATGGAGCTGACGCTTGGAATGGTTCCGGGTTTCATTAAAAAGTTTCCGGCCGAAGCAGTTGCAGCAGCGTGGCAGGATTTTAAGAGCCTCGAGCTGAATCCTTCGACCGCGATTCCGCCGAAATACAAAGCGCTGTTCTCGCTCGCCGTGGCGGCTCAGATCCCTTCACCGGAGACGATTTATTTCGATACTCAGGCAGCGAAGCTGAACGGTGCTTCTGACCAGGAGATCTCTGAAACGATTGCAATGGCTGCAGTCACAAGGAGATGGAGCACGATGCTGAACGGACTCAACACGGATGAAACGGCATTTCGTGGTGAGACTGCAAAGATCCTGGCTCACATCGGAGCAGCGAAGAACGCCCCGAAGA
>CAYOAK010000110.1:7780-11754 GCA_964401925.1 uncultured Bdellovibrionales bacterium | reverse complement strand
GTGAAAACGCGATTCCCGAAAAGAACATCGGAATGGTGAGAAGCAGCGGCACGGTAAACGAACGGACCGACGCCGAGATCTCTGCGTGCCGGTAGGTCATAAAAAAGCCGGCAGCGAGCGAGAGGATAAGTCCCGCATACACCGCTTGATCAGGAAGTTTCCCGCCGCGACTTACGAACAGATTCGCCATGAATGCAAGAAAGAGAATCGAGCCGATTGTGATCGTCATCACGGAGAACACCGCGCCGAACTCAAGCGCGAGCTCTGTCAGTGCCTTCGTCTCGATCAGCATGAAGCCCGCACCAAGCAGGAACGAGGTCCACGAGATCTGTCCGCCGCGCAGCTGCGGCTCACGACGCAGGATGAAGAACGCGACGGCGAGCACCGCACCCAAGATAGGGAGATATGAGGTCGGCAGGGTTCTTACCGGCATGTAGAGGAACGGCCAATTGTCTGTAGAGGGCGAAGTCTCGATCTGCAGAGCCTTTATGTTATCTCCAACTTGCGGGGCAGAACCGAGCCGGGCCCGCTCCTCTTCGGTAAGCGGACGTCCTGCAATGTAGGTCGCTCCGCCGTCATAGCCGTCTGCGACCACAATCGGCGCTTGTCCATCAAAAGCCGTGGTGATCATCTCGTGCATTTTCTTGGCGAACGCCTCGTTCATCAGCACGAAGGAAAGGAAGATCATCCCGCCCGGCTTTAACCTGGCGCGAGCTTCTTTCATGGCTTCGACGGTGTAGACATAACTGTCGAGACGCAAGCCGCCGGTGAAGCCCGAAAGAAGTGTGTGCGAATCGAGCAATCCATAGACGATCAGATCGAACTTCTGATCGCTCGAGCGAAAGAAGCGGCGCGCATCATTTACGACAGGATGAACGGACGCCGAGGAATAGGGTTGCTCAGGGTGCAGGCGCTTTCCAATTTCGAGAATCAGCGGATCGATCTCGACCCCGGTGATCTCCTTCGCCCCGCCGCGAAGCGCGGCCGCGACGTCGTTTCCGCTGCCGCTTCCCACAATCAGCACAGAGTGCGGCGCCGGAATGATTCGATAAGGCAGATCGTAATATTTCCGCCCTGAGACGGCGTCCGCGGATTGATTGTCCGGACGCAGATCGTACATCTTTTGATAATAGAGACCGTTTGTCGCAATCGTCGGAGCGGTGTCCGGCGAATGAGCGAGGACCAGGTTTTGATAGGGGCTGAATAGCTGCTGCACGTTGACGTTCGGCTCGTATGCGAGCATCGCAAACGCCGCCGCCAAACCGGCTATCGAAATGAGACCGCGATTCCTCTGCCAAACCAAAAAGGGTGCGAGCGCGCAAAGGATCACTGCGAACCAGGTGATCGGTCCGAGACAGAGCCAACACAGGATCGAAAAGGCGCCGATACCAAGAAGACTTCCGAGAAGATTGCACCCGTACGCGAGCAGTCGAGGACGCGTGCGCTCAAGCAGAGAGCCGGTAAGCTCCCCAAGCGGGATAAACAGATACGCAGTCAGGAAGAAGATTGCGATGATGATGGAATAAGCAGCAAGCCGTTCGCCGCCGATGACCGTCGCAAAGCCCATCGCCAGCTGCTCGGAGATCGGGTTTCCAATTTCGGTGGCAACGCCGCCCAACCTGAGGATCGTCAGAAACAGGACGAGCAGGAAGAATCGCAGGAAGAAATCGAGCAACGTCGAGCGTCCCGCGTTTCCTCGAGAGAATCCGATGCCGAGTCCGAAGAAGCATCCGATGAGCGAGAGATTCTTGAATACACCGAGAATCGGAACGACACTTGCCTCATACCGGATGACCGCGAGCTCAGCGAAAAGCGCGACCGCGGAGGCGATGATGACCGCGCCTGGAAGAAAGGAGTCGGAATCTATTTTTGCGGCGTGCGGCATAGGAAATCTCGTCGGACATGCCACATGACCGGTGTCAGCGGTAGTAACGAATAGAGCTAAGCAGCCAGGAATGTGGGGGGAGTGAGGGAAGTTGTGGCAGCAGAGAGTCGAGAAAGGGATGTCAAAAACCGATCGTTTCAGTTTGAATCAGCTTGCGGCCCGAGATCTTTTGAATATCTGTTACCTCGCCGTTGAATCCTCCCACAACAGCTGACTGAAATTGATAGAAGGAATTTCCCATGGCAAGCACCTCCACCGAAACAGTCGTTGAAACAGGAACCCCCGCTGACGACAAGCTGCTCGCGAAATACAGCAAGAGTTCGCCGACCGTTACCGGCTCGAGCAGCAATACGATCCTCGAAAGAAAGAAAGAACTTTTAAGGCAGCAGCATCTGCGCAGCGAGCAGGATGGCGCCGACACCGCGCCAACCGGCCGGCATACCACCAAAAAAAGCTCTGATTCGAGACAGGCCTTAACGGATCTTGGAGTGGCCTCCGAGTTTGCGACCGTACACCGCTCTGGAGACAACGTGAGCATCTCATTGCAACGAGCCGGGCTCTCGAATGGTATGCAGAGCCACCGTGGTTCGGGCGAAATCCCGCTCTACGAAAGCATCAACCGAGACGGTACGATGCTTCCGAGCATTGGGAATGACGGAAAGATTCGCACACTCGGTGAGAGCTATCAGGCGATCCTCCCGGGTGACACACATCAACAGCTGCGATGCGGCCCGGTGTTAACCGGAACGCTTGAAGGTTCCCGGGTTCCATTCAGGGTAGATGAGATTTTGATTCGTCCGCCGCTGATGCCGGCAGTTCAGCCAGACTCCTACCAGTGCCTTCCTTCCGGGAAGCTGAGCGCAGACGGCTCCACTGTTGCGACTGTTGTTCGTGGATGGAACAGCTCGCAGTATCGGGTTGGAATCAACGCTCCCGAGGCGTCTGATGTCGGTATCTCTCAAACGAGCGATCTGTCAAAAGTTCAATTTCTGGGTCTTCCCGATCAGCTCAAGAGCGGAGATTCGCATTTGAGCCTCGAAGTGGTAGCGATCTCCAATGGAAATGGCGGAGCGACGCGTGTCCTAATCAACGAAGGGATCAGGACCGCAAGCGGTGATATTCGTTTTGGTGCCCGGGTAATGAGCACTGATGGAAAGTCAACCGAGCTTTCAAGAGATGTCCGTGATGCTGAAGGAAAGGCAGTTCGCCTTGACGATGTGTATATCACCTCGGCATCGCCGGATCTCAGTGTGATTTCTGGGACGTCAAACCGCGGCACGTTGGTCGTTTACATTGCCGACGGCGATCAGTATCGGGGATATGAGCTCCCGAATGACATCAAACGTAAGACCGGGGACTTCGTTCATTTCAGCGACATGACGGCAGGTCCAATCGCTGGAAACTTTCATCCATTCTCCGGTGGGACGGTGCTCGTCACGGGAAGCGGGCGTGTCGGAGATGGCGGGGAGACGACTCGATCGATCGCATATGAAATCGAGCGCGACGGAAAGATCCGGTCGGTAACAATCCCACCGGTAGGGCAGGAAGCCGGACGCGCAGGGGATTCTGCTGTCCTTGTGCCCGCTTCCATCTTGGCGATCGATTCGACCCTGACTTACGTTGCCGGAGCAGGTCAGCCTTTCGATAAGGATGCCTTGGTGCCGATCATCGAATCGATCGATGGACTCGGCGGTTCGGGAAATTCTATTGGACAGGTGTGGAACCGGCGCACCGGTGTAAGCGTTTCGGGCGACAAAATTCTGGAAGCCTTCAATCTTGTTTCGGAATCCGGCGGTGGCACATATGCGATCACCGGAATCGATGTGAAGAGACATCCGGAAAAGAACCAGCTGTCAGTGGCGCTGACCGTCGCGGTCGTGAGATCACTTGAGGACATGCAGAATCGTCCTGCACATGATCGCGATGGGGACGTCGATCTGCGCCAAATTTACGTCGATCCGGAGAAATTCGCGGCGCTGTTCCAGAAGAAATAGGCCCAAAAAAAATCGGCTGAGGCGGGTGCGATACCGGATTCGCGTGCTCCCTCGCCCGTGTGCAGCATGCGGTCATATCAGATTGCGTCGATGAG
>CAYOAK010000110.1:0-7680 GCA_964401925.1 uncultured Bdellovibrionales bacterium | reverse complement strand
CTGCGGCCAGTCTCTGCCAGGAATACCGTTCCGAATCAGTTCGTTGTGCCCACTATGCACATCAGAGTGGGCCGGAGCCTGTCTCTGAGACCAATCTGTTGGGGCGCTGTTCTCCAGAAGAAATAGGCCCAAAAAAATCGGCTGAGGAGAGTGCGATACCGGATTCGCGTGCTCCGTCGTCCGTGGGCAGCATGCGGTCATATCAGATTGCGTCGATGAGCTGCGGCCAGTCTCTGCCAGGAATACCGTTCCGAATCAGTTCGTTGTGCCCACTACGCACATCAGAGTGGGCCGGAGCCTGTCTCTGAGACCAATCTGTTGGGATGGGCAATGCCTTAGAGCAGCCGCATGACTGCGCGCTCAGCTGAGCTATCCCCATAATTCGCTGCGAGAGTCGAAGCGCGTGCGTGCCTAAGGCCTCAACGGAGAAGGGCGAGTATCTGCTGGGGCTGTAAGGCCGCCTGGCTGAGGATCGCTGCTGCGCCCTGTTGCAGAATCTGTGAGTACACAAGCTTTGCCGACTCCTGCGCGACATCGACATCGATAATGCTGCTGGCCGCAGCGTAATAGTTCTCCCTGAGGACGCTGAGTTGTCCTTGAATAAAATGCAGTCGTGACTGACTGCTCCCCGCCTGTCCAACGCTCGCGGAAACATTTGTCCGGGCGCGTTTTGCTTTCTCCATTCCGAGCAGGGCTGAAGCTCGGGTCCGGAGATCTATGGCTTCCAAATAGGGCGACTCTTGTGTGTTCGAGATGAAGGAAAGCAGGCGATCATCGCCGTAAGATGTGGAGATCAGATCCGCCACACCGTCGCCATTGATATCGCCCATCGTGATATCATAGGGCAGGCTCCCGGCCGCCGTTATTGACTGGGCCTTGAACGTTCCATCGCCGTTCCCAAGCAAGACGCTCAATGTGCTGGACAACTGGTTTGCTAAGACGACATCGACCGTGCCGTCTCCGTTTAGATCCGTAGCGGCAATCGACATCGGCAAGTCTCCGGCCGTAAAGTATGTCGGTGCTAAAAAAGTCCCGTTTCCGTTCCCGAGCGAGATTGTGAGCTGATCGTTGCCGTTGGTTGCAATTCCTACATCCAATTGGCCATCGCCGTTGAAATCCGCGGCGACGACGTCAAAGCCGTTGCCGGTGAAGTTCGTGCGAGCTTTAAAGCTTCCATCCGAATTTCCAAGCAAGATGGAGAAAGTTGCGACGCTATCGCTTGTCGCAACGATATCGAGAATATCGTCTCCGTTAAAATCGCCGCTGATAAACCGATCGATAAACGTGGTCCCAGTGTAGGTGCGTGTGGCCTGAAATGATCCATCTCCATTGCCGATACCGACATGTATCAGATTATCGGTCTGCGCTCCGGCAATGAAATCGAGGGTGCCGTCACCGTTTACATCTCTTATTTCGAGCGATCGATTTGCTCCGGCCCCGAAATAGCATACAGGTGCGCGAAATGTTCCGTTTGCATTGCCGAGCAGGATGCTGACCTGTCCATCAAGTGTGCTGGCGACAGCGATATCGATAATCGAGTCGCCGTTAAAATCGCCAACGCCTTGCTGCCAAGGTGCGTCGCCGGCCGTATAGCTCACACCACGCTTGAATGATCCGTCACCATTTCCGAAGGAGATCGTAATCTGATCGGAGACGGCGGCACTTGCAAGAATATCGAGATTTCCATCGTTATTGAGATCGACGAGCTGGACCTCGTTCGGGCCGTTTCCCGAGACATATGTGGCCGGCGCGGCAAAGGTGCCATCCCCGGTCAGCGATGTGTTGAGATTTGCGATCTCGAGAGTCAAGGCTCTTCCACCGGCCTGAACATCATGGGTGGAGTTTGAATCTGCGAGCAGCTCCTGTCCGTTGAATGTCGTCGTATCTACGATCCGGTTGTATTCACTCCGAAGGGCGGCTGCTTCGGCGTGAAGGGCGGCTCGCTGTTTGTTAGCGAGGACTCCATTTGATGCCTGCGACGCCAGCTCCTCAATTCGAGTGAGGATTGTTCCAAGCTCCTTCATCGCCCCTTCGGCGATGTTTGCCATGCTGATAAAGTCGTTTACGTTTCTCAGCCCTTGCGAAAAGATCCGTGCGTTCACTTTCAGGTCCGTGGCAACGGAAAGACCGGCAGCGTCATCCGACGGGCGTTCGATGCGGAGACCGGTCGACAGCCGCCGATAGCTCGACTCAAGCCGGGAAGTCGCACTTCCCAGCTGCCGCTGGGCGCGCATCGCCGCCAGATTGGTCGCAATCGTCAGAGCCATTCCCGGTTACTACTTCCTTGGGTCGGGCCAGAGGCATCAAACGCAGCCTCAGGTCAGGGTTTACATCAATCGAAAGATCGTCCGATCTGTGGGATATCTAAAACAGATTCAGTGGGCTGATAACTACCGGTACTCACGAAGAAAATGGTGAGCTCACCCGTGCTTTGAGGGAGTTCGCCGGGCTTCACGGCGAGCGAACGAGGAGCGGCGCCAAAATCTGTAGCAACTGCTCGGGGTCGGCCCCTCCGGGATTACTCCCTACGATCCTTCCCGACGAATCGAGCACTGTAATGGCATTCGTGTGGATAAATTCACCGTTTGCGGCCGGAGACTGCTTGAGTTGCAGCGCGACGCTCAGTTCTCTGACTTGGTCCGCCGAACCTGTAAGCAGGGTCCATTGACTTCCCGTGAGGCCGTGCAAAGCAGCAAATTCCGAGAGCACCTTCATGTTGTCCCTTTCGCTATCGAGCGTAACGAGAACGAACTGTGCTCGGGTGCCAACTTTCGGCTCTACTCGCTTCAAGGTCTGGACAATAGCGGGACAGACTGAGGTGCAATGCGTGTAAAACATCGCGACTAGGGCGGGCTTCCCAGCAAACGCGCTGAGCGAAGTTTTCCGGCCGTGACTTGCGGTCCAGACACTTTCTATTTTGTAAATCGAGTCACCCGGCAGCTCCGGAACGCCTCCGCTGGCCGTGCTCCATCCGAGAAGCATCATCAACAAAATCAAAGAGTTTTTGCGCATCGAAATCCTAGTGTGTCTATCGTGTAATTTCCTCTAAGGCTTCCCCGAAACGCATAGCGCATGAAAGACGCATACTCGCTGCGCGCGCTGTCGCTGAAATTGATCGCACTACCTCCGCAGAAGGCGGACTCGTCTTGTGAGTTGTCACCTCGCGAATCGCCGCTGGTAAACTCACCATTAAAATCGTCGACCCACTCCCATATCAGCCCGTGCATGTCGTAAATGCCCCAGCTGTTCCGAAAAGAGCCGACACTGCGGGTCGTCGAACTGGGCGAAGCGTACCAACTGAGGATCCGCGAAACAAACTCCGGATTCCTGCTCGCGTCAGCCTGCCTTTCATCGGCGAGAGCGGCATATTCCCACTCCGCTGCCATTGGAAGGCGCTTGCCTTGTGCTCTGCAGTACGCCCGCGCGGCAAACCAGCTTACCTCCGTAACAGGAGCATCCAGCGGCTTATCCGGATCCGAATCAGTCCTCCATCGGCGCAAGTAAGCTGCGTCCGCATGAACGTCACTTTGCCGGGATCGCCGCCACTCGGGATGCGTTTGCACGAACTCCAAATACTGGCGAACAGTCACCGGATACCGGTCCAGCAGAAATGCATTGATCGTTCGAGCAGAAGGGGGCTTTCCCGCCGTTTTGACTATCGCCGTATATTTGCCGCCGCGGACGGTGGCCATGGGGCTTTCATGTTTCGGCTCAGTGGCGAAACTGCACGTCACTGACAGGAGCCACAACGTAAATACCAGAGGGGCAATTGCCCGGCCCGAACTTCCCTCTACGTATGCATCATTGCAGCGCCCGCTCATTCCGTATTGCCGTTACATCTGCCGCTGAAACCCCGGGCACCTTATTGCCCCAGCTATTACGGACATAGGTCACCACGTCTGCGATTTGATCGTCGGAGAGCAGATTTTGTGGCGGCATTACTCCATCATATGTCTTTCCCTTGACCGTTATTGGACCACTGAGACCGCGCAGAACAATCGCGATCACGCGTTTCGGATCTCCCACTGCGATCTCCGCTCCGGCGAGTGGGGGGAAGACACTCTCCATTCCCTTGCCTTCGGCGGCATGGCACATCGCGCAAGACTGAGTGTAAACGCGTTTGCCTCGTTCGACTTGCAGTTCGGTGTTCAACTGAACGAGCTTCGGAGACGATTTCTCAGCTGCCACGAGCTTTTCTTTGAGGTCGCGAATCTTCTCAGCCGAAACCGCTGCTTCAGTGGAAGCCGTTCCGACGTAAGTTTCATCGACCTCTTTCCCGGAGTAGATAATCTTATCTTCGGGGCCGTCGATCTTCAGCATCCCCAGAGCTCCTTTGTTGAAGGCGCGAAAGAGCGAATGATCGACAATGACATACGTTCCCGGCACCTCCGTGTGAAACTCGGCAATCGCAGAACCTCCTGCCGGCACCATGGTGGTCTGAATATTATGGCTCGGAGCGGATCCTCCCTCTTGATACACCGTGTCGAATATCTCGCCGATCACATGGAAGGAGGAGATCAAATTCGGCCCGCCATTTCCGATGAAGAGGCGCACCGTCTGGTTTGTTTTCGCCGTCAGAACCTTGGACCCGGTCATCGATCCAACTTCTCCGTTGAAAACGACATATGGCGGACGCTCATCGACCGCCTTTTCCATATCGAAGGGCTGTTGTCCTTCCTCTCCAAACCTTCCCTTCGTGTAAAACTCGCCCTGCATCACGTAATACTCTACGTCCGCCTTTGGGAGGGGAACCTTAGGCTGTACATAGATGAGACCGTACATTCCATTTGCCACATGCATTCCCACCGGCGCAGTGGCGCAATGATAGACATAGAGTCCTGAGTTGAGCGCTCGGAACGAGAAAACCGAGGAGTGGCCCGGTGCCGTGAACGAGGAGGTGGCACCTCCGCCGGGGCCCGTCACCGCATGCAGGTCGATATTGTGCGGCATTTTACTGCCTTGGTGATTGCTCAAGTGGAACTCGACCAGATCTCCTTCGCGCACTCGGATGAACTTTCCCGGAACGGATCCGCCAAAAGTCCAAAAGACGTAGGTGACTCCGTCCGCCAACCGCTTCTCGACTTCGCGCACCTCTGCGCGGACGATAACTTTGGTTGAGTGATCCCGCGTGATGGGTGGTGGAACGTTCGGTGCGTCCGTAAGGACCGCTTCCTCGGTGCCTTTTATATCGGCGGGAGTTTTGTCCTGCGCGCCGCAAGGGGTGAAGCAGAATGCTAACGATACAAGTATGCCAATCCTGCCGACGGCTTTTCGCAGCCCGCCAGACCGTTTGTTTGTCACCATGCTGTAGATCTCCATCCAGGGCCCGATGGAATAATGCCTGATCGAGTGGGCGCCGCATTTGATCTTCGTCAAATGGGGCAAATTTTTATTGTTACCGGGATGGCTACTCGGTTTCCGAGAGTTTCGCGAGCCTTCCCAGGTCCTTCAATAGGAGGAGTCCAAGACTCGCTGCTTCTACGACCCCATCTCGTTCTAAACCTTTTATCACTCGGCTTGCGGTTTCGATGGATGTCCCGGCCGCGTCAGCTAGCTCTTGTCGTCCAATCGAAAGGCTCAAGGGTGGGCCACTCTGTGTGCCAAACCGCGGGATGAGGGCTAACAGAACAGAAGCAATGCGGGTCTCCACTTTGTCGTGCGCAAGCGCTCGGGCTAAATTTTGAGCGCCGCGCGCGCGCGCTGTCATGGTCTTTATGAAGCCGCGGACAAGCTGCGGGTGTGAGTCGACAACCGGAGCCATCGCTCGACGCGGGATGCGAAGCACCTCTCCCTCGCATTGCGCACGTGCCGTAAGCGGATACGGCCGCGAATCCACGAACGCCACGATGCCGAAGAGCTCTCCTGCGGGCAGGAGCTCCGTGATTAATTCCTTTCCGTTGGCGGATGACTTGATCATCGCGATGCGGCCGGCCACGACCACCCATCCGGCTTCCGCTTCGTCACCTTCCGAGAAAACGATCTCTTTGGGCCGGACCTCCTGCACTTTGCTGGCACCGAGGATGGTGAGACGATCAGCTTCAAGCAGTTCGGAGAAGGGCTCGACCTTGCGGAAGAGCTCGCAGATGCGCTCATGATTCATCGCGAGAGTATGCCATCGGACCGAGGGTGGCTGCACCGATTTCTAATTGCGCCGGTTTAAGGAGGCTTTCGCCACGGCATAAAGAACGGCACCTCCCCAAACGACAAGCACTATCGAGGCGGACCAGGCAACGGTCGATGGAAAGGCAAGTGAAGGACCCCAGATTCTTCCACCAGCCCTGCCGGCCGGTACCGTCTGCCAGAGGCAAATCAAAAAAATCATCGTCAGCTCGCTGAGCGGAAATGATTTCAACAAACCGCGCAGCATCTGAGCACTTATTCCAAAGACAAGCGATGAGATCCAGCCAATAGACCAGAGATGAAGAGAGACATCAGCAAGCTGATGGAATGCGAGCACTGCCGCGCCCAGAATCATCCAAACGGCCGCGAAGAAAAAGCTGTAACCAATTCCCAGCTGCGCCATCCGGACCGGTGAGCGCCCGAGCCTCATCCACCAAAAATATCCAAGAAAGGTCAGACCGGAGCTCACGCCCGCGAAGCGGAGAAAGAGAGGCTCGCTCCAGTAGGCGTGACCGATAAGGAGCAGCCCAGTTACGGAAAAGAGAAAGAGCAGAGCTATGTTTTCTTGGGACGTCATCCGTCGTCCACCAAGAAACCCGACGATGAACTGCCTTCCGGCAGCCAAAGCAATCGAACAAACCGCAAACCAAAAAAAAGCGAGAGCTACGTCCGGTTGCGACAGCGGCAGAAAGGCTCCCGCGGCAAACGAGCCGATTGAAATCAGCATCCACACTCCGAGGAAAAGTCGTTCCTCTTGTTTTGCTCGCGAGACAATTCCTGCAAAGGCCACGAACACGATTACAAATGGGACGAACAACGCTACCCGCGGCCAAACACTGAACGGCGCGAACACCTCGAGTACTGCCGCTATGAGCAACATTGCGCACAACGCCGCCGCCCCACGTGTGGGATGAACCGGCAGCTTCAGCATTCGCGGACCTACCTGCAGCAGGAATCCGAGGATGAACAAACCAAAGAAGAGATAGAGCTGAATTACCGCATGCATCTCCCGCATCGCCGGGTAGGATTGAGCAACCGGCATTGTGCCGTTCAGCATCAGCCAGAGATGCACACCAAGGCCCGCTCCGCCGATGAAAGCCGCGAGAGCACCGCCTGCAAAAAATTTGTCTGCCATGGGGCCGGGTAGCGGTGTGGGCTTCTCCACCGGCTCAGAACTCCGTCCTATCCGAACGAATGTTTGATCCTCCTCTTCCTCGAAGACCATCGCGGAGGTTCGGCGCGCCAAGTTTCTCAACTGCATATCACGCGTTTTATTCGACTATTCTCTTGGCCGCCGCTTTCATTGCCTCACAACCGCCTGCCCGTAACATTAAAAAAATGCGTTCCATTTGATCAGCATCAAATGGACTCGACACGACCTCGACAATAATGACCGTCGGAGCGAGCCTTGAAATTGCCAACCAAAAACAATCATACAGCATGTAAAATTTGGGTCGCGCGTATTTTCGAGGCAGCGCTCCTCCTCACGACTCTCACCCTCGGCTTTCCCCCGCCATGTCGCGCAGATACAGGGGCAGGAATTACGTTCGATGGGCAGCT
>CAYOAK010000109.1:0-11810 GCA_964401925.1 uncultured Bdellovibrionales bacterium | reverse complement strand
AAGCGAAGATTGATCTGGCTGGACATCTCGGACGGCGAATACCCGCCGGCGGGGATGTCCAGTCAACAAACCTATGTGTGCGTCGACAACCAGTTCGCCATCATTCGCGGCGGGCAGGCACCCAGCAACCTAGTTCAGGAACTCGCAGCGCGGTTGGATCGAGCGCTGTCCGGCGTCTTCTCGCCCGGCAGGGGTGCGTCAATGGGGAAGTGGTACCCGACGCCACTCGCTGCGCGGCAGCAGACGACAATGCTCTATCCGGTAGAGCGCCCGGTGATGCCGGAGTTCGATCCGCTGGTAGCGGTGTGTCCGGCCGACCTCGTGGTTCAGCTGTTCACCGGCCTTCACACCTATTCCGAAGTGCCGGACCTGGAGCCGTACAATGATACCTTGATGTCTGCGGTCCATGCGGTCGCGGCCAGCATGGGGCTTCATGTCCAGGTCGATGCGCAGGAGGTGCTTCAGCCGGAGAAGTGCCAGGTCTCGCTCTTCTCTGTCTGTCTGTCGGCGGTCAGCACCCCGGGAGTGCGTCCTCTCGCCTGGCACCCGGGATTCATCCACCTGGATGGCATCAGTCTCGACATGCGCGGGTGGAATGGCTTGGAGCGCGAAGGTATGGGCTACGTCGGCGAACTCTTCTTCGTCCTGCCCGAAACGCTGCGCCAGCGACGGAACATGGGAAAGCGCACTTTGATCGGCATCGAAGAAGGCGTGGGTGCCGTCGGCTGCAAAGTTGGGCAGCATGTCGGAGGCAGCGAAATGGATTCCGCCGCCTTCCAGTTTCTGGAGGTCCTGTCGACCAGCCGCTATCCGGCGGAATGGCTTGAGCGCTTGATGACGCCGCTGGCGACACTTCCGGTGGGCGACACCGCGCGGCGGCTGCTGGATGCAAAGTACGGCACTACGCAGGCGATCGTTCTGCAGTATCTGATCGATGCGCACCGCGCTCCGTCGCCGCTTTTCTTCCTCGAAAGCGAGCCGGCGGAGTTCGAAGATGCGGCCGGGATCCGGGGGATGCTTGAGGGACGCGAGAACCCTCCCCGTTCCTGGCATAAAAATGGAATGAAGGCGAAGTACGACGCGTTTTGCCACCAGCTGAACGAGGAGATCGAGCGCGCCATTTCGGCGCTCGGCATCGACCCAAAGATTCCGGTTTCGTCGCTCCTCCGGCGCAAGTTGCTCGAGCAGCTGGGCTCGTAGTTTCGAGCAACCGGCGGGAAGTTAACGCTGCCCCCGCTCTTAAGGTTCAACTCGACCGCCCGCATCGAAAAATTATCATCTGTCGGATGCCACACCGCGCAATACGTAGTTTGCGCTGATCGTGATCAGGATCAAAGACGCTCCGACAATTCCAAAAGCGACCGAGAGATTCGCGGCGTTCGATGCAAATCCGATCAATGCAGGTCCCGCGAGGATCCCCATATAACCCAGAGTGGTGACCGATGAGACCGCGAGGTTGACTGGCATAATCCGTTGCTTTCCGAGAAGCGTGTAGAAAACTGGAACGATGTTCGACGCTCCGATTCCGACGAAAGCAAATCCGATCAGGCACAATTTCCAAGTGGGCAGGATCGTGACAAGGAGCAGCCCAGCCGTGCTACAGAGACTGCCCAAAATTAAGATCCGCCTCTCACCACAGTGTTGAACGATTCGATCGCCTGTCAGGCGGCCAATCGTCATCGCTGAGGCAAATGCTGCGTATGCAAACCCTCCAGACTCTGCACCAGCTTGTTTTTCAGTTGTGAGAAAGATTGCGCTCCAATCGAGCATCGCTCCCTCCGCGAGGTAGATCAGAAAAATAAGCAACGCGATGAGAAGGATCGTGCCGCGAGGAATGACAAACGATTTGTGCTCTCCAGATTCGGCGTACGGGAGGAGGCGGCGTCCAAAAATTCCGATGAGCAGCAATCCGGTCGTGCCAACAATCAATGCGGCACTTTGTGGATTTGCACCCATTCCGAGAAGCACGCTCACGCCACTCGCTCCCGCAATTCCACCGGCGCTAAACAGTCCGTGAAATCCTGACATGAGCGGTCGACCGGCCGCCTTCTCGACAATGATCGCGTGGATGTTGCCAACGACATCAATGAGACCGCCGCCGGCACCAAATAAAAATAGACCAAGCGCGAGCATCATCGGAGTCGAAGCTGTTGCGAGCAAAGGTAGCGGAACGCAGATCAACAGAGCTGCGATAGAGATTGCACGGCGACAACCGATCCGAGCGGCCAACGCTCCGGCGAACGGCATCGAGACAAGAGATCCTGCACCAAGGCACAGCAAGATCGCTCCAAAAGTCCCGTCATCGACGCTCAGTCGAGCCTTTGCAAACGGCACGAGTGGAGCCCACGCAGCCATTCCCAGACCGTTAATAAAAAAAGCGACCCGGGTCGCCAGGCGCTCTTCTTTACCCGGGGGATTTCTCAACTGCCCTTTCTCCATCGCTCCCATCTGACAATGCGGCCAAAAAGCCAGTTAATACAGCACAGTAAAATGGTGCCATGTACCAATTTCGGGGTGCCATGTACCAATTTCGGCCGGCGGCCGGGGTGGCTAGAGGGCGGAGCCCGTGTGTCCGTCGACAGACAACAGCATCGTCTTCGTCGTGATTCCGAATAGATTTGGTGGGGGATTCGAGTCCGGCGCGGTGGCAACGATCAGCAGCTTTCCACTCGCGATCTCGGAAACTCTCTCAACCGTGGCGATGTCACTTTCTAGAGCCGCCGAAACGGTTTTCGAAGCGGCGGAAGAGAACTCCAAGTCGAGAGCGCCCGTGTCGTTGATCTTCCAGAGTGTGAGTGGCAGGCATTTTCTTTCTTCCGTTGAGATGGAGATCTGTCCGGCGAAGAGAAGATTGTCCCGCTGATCGTGTTCGGACATCCGCACAACCGTGCTGTTGCATGTCATCAGCGGAATCTCGGAGAGACGCGCGAACTGTCCGCCACCGGTGAGCCATCCTGTCTGGAGTTTCACCAGCTCGGTCGAGAGCGAGTGCTCTTCGACGAAAAAGAAAAGCTTCTGTTTGTGCGGGGCAATGGCCAAGAGGCTCGATCCCTCGAGCTTCGAAGGACAACCGGGAGTGCCGCATTGCTCATCGGCGCAAGGAACCTGCGCATAGTGGAGCTTGCGAAACCCGGGAATGTGCTCTTCAAAACGGATCGTCCGCTCCTTTAGCTCCGGCAGCGAGAAAAAAATTGCTCGCTGCTGTGAGTAGACGACCAGTGCATCAGGCGTAAGGAGCCATCGGAAGGCTTCGTTCGGCTGACGAGACGGCTGGAGTTCTGGTGCGACAACTTTCTGTGCAAGAACGCGTCCATCTCCGCTTGCATGGGTGACGGAAACTTCCTGATTCGAATTCCGGATGATGAGCAGAATCGAATCGTCCTGAAGTACCTCTAACTCCGCAAAGGCACATGATTCAAAGGGATTGGAGCTCCAAGGACTTGCAAGGGCGCTTCTTTGAAGCGCGTTCCGAACAGCGCCGCTAGAATCGATTTCTACGGCGCAAACCTCTTTGCCTTTCCAAAGAAAGCGTCCGCTCAGAACGAGGTTCCCTTTGGAGTTCGATCGCATGCCATACGCGAATCCCGCGAGGTCCGATGGCACGAGCCGCTCAGACAGGGAGGTATCCAGTGCTGTGCCTTTCAGCTCTGCAATGCCAATCGGTTGATGATCATCCGCCAATGTTGGCGTGATGCTCCCCGCGAGTAAAAAAGTTTTACCATCCCGGCTGTGAAGGGCGTTGACCCCGTTGATTGTACCTGCCCTGATAGTGACACCAACTTTTATGCCGCCAAGAGCAGCGCGCCAGCCGTTCGCTATATCAACTTGCTCCTGATGATTTCGTGCAGCGGCACGCTGAAACTGAAGATCCTGTCCCAAGCCATGGGTTCGCATCCCATAGAGCAGCAAGCCGACTCCCGTGCCTGAGCACAATAGAACGCAGAGACAGACGGCCCGGAGGATGCGAGAGCTCGGATTCGCGGCGCGTAGTAGCAGATACGAGATGACCGCAAGCAAGATCGAAATGAACAGAGCTCGAAAATAGCGTGTAAGATCCGACACCAGATCGAGATAGATGTGTTCAAAAAGCTCGTTCAAATGCGGCTAATTCCAGTGACATGAGTTGGGGAGCCGAGAAGGGCTAAACCATCCCTGATGCCGTGACGACCTTATTGGAAGATGCAGAACTCCTCTAGACCCGAACTCCGGCGAAACATCCTTAAAGCGCTCTGTGTCGCCGGTCTGCTCAACTGTTTTGCATCCGTCTGTTCGGCGGCTCCAGCTGATTCTCGCCTTGCAGCGGTGAAAAGCTTCGCGTTTGGGATCGGTGATGGTGCGCTCAAGCCGGCAGCATTAGCGAAACTCGCGTCACACGACCTTGTAGTGATTGATGGTGAAGGCGCGACAGCTGAGCAGATTCAGGTACTCCACGACCAGGGAGCGATCGTTCTCGGCTATCTGTCGGTTGGTACGATTGAGAAGGATCGTTCTTGGTTCGCCAAGGTGAAGAAGTTTCGCCTCGAGCTCTGGGAGGATTGGGGCGAATGGTACACCGCTACGTCGAAGCCGGGCTTCCGCTCGGTGATTCTTTCGCAGGTTGCACCGGTGATCTTGGCAAAGGGATTTGATGGGCTGTTTCTCGATAACGTCGACATGGTGATCGATCACCGCACGCAGCGCAGCGGAATGTTCCGGCTCGTGCAGGATCTTTCAACCCTCGTTCATGCCGATGGAAAGTATCTCTTTGCGCAGAACGGGTTTCCGCTCTTGAAGTCGATCGGTCCGTATCTCGACGGCTGGAACCGGGAGGACGTTTCATTGAGCTATGACTTCGATCGGCGAAAATACGTTTCCGTCGATAGCCGCACTCGCGCGCAAAATATTAAGGAGCTTCGACAAGCTTCGTCGAAGGGATTGCTCGCTTTAGGGACTGATTACTTGCCGGCAAATTCAACGAAGGGAGCGAGAGCACTTCAGCTGACCTGCGGTGCCGGTGCCATCCCGTATTTGAGCGACATCTTTCTGCGCCGCATCCCAGCCGTTCCAGTTGTCTGCAGCGAGCAGCCTTAAGGCAAGCCGACAGCGCAGCCGGCTTTCTTCATCCAATGCCGCTTCGAATGCTCCTTTGCCAAGGTTTCGAGGCGGTCGAACTCGGATTTAATTGCAGTCCGAATCTTCTTCTCGCTTACGGCAGTTCCGTTGTCATGCCGGATCTCCTGGGAGGCGAGGTTCGGAGCGAGCATCTCGGTAAGTGCCTTCTCTGTTAGCCCCTCCTTTATCGGTGTGCCGAATGGCATGCGAGGCCCAGCTTCACCGCTGGTATGAGGGCGTTTATAGAGATCGAACGACTGGGCTTTCTTCCCGGGGACGATTTCGAGTGTGTGCATCGAGCTGTCCGGATCGCGCCAACTGAAGTTGATTGAAGGACGGTCACACTGAACTGGATCCGTGCTGTCTCCGATCGGCAGAACTCCAAGGGAGATGGTTTCGCGCGGTCTCGTGTCACCGGGCTGCGACTTCGCGCTCCATTTCTCTCCGGTGAGTCCTATTGTGAGCATCAGATGAATGCCGGCGTCGGGGTCGGCAACGGCGAGAGAAACTGCAGACTTCTCCGAAGCGCCGGCGTCTCTCTGCACCCGTGCACCTGCTGTGGTGAGAATCTTCTCGACGGCGCCCAACGCCTCTGGACCTTCGGTCATGCGAAGCGTGACGGAATTTCCCTTCAGATGCTTGGCAACGCTCTCAAGCGCAGCGCGGCCGTCATCGCTGAGAGTTGAACCATCCGCCCTGAGCATCGAAGTGAGGAGGAGTTCAGTGTCTCCGGCTTGAGTGCGAGAAAGCTCGATGGAGCCTTCAACGCCCGGCTTTGTCAGCCGTGAAGTGCTCTCTCCGATCGATATTCTCTGCATAAACGAATCGCGCAGTCGCTCCATTATTATGGACGGAATTTTGCCGGTCGTGTCCCGGGCGAAAGGCGGAGCAACTGCCGGTAGTTAGCACCCCTTCCCAGGGCAGATTCCAGTAGAAGAGATCAGCGCGAGGCGGGGACGAGAACGATGGAATGAGGCAGCGCGTAGGGCCGGGCATCAATTGCGAGGCACCAAGTAGTACGCGAGCAAGTACGGCGGATTGGTGACGAACTCGGGCGAGAACTTCTCCGGTTCGTGCGAATTGTTGTGCGCCCTGAGAGCAGCCTCGTTCGCGAAAGCGAATCCCGTTACGGACTGCTGCTCCAATTTCACCGCCCGCGAAGCTTCGCCGTAGGCCGCGAAATGGTGATACCGCGCCGGTCGAATTTCGGTTTCGGACATCAGCCAGATCTGCTCACCGTCAGCGAGCCGAGGGTTGGTATGCATCAGCGCGACCTTCCCATTTTTGATGTGCAAGCCCGCGCGTCGCACACCGAACTTGAGCGGGATCTGCATCACGTTCGCCGCCGTGTACTTCGTAACGGACGCCGCGAACTTCGCGCGCTCCTTGCTCGTTTCGGTCGGATTCGAACAAGTTGTGTGGAAGATCCCGACGTTTGCGGCCGCCACGACCAAGATCGTTGCTCCGGGTCGTGCAAGCCGCCTCATCTCTTTGAACATCGGTCCCAACGTCTTCTGCTGTGAACCGGCGTCGAAGGTGAAGATAAGGTCGTAGCCCCCGGCGGGAATCGAGTCCAGGTTGTTCATGTCGCCAGCCACGGTGAACATCCGGGCGCGCCGTCCTTGGCTCGTGATCTCGCGATTGATGCTGACGAGGCTATCTTGATCGGGCCCGATAATCGTGACCCGCTCGGCGCCGAATTGGGCGGCACGGAATGCCAAGTCGGAGTAGGGCAGGCCGAACCAGGCGACGCCCTTGCCTGCTACGGCAGAAGGCGTGAAGAGCTTCTCGAGCACCGGTCGTACGAGTATCGTCTCGAGCGGACTGATTGGAATGGTAGGTGACTGAGTCATCCACGAAAGCGGTCCGTAGATGACTCAGGGAAAACAGATATGTCCCCGTCTCTTGCTGGAACGCAGCCCGAGCCGCGCGCCAGAAGAGTATACGGTGAAACTCTGCCAGAAGTGCTATTTGAGTGAGCGCAGCGCGTCCATATATACCATTGGGACAAATTGTGCAGTTCGGGGGAGACTCCACTTCAGATGAAATCGAAAGTTGAAAGTATCCCGGTTCCCGATGACTTTCGGGCTAACGCGCGGATCTCCTCGGAGGAGGAGTATAATCGGCTTTACCAGGAGTCGATTTTGGACCCGGTGGGCTTTTGGGATCGGCTCGCGGAGAGCGAGCTTGATTGGGTTAAGCCTTGGAAAGAGACACTTTGGTACGACCCTACGGCTATCGGCGAGCGCGCCGGGGGATACCTTCGCTGGTTCAGCGGAGGAGAGCTGAATGCCTCATACAACTGCGTCGACCGCCATGTCTCTGCCGGCCAAGGAGATCGAATTGCGATTCATTGGCAGGGTGACAACGAAGAAGAAAAGCGCTCGCTGACCTACCGCGAGCTGCTCACCAAGGTCACCAAGCTGGCGAATGCTCTAAAGGGGCTCGGCGCGCGGAAAGGAACCGCGGTCACGATCTATATGCCGATGGTCCCCGAAGCTGCGGTGGCGATGCTTGCGTGCGCGCGGATCGGCGCGATGCATTCGGTGGTTTTCAGCGCGTTCAGCTCGGACGCGCTGAAAAGCCGGATTGAAGATTGCAAAAGTCAGATCGTTATTACGGCTGACTGCAGCTATCACGCGGGGAAAGTCATTGCGCTCAAGCACAAGGTTGACGAAGCCCTCGCTCATTGTCCGACGGTAAAGAAAGTTCTCGTCTACGATCGCTCGGGAGAGCGCTTGCAAAACACTCCAATGAAGGAAGGGCGGGATTATTCATGGTCGGAGACGGTCGAGACTCAACCGACCGACTGCCCCGCTGAGCCTTTCGAATCTGAGACGCCCCTCTTTGCGCTCTACACGAGCGGAAGCACCGGCAAGCCGAAAGGGGTGCTGCACACAACGGCCGGCTATCTGCTCTTCGCGCATACGACTTTCAAATACACATTCGACTATCAATCTGAGGATATCTTTTTCTGCACGGCAGATGTGGGTTGGATTACGGGCCACTCGTATTCGGTCTATGGCCCGCTTTCCAACTGCGCGACGATCGTGATGTACGAGGGAGTACCGACTTATCCGGCGGCTGATCGTTTTTGGAAGGTCATCGATCACTTCAAAGTGACGATTTTCTACACTGCGCCGACAGCCATTCGCGCTTTAATGCGCCTGGGTGAAGATATTCCGGATCAGTTTGACTTCGAATCATTGCGGCTTCTCGGCTCGGTTGGAGAGCCGATTAATCCCGAAGCTTGGCGCTGGTATCACCGTGTTATCGGGCGCGAACGCTGTCCGATCGTCGACACTTGGTGGCAAACCGAGACAGGAGGAATTCTGCTCACGACCCTGCCGGGAGTTCATCCGATGAAGCCCGGCTCGGCGGGAAGGCCGTTCTTCGGCGTCGTGCCGAAGATTGTCGTGTCCGAAGAAGGAGGCGCGGGTGCGGAAGACGGCGGCGCGCTTTTCTTAGAGAAACCGTGGCCGGGGATGCTGCGCGGCGTCTTCGAAGACGAGAAGGCGAAGCTGATCAAGGACACATATTTTTCTCGCGATCCGAATCTCTACTTCACGGGAGACGGGTGCCGCTTGGATGATGACGGATATTACACTCTGCAAGGACGGATTGATGACGTCATTAACGTCTCTGCGCACCGGCTTGCGGCGGCGGAGCTTGAGAGTGCGCTGGTTGCAAATCCGAAAGTTGCCGAGGCGGCGGTCGTCGGATTTCCGCATGAGTTGAAGGGGCAGGGAATCTATTGTTTCGTCACCTTGAAGAGCGATGTGACGCAGTCGCCGGAGATCTTGAATGAGTTGAAGCAATGGGTGCGAAAAGAGATCGGTCCCATCGCCACACCTGACAAGATTCAGTTTGCGCCGGCGCTTCCAAAAACTCGTTCGGGAAAGATCATGCGGCGAATCTTGCGCAAAATCGCGGAGGGTCAAGGCGACGGCATCGGCGACACCTCGACCCTCGCCGATCCGATGGTGGTCGAGGCATTGCTCAAAGGCAGGGTCGTTTAGATGGGGATTATGGAAGTTCTGTTGTTCGCCGGAGGTGCCGTCCTCGGAACGGCTTTTGCGTGGTTGATGTTTCGTGTGCGGATCGCCTCAGCTGAGATCGCTCTCCGCGAAGAACAGACGCGCTCATTGGACGAGATGCAAGCGAAGCTGTCGGAAGTAAGCGTACAAGCAGCGCAACTTGGGGAGCGAGCCTCCCGCCTTCCGGAGATCGAGAGCGAAAGAGAGCTGCTTCGAGCTCGAACCGAAGAGCTTTTGAAGCAGCTTCAAGAGTCGGCGAGTAAAAGTGCGGCTTTGCAAACGGCATTGGAGTCGGAACGGTCGCAGACCGAGGAGAAAATCAAGCTGCTCAGCGAAGCGCGTGAAACTCTCTCGAATCAGTTCAAAAGTCTCGCGAACGAGATCCTCGAGGAGAAGTCGAAGAAGTTTACGGATCAGAACAAAGAGAATCTGACCCAGCTGCTGGACCCGCTGAAGACGAAGCTTGGAGATTTTCAGAAGAAAGTCGAGGAGGTTTACGTCGACGAGGCCAAAGGCCGCTCCTCGCTCTCCGAACAGCTGAACCAGCTCCGTCAGCTAAATCAGCGGCTGTCCGAAGATGCGAATAATCTTACTCGGGCGCTCAAAGGCGATTCGAAGACCCAGGGAAACTGGGGTGAGCTGATCTTGGAACGGCTGCTTGAAGAATCAGGCCTCTCCAAAGATCTCTTCTATTCAGCTCAAGAAAGTCATACGCGCGAAGACGGCTCGCGTGTGCAGCCGGACGTTATAATCCGGCTTCCGGAAGACCGTTATTTCGTGGTCGACAGTAAGGTTTCCCTTCTCGCGTTTGAAGAGTACTGCAGAGCGGAATCCGAAGAGGCACGCGAGGAGCTTGGGCGAAGACATCTCGCTTCGGTGCGGAGCCACATTAAAGGACTCCGATCCAAAAACTATCAGGAGCTCCACAAACTCAAGTCCCTTGATTGCGTGCTGATGTTTGTACCGATTGAGCCTGCGTTTATGGTCGCCATCGCGCGGGACAAGGATCTTTGGACCGAAGCCTGGAAGCAGGATGTCTTGCTTGTAAGTCCCAGCACCTTCTTGTTTGTCGTCCGCATGATCAATCAACTTTGGCGTCAGGATCAGCAGACGCGAAAGGTGAATGAGGTCATGAAAGCTGGTGAGCTGCTCTACGACAAATTCGCGGGATTTGTGGAGGACCTTCAGAAAGTCGGGAGGTCGCTTGGCAATGCTCAAGTGTCCTACGATGCCGCTTTTTCAAAATTGAAAACCGGGCCGGGGAACCTGATTACTCGGGTCGAAAAACTGAAGACCCTGGGTGTGCATCCTAAGAAGCAGCTTGATGCGAATCTGGTCTCCGAAGCGCTCGATGAGCCCCTCCTTCTCGATGAAGGCGAAGAGTCACCCAAGGACCCGCTCGCGGTGCTCGTAATTGAGAACGAGCCGAGTTAAGAGAACGAGCTGAGCTAACCCTCAGTCTCTCCGAGCAGTTCCCGCACCGCATCGCGAAAGAACTGAAAATTATCGTACGCTTATTTGACTTCCCCTCTGGGGGTGCTTAATGAAGCCGCGCGGGGATTTTTCCCCCTTTGGACCCGGGATTTACGGGCTGCAAAGCGCGAGCGACCCTCGTGCTCGGGGCTGCGTAGATCAACCTGGGTAGGTCGGCGGTACGGCTCGTTTTTTGAGCCGGGTCACCGGGCAATTTTTTTAATCAGGAGAATGTATGGCGAATAAGAAGACGCTCCGTCCTCTTCACGACAGGATTATCGTGGAGCGGTTGAGCGAAGATGAGAAGACAAGTGGCGGGATCATCATTCCGGACTCCGCAAAGGAGAAGCCGCAGCGTGGACGTGTCATCGCTGTTGGTAAGGGAAAAGTAACTGAAGAAGGCGCGATCCGCCCGTTGGATCTCAAGGCTGGAGACACGGTGCTCTTCGGTAAGTACGCCGGAACAGAAGTAAAGATCGAAAACGAAGACCGTCTCATCATGCGTGAAGACGATGTTCTCGCGGTCGTAGAATAACGAGAGAAGGAACAGAAATATGGGTGCTAAAGTATTGAAATACGGCCTCGATGCCCGCGACGAAATGCTCAAAGGGGTGAATATCCTCGCTGATGCAGTCGCTGTCACGATGGGCCCGAAGGGTCGCAACGTCGTCATCGAGAAGTCGTTCGGCGGACCGACGGTTACCAAGGACGGCGTCACTGTCGCTAAGGAAATCGAAGTCGAGAACAAGTTCGAAAACATGGGCGCCGCGATGGTTCGCGAAGTCGCGTCGAAGACCTCGGATGTTGCCGGTGACGGAACAACGACCGCTACGGTTCTTGCACGGGAGATCTTCCGGCAAGGATTGAAGATGGTTGCCGCTGGTCACGACCCGATGTCGTTGAAGCGCGGAATCGACAAAGCCGTAGAAGTGATCGTTGCTGAGCTCAAGTCCCTCTCGAAGGCGACGAAGAGCAAAGCCGAGATCGCGCAAGTCGGAACCATTTCAGCGAACAACGATAAGGTCATCGGTGACCTGATCGCTGACGCAATGGAAAAGGTCGGCAAAGAAGGCGTCATCACGGTCGAAGAGGCAAAGGGCCTCGAAACCACCCTCGAAGTTGTTGAAGGGATGCAGTTCGACCGCGGATACCTCTCTCCGTACTTCGTAACTGATCCGGATCGGATGGAATGCATCCTCGAAGACGCAT
>CAYOAK010000108.1:0-11973 GCA_964401925.1 uncultured Bdellovibrionales bacterium | reverse complement strand
TGCTCTCGCATGCCCCCGTTTCTTCAGCACTGAAGACACTTCCAGTCTCCCGAATCGTCGACCAGCCATCCGCCGGGTCTCCCGCGGAACAGTTTGTCGATCTCCTCGAGCAACTCGTCGCCGGAGGTGCGCGATCCGTTCAGAGGAGAATGGAGACCACTATCGAAGCAAAGCCGGCGGAGTCCGTCGAGAAACAGATCGAAGTTGAAGTCCGCGCCGAGTCAGGCGCCGAAGAATCCGCGGACGAGCGCGTCAGTGAAGAAGTCGAATGCATCGATGCTGAGCAGACCGAGCAGGCCGCTGAGAAGACGGAGAGCGACGCAGCGGCGGCTATCGCCTCTGAAGCAGTTGCCACAAATGCTCGCGCCGACCAACATGTCGACCAGCGCGTAGAAAAGAAAGCGGAAGGCGGCTCTGGGCAGGAACAAGCTCCAGCCGCCGTTACCGTTCAGCACCAACAGGAGCGGCCAGTGGCTCCGGAAGCAAAGGCACAGGTTGCCGAGCTCTCGGCTCGCGCTGCATTTGACCTCGGTGCAAAGCAGGCAGCGGCGATTCAGAACCCGGCCGCGGCTCAAGCAAACGCTGCTCCGCCGCCGGCTGGAGTCGCGCAGCCACAGGCGCTGGAACGCCCGATAAATCAGGCCCAAACACCGGTCGTAACGGCTGAAGCCAGTGCGGAGATCGAAGCTGTTCCGCTCGCCGAATCGGAGAAGCTTCTCCTCCCGGCCAGTCCGCATATGTCGGAGCCGCAACGCGCGAGCGCTCCAAAGTTTGAGTCGGCAGTCGCGGCGTCCGCGAAGCTCGCCGGACCGAATGCTCAAGGACTTGCTTTGGGCCAAGTTCGCCGGGATGACCTCCAACCGGCGCTCGAAGTCGGCCGCGCATCGATGTTGGAGCGCGCGCTTGAGCGGATTAACAGCAGCGATAGAACGCCGCTTCCGGCATTCACGTTAAACGGTGAGAAGGCGAAAGCAACTCATTTGAAGGACACCGGGAAAGCAGGTGCGAGCTCACAGCAGGAGAAGATCATCCTGCAGATTCAAAAGCTCCTCGACCAAGCGGCGAAGTCTCGCGACGGCTCGACACTGACAGTGAAGATCGAGCCTGAGGAGCTCGGCCAAGTCATTGTCCGTGTAACGCAGCGCGGCGACCAGCTCTTCGCGCGAGTGGTGCCAGAGAACAAGCACGTTGAGACGACGGTGCGGAACAACTTGACCGAGGTTGTGGCACAGCTCGCGACCGCCGGGTTCAAAGCGGAGAACATTCACGTGAGCATCGGACGGGAGAGCTCGGAGACGGCGCTCCACTCGCACCGGCATCATGAAGGACAGCAAAATGGCACCTCTCTCGGCTCAGGCCGGGGCTCAGATGAGCGAGGGGCTTCTGGACGGCATGCTTTTGGCAATACTCTGCAGGGTGGGCTGCAGCCAGGGCAGGCGGCAGCGGGTGATAAGCAGGTGGTGGACGGCGGTTGGGTAGCCTAAAGAACGGTAACTCACTGAAAGAACATGGCAACGGATACGAACTCAAAGTCCATTACAGCGACCCTCCCCACGGGGGCCCAGGATGCTGCCAAGGCAGCAAATGCCAAGAACGGCAAATCCGAACCGGCAAAATCTGCCGGGGGCGCCGGAGCGATCGGCCAGCAGGAGTTTCTGACGCTGCTCATTACGCAGCTTCAGAATCAGGATCCGCTGAACCCGATGGACAGTCAGCAGTTCGCAGTTCAGTTAGCGCAGTTCACACAAGTTGAGCAGCTCGTATCGCTCAATCAGAAGTTCGACAATTTTGCGAATCAGACGAATTCGGTTGGTTCGATGGCCCAGTTCCTGGGCAAGCAGGTCACGCTCAAGGATGGGCCGATTACGATCGAGAAGGGCAAGGGGCCGAACCTGCAGATCGATGTACCGAACGGCACGCAATCACTTCGCGTGCAGTTCTTGGACGCGGCCGACAAGGTAGTCGGTCAGGAAGTTGTAGACGGAGGTCTCTCCGCAGGGAAGCAAATATTCGCGCTGGACGGCGTTACCGTTCCGGATGGCGAGTACACGACACGCATACAGGCCGTAACTTCGGCCGGCGGATTCAGCGAAGTAAAAGCGAAATCCGTCGGGGTTGTCGAAGGCTTCGTGCTGCAGCCGAACCCGGCACTCCTCGTTGGAGGTCAGCACGTGAAAGTCGACAGCATCGAAGAGGTTATCGGGGTTGTAGGGTCAGTAGGCGAGTCCGAAGAGCGAAGTTGAACCGCCTCACCGCATAGTGCGTTGAGGAATTAACTGCTTCTCTGCGAGCGCATATGCTGCTCGTAGCCGAAGGTTTACGAGAGAGGGATAAAACGTGCCGAGTATTGCCAACGGTCTATTTGCTGGTCGCGCAGGTATTGCTTCACACGGGATCGCAATCGCGGTTCTGGGCGACAACATCGCAAACTCAAGTACCACAGGTTACAAAGCTTCACGTGCTGACTTCACTGATCTGCTCGCCGGAAATCTCGGCGGTGGTGCGGGTGGACTCGCCGTCGGAAGCGGATCCGAGGTGACCAGCGTAAAGCCGGTCTTCACACAGGGGACGCTTGAGTTCACGGGGCGAGGCCTCGATAACGCCATCGACGGGAACGGCTTCTTCGTCGTCTCCGATACAGCGGGCGCTCGCTACTACACACGCGCCGGAAACTTCGCGATCGATCCAAACGGGGATCTGAGAGATCAGAACGGGTTTTCCGTTCTCGGTTTCCCGGCGACGAAGCAAGGGATTCAGCCGCTGAACGTTCGGAGTCTGATTCAGTCGGACATTGCGACCGAGAACGTTGCTGTGACCGGTAACTTGGATGCGAGCTCGAACACCGGCTACAATCCAGCGACATTTCCGGCGGCTCCGACATTTGCTCAGTTGAACACTCTCGCGGGATTCCAGAACCCGGTCGATGTGTATGACGCTCTGGGCGGGAAGCATGCAGTGAACGTTTTCTTCTTCCATGACTCGACCTATGTCCCGACTCCGGCGCAAATCACCGCTGGCCTCTCATCCAGATGGGATGTGCGAGCTTATGTCGATGGTGAGGAGGTCGCCGGCGGGACAGCCGGGACGCCAGTTCAGCTTGGTGGAACGGGAACGATGTTCTTCGCGAACGATGGAACGCAAACCACTCCGGCGTCAGGAACTGCGACGATTGCTGCTGCGGTTCTCCCGGGTGCAGCGCCAACCTGGTTAAACACTGCTCCGTCTGATGCGACTCACGCAGTCAATTTCAACCTTGATTTCACTCAGTACGACAACACGAGTTTGGCTAACTCCGTATCGCAGGATGGAAAGGGCGCTGGTAACGTTGTGAGCTTCAGTGTTCAGCCGGATGGAACGCTGTTCACTCAGCTCGACAACGGAACGACGACCAGCATCGGACGTCTTGCGATGGCGAACTTCGCAAATCCCGAAGGACTCGACCGAAGAGGGGACGCGTTGTTTGTGCAGACCCTCGACTCCGGGGAGCCCGTAATTGGCCGCCCGAAGACCGGTCAATTCGGAGCGATTCAGGCCGGAGCACTCGAACTCTCGACCTCGGACATTGCGTCGGACTTCATTAAGCTGATTACGCTGCAGAGAGGTTTCCAGGGTAGCTCGCGAATCATCACGAGCATCAACGAACTCTTGAACGACGTGATCAACCTGGCGAGGTAGTAAGCTAGGGTAGAAGTTTGAAACGGAAGCGGGCGAATGTCGCCCGCTTTTTCGTTTTACTGGGATAAAATCTCTGCACTGAGTTCAAAGGTGATTTACTGGGACCGCGGACGTCCTCGTCCGCTTGCCGGTTTACGCCGTCGAACCGTGATCAATGCGACGGCGAATACTTATAAGCGGACGAGGCAGTCCGCGGTCCCAGTCGCCCTACCTCGTAAACGCGACAAATCCCGTATCGAGGGAGACAAACGCTCGGTGGCCTTCGTAGTCGCCGTTGTTGAACAGCGTTACATCGCCGCCCGATGGACGATTCTGCTTCGCATAGCTGTAGCCCGCAGAAATCGAGATCGCGTCCGTGATCGAATAGCGAACGTTTGCCAGCGCTTCGTATCGCTCGCTCGGCTTGTCGAGTGAATCGCCTTGAGTAAACTGGGTGAAGTTGAAGCCGAGGTTCGCGGAGATTCGGTCTGTGAACAGGTGCGATCCATTTGCGCCAACGGTTCGGACGAGCAGCCGGTTCCCGCCAATGTCAGTGCCTGCGGTTTGGAGAACGTTCAATCCGAGGGAGGTTGTCTGCGCAAGAGCGTAGCTCAGATTTCCGCCGTAGAAGAGGTTACTGAAGCTGTCGTCCCGCTCTACCGCAGTGGTCACCGGATTTCCGTTTTCGTCGAGCACCGTAACTTGGCGGTCATTCACGAAACGCGAGAAGTCTACCCCGGTTTGGCCGCCGATGCGGAGCCGGTCGCTTGCTGTGTAATTCACTCCTAAGGAGGGGCTGTAGTTAATCCGGTCCGCGTCATTTGATGCGCCGCCACTGGCGAGGTCGTTCGAATCCCCGCCGGTCACGTCGTAATACTGAACGGTGTTCGTCAGATTCGCTGACCAGCGGTCGTTGAAGCGGTGGTCGACTTTCGGTGAGAACGCATAGGTCATGGAATCGACACCTTCGATCGTCTGCCGGCGGTCTTCCTCTTCTTCATTGAAAAGAAACTGTCCGAGGAAGTCTTGGCGGCTGACAGAGAGCGGCGCGGAGAGCGAATCCTTGCCTGTGAAGAACCACTGATTCAGTCCGCCCATCAGGGTGATCGTGTTCAACTGACCCTGTCTTGTTGCGCCGCCCTGAGCAATGCCGATGGCATTTGCCTGAGAGGAGATTCCTTCGGTGAGGCCAATGGTCCAATATTCCGGCATCACACCGTCTTCGGGTTTGAAGCTCAGCATTCCATCGACGGTGAACCGGTTCTCCTGATCGTTGTCGGTGTAGAGCACCGCTCCGAGCCTGGTTGAGAAGTTGGTCACCATCTTCGAGCCGGTCGGTATTCGTCCGGCCATCGCGACATACGGGTTCGAGATAAAGTCCTCGTTCAGCTCACCGTCAAACTCTTCGAACTGATTTCCATCGGGGTCGGCTGGGCCGCCGCCGTTCCCTTTATCCTCGAGATAGATATTCGAGTCGTAGACCTGCTGGGTCCCGACTGAGTAGACGATCTGCGCTGAGCTTGGGCTCAGGGAGCCGGAGCCGAGGAGCAGAATGAGAGCGGCGCCGAAGATGGACGCCGATTGCCGAAGGGTATTCAGAGTGCAGGACATAAGGAGATTCTCCACCATCGGCCCATAGCAGCCGGAACTGGCCGGATTCAATACAGAAAAGGAGCACCCTTCACGCTTTTACGCGATCTCTTCGTTGCGGAAGATTGCGAAAATCCTCGACGTATATTCCGAATACGACTCCGGTTTTCGCAATTTCCGCGCCTCGACCTCGGTGAAAAATCGTGAAGGTTCTCAAGGGGAAAGGGCGTTTCTTTAGTCATTAAATCCCAATGATCCTCAGGGGATGAGAGCCGCGCAACGGGGCTCCGGCCTTTTTTCCGTCAAGGGGTCAGGAGGGGTGGCCGATAACTTTCAGGAACGGATTTGTTCTTTTAGCGAGAAGGTTTTCGAAGAGTTGTATTTGCTGTGATTCCCCAACTCCATACTACGCGTCCAGAGTTTCGTAAGTCAGTTGACCCGGAGCGGAGGAGGATTGCTCTGCGAACCGCCTTCGTTGCGCGGTTCATCGTTCTGAGAGAGGGGCGCCGCTCAAAGGCGCACCGCTTGATTGAACAGCTGAGCTGGGGTCCGGAGTCTACCGTCCAGGATATCTACCGCGACATTCGCGGAGCATTCCTGAAGAACGGAGACAAGCTCGGACCCGTGGATAGGGATTTACGGCGCGCTCTCGAACATGCGCAGCGCTCGGTGGATCATTTCATCGGGCAATACTGCGAACGCGCAACGCTGTCGTTCCGCGAAGCCCTTCAGGATTATCTGAAGAGCAACCAACTGCTCTTCGGTGAAGACGCCTCCGGCCCGGAAGTTCCCCGCAGTGGCGGCTGGAGACTGACGAACTAAGCGGCGGCAGATAATCTGCTCAGCCCGATTTTTCCTTTTCCCCTATGGAGAACGACTCTCCGGAAGACCGTCCCAGCCCAAAACGCAAACGTGCGGTGGCACTCCAGTATGATGCCGACGACCACGCGCCGAAGGTCATCGCGACGGGCGCGGGTGAACTCGCGCGCCGGATTCTTGCCCTCGCCGATGAGCACAACGTGCCGGTCTCACAGAATGACACACTCGTTGAGCTGCTCTCCCAGTTAGACCTCCATCAAGAGATCCCCGAAGAGGCCTACCGCGCGGTGGCTGCAATTCTCGCCTTCCTTTACCGCGCCGACGAAGAATGGAAGCGAAAGAAGCTGAAGCAGGAGCCAGTTTCCGATGCAAAGCCGTTAAAAAAATCCGCGGACAAAGCCAAACCCACCGAGGCCGGCCCCGAAGCAGCAATTAACCGTTCCCTCTCGTCCGGACCTCGTTAGCGCGATCCCGGCCGGCCCCTGGTTGAGTCCGGCCTGAAGTCGATGAAAGCGGACACGCCTGAGCTATCCCGTAAGGGAGCGAACCGGCTGCCTATTTCCCACCCAGCCGTGCTCGCCACAAAGCGCTCCGCTTAGCGCACATTCGGCCCCCTATCTCTCCATAACTCTTGGGCTAAGGATCTCTAGTATGAGTTATCAGGGTGACCCGCTCGACCGCTCGCGAAACTTCCGCGTGTACGATGGTGTGAACTCAGAGCCGCGCGTCATCATCATCCATCAGCACGCAGCACCGATGGGCGACGAGAAGCGCAAAGGCTTCCGCACGCCGGAATTCAAAAAGATCTTCGTCGCAGTGCTGCTTTTGATTGGCGTCTACTCGATGTCGCTCTCGGATTCAGTCCTGACCGGCCGGATGAAAAAGAACCACACATTCGTCAGCGCCGGCGAAGACACCTGGGATCGGGTCGAACCCGGCTTCTTCGCCAAGATGTTCTGCCGCGGCAATCAGCGCGCCCGCTTCTGCCACTAAGCACCGCGTTCCACCGCAACCCGAGATCTGTCTCAGAGACGGTGTCCAGCGCTATACGCTTAAAAATCAGTACAAGAATCGAACAGCGTCTTATCTGAGAGTGCGGCGAAGTCTGTTCGCAATCGGCCAGGACTCGGAAATGTCTAGGGAGATGCCTCGGTGCCGCGCTCTGAGCGCGCTCAACACCGTCTCTGAGACAGATCTCGGGTTGGCGGGTTTCCCGGCGTGGCAAGAACGCGCTGACGCTCAGATTGGAAGGTGGCAGGAGTCCGCGATCGAAGGGTCGAAATGAAGGTGTGCAGGTGGCTTGAGAACTTGCCGGGATTTGATGAGGTCGAACTCGGAGGGCCCTGGAGTCGGCGCCCTCCCACATATGGCTTTCGAAATAGCGACCTGCTCAACGGTCTTCGCTCAGGGACCGATGAACCGTTTCGAAATCAGGCTCCCGCCACAACCAGCAACCGGAGCGGCCGAACATCGGAAGCGACCGCTTCCAGCTCTGAAATTTGGGGTTGTCGTACGGATATTCCCACCAGATGCCCGTGGGGGGTGGGCTGATGTAAAGGAACTGCACGATCCCCCAAAACGCCGCGAGGACACTGACGCCGCCGAAGCCGAGCATCAGGCGCGAGTCGCCGTTGACGAAATCCGCCAGAAAGCCGCCGGCCAACATTCCGGCGACGACCGTAAAAAACGCGACGCCGCGGTGTTCAGCAAAACGCCGCGGAATCAAATCGGTAACGAGCGCCGCAACGAAGTAGGTTGCGACGAGCCACCAGCCGAGGCGGGGCTGATGGGGGTTGTTGAACGAGCCGGCGAGCCACAGTGTTACAGCGGCTGCCACTAAGCATGTGAGCTTCCATTTCCATGGATATGCCATGGGGACCTCCTTACCTTGGACCTGCGAAATAACGCCTTGAACGCTCACACCGGAGCACTCAAGGCGCAGTCGCAGCCAAAGCGGAGTAAAACCTTCTGCCACACTGCAGGCACCTGGCGGGAAGGCCGCCCGGCGCCAAACAATTCTCTGACCCAAGAAAAAAAGAAACGATCAGGCAGGAACGACAGCCAAGCGCCGGATTGTAAGGGGAAAGCCTGATTTTTGCGAGGTGCGACAAGCAATAATCGCGCACTTCGGGCTACTCTCAAGCCATGAAACAGCTAACCGGAGATGACGTCGCAACACGCGCAACCGCGATTGCACCGCACATTTACCGCACACCACTGCTCCGATCTCTTGAACTAGAACTGCTGCTCGGAAGGCAGGTTTTCTACAAATGCGAAAACCTTCAGCTCACCGGCAGCTATAAAGTCCGCGGGGCATTCAACGCACTTCTTGCTCTCGACGCCGCGCAGCGGTCTAGGGGAGTCATTACCAGGTCCGCGGGCAACTTCGCTCAGGCACTCGCCTATGCCGGTCAGAAGCTCGGCGTGCGCGTCACGATCATCATGCCGGAGACTTCGCCCATCAAGAAAAGGGAGGGCACGGCGCGCTTCAATCCCGAGCTGATCATCCACGGGCGCACGCACCAAGAATCCCAAGCGAAGGTTCTGGAGATTGCAGCAGCAACGGGACAGGTCGTGCTCTCACCATTCGACCATCCCGATGTGATCCTCGGACAAGGTTCGATCGCCGTCGAGATTTTGGAAGAGACCTCCGACATCGACACTTTCCTCTGTCCGATCGGGGGCGGCGGCATCCTCGGGGGGTGCAGCTTATTTATCAAAAGCCGGCGTCCTTCCATCAGAGTCGTAGCAGTTGAACCCGAAGGTGCTGCGGACTTCGCTCTCTCAATGCAGCGAAATGAGCGCACCTCCATCTATGCTCCCGATACGATTGCAGACGGCCTGCGGGCACCGATAGTCGGGGAGCACAACTGGCCGATTCTGCGCGCGTGTGTGGACGAGGTTGTCACGGTTTCCGACCAAGAGATTCGGGAGGCGATGCGGTTTCTCTTCGATAAGGAAGGGTTCATCATCGAGCCTTCCGGCGCAGTCACCGTCGCCGCGCTTCTGTCCGGAAAAGTCTCGACCCCGTCGTGTGTCGCCGTATTGACGGGCAGAAATGTAGATTGGAACGGTACTGCTTAGGGCACTGGCAACGACGGCCCCGAATCTGTATACAAGCGCCTGCTCGACCAAGAGGAAAATATGTACATGGCTCAAGATTACAAGGTTAAGGACATCTCGCTCGCAGAGTGGGGACGGAAATCGATCAAGCTCGCAGAGAAAGAGATGCCGGGCCTCATGTCCCTCCGGGCCGAGTACGGCAAAGCGAAGCCGCTGACCGGCGCACGAATCGCCGGCTGCCTCCACATGACGATCGAGACCGCTGTTCTGATTGAAACCTTGATCGAGCTCGGCGCCGAAGTTCGCTGGTCCAGCTGCAACATCTTCTCCACTCAGGACCAAGCCGCCGCTGCAATCGCTGCCGCTGGAATCCCGGTCTTCGCCTGGAAAGGTGAAACGGAAGAGGAATACTGGTGGTGTATTGAGCAAAGCCTCAATTTCAAAGACGGGCAAAAGCCGAACATGATTCTCGATGACGGCGGTGACCTGACCGTCCTTGTTCACGATAAGTATCCCGATCTCGCAAATCAGATCGTTGGAATCTCCGAAGAGACGACGACCGGCGTCGGACGGCTCTACAAGATGTTCGCTCAAGGCAAGCTGAAGTGCCCGGCGTTCAACGTGAATGACTCGGTCACCAAATCGAAGTTCGACAACCTCTACGGATGCCGTGAATCGCTGCTCGACGGAATCAAGCGAGCAACCGATGTCATGGTCGCCGGAAAAGTCGCGATTATCTGCGGCTACGGCGATGTGGGCAAAGGCTCCGCGCGCTCACTTCGTGCATTCGGCGCCCGCGTCCTCGTGACTGAGATCGACCCGATCAATGCGCTTCAAGCTGCGATGGAAGGCTACGAAGTCACGACGCTCGATGAAGCGATAGCTGAAGCCGACATCATTGTTACCGCTACCGGATGCTGCGACATCATCACCGGTGAGCACATGCAGAAGATGAAAGACCACGCGATCGTCTGCAACATCGGACACTTCGACGACGAGATCGATATGAAGTGGCTGAAGGCGAACGGAAAGCGCGAAGAAGTAAAGCCGCAAGTCGACAAGTTCGCACTTTCGAACGGAAAGACACTCATTGTTCTCGCTGAGGGGCGCTTGGTGAATCTCGGCTGTGCAACAGGACATTCGAGCTTTGTGATGTCCTGCTCGTTCACAAATCAAGTGCTCGCACAGATCGCGCTCTGGACGGAGAAAGGAAAGTATCCAGTCGGAGTTCACGTTCTTCCGAAGCATCTCGACGAGAAAGTCGCACGGCTGCACCTCGACAAGCTTGGTGTGAAGCTGACGAAGCTCAATGCACACCAATCGGAATACCTCGGGTTGCCGGTCGAAGGTCCGTACAAGCCTGAGCATTACCGGTATTAGGACTTAGCTCGAAGGGGGCGCTTTGCGGCTCTTCGTCTCAGGGATCGGCACAGGCATCGGGAAAACCGTTGTCTCTGCCATCCTCGTCAAAGCGTTGAAAGCCGAGTATTGGAAGCCGATTCAATCCGGCGACCTGGAGCGCACTGACACCGACACTGTCGCGGCGCTCTGCCCAGGCTACGTCACACATCGTGAAGCCTTCCGCTTAAAGCTCGCTGCGTCTCCAAATATTTCGGCTGCCGCAGAGGGTTTGGAGATCGCGGTAAACAAAATCACCCTGCCGCAGACCAAAGCGCCGCTCATCATCGAAGGGGCCGGTGGCCTGCTCGTGCCGCTCAGCAGCCGCCACACGATGTGCGACCTCATCACGCATCTCCAGGCGGAAGTCATTCTTGTTTCCCAAGGCTATCTGGGCTGCATCAATCACACACTCCTCTCGATCGAAGCGCTCCGTGCACGTCGAATTCCGCTTCGCGGTATCATCTTCAACGGCGATATCTCCGCCCCGGTAGAGGAGTCGATCGTCCAGCACTCGCGAGCAAAGGTGCTCGGTCGCATTCCGATCGCAGCGACCGTGGATCGGGAGTTTGTCGCTGAGCAGGCGAAGAGGTTTAGTCTTTAAGCTGGGACCGCGGGCGGCGGACCAATCACCCTTTGGCGAAATGTCGTAATGGATCGCCTTGTGATTGGTCTCTTCCACCACCCCCGGTTTTGCTCCGCAAAACTCCGCCCCCTTAAAGGGGGCATGATACCGGAGTATTGAAGAGAAGGGTGGGGGGTGGTCTCGTCTAGCGACGCTCCACAACCGCCGCAATAACGTTGCCGCCGAATCCAGCGCCGGTGATCATCGCGCTCTTCAACTCCGAGCGGGCCGCGTAGCCGTCAACAACCGTCGGATATGGAAACTGGAATTCGAACTTGTGCTCGATCATCAGTGCCGCAAGCTCGAGACTCAGTCCACTCGCGGCTCCGAAGGTGTGGCCAGTGAGATGCTTAGTGCTCGCTATCTGCGGAACTCCTGCGCTGAACACTTCTTGTATCGCCGCAAGCTCCGCCTCATCTCCGATTCGTGTGCCAGGAGCATGCGCCACAACCAGATCGACCGAGTCGCGGCCGGAATCTTTGAGCGCCGCGCGCATGGCAGCGGCGAGTGCCCGGCCATCCGGTTCCATCCCCGTAACGGATGTATCCTGCTGACGTCCGAAACCGAATCCCGTCAGCTCCATCACCGGGTCAGGAATCAGATCACGGCATCCTTCCGAGTACAGCACAGCGAACACTGCACCCTCTCCGAGTGCCATATGGTTCCGTCGAGGAGTCTCAGCAAAGAACGGTTTACACGATGGTCCCGGAGTTTTGGAATCCGAGTAAATTCCCAACGCCGTCATCTGCGCGATCGTAATAGGCGTAAGAGCAGCCTCCGCCCCGCCGTCACCCTGGTGTCGGCGTGGGTCAGCGACCTGGCCC
>CAYOAK010000107.1:0-11976 GCA_964401925.1 uncultured Bdellovibrionales bacterium | reverse complement strand
GTCGGCCCTTTGGGCCGTCAAATCGTACCGGGACTAAACCAGGACGGCTCTAGAAGCCATTCAACAGACTGAGCGCCAGCTGCGGCTGCTGGTTCGCTTGTGCCAGAATTGCGACTCCAGCCTGTTGCAAGATCTGGTTTCGCGCGAGCGTCGAGCTCTCGGATGCAACGTCAACATCGGTGATACGGCTCGCGGAGCTGAGCAAGTTCTCGCGTGCCTGTGAGAGATTATTAAAATCCACGCCGAGCCGGCTCTGAACCGCTCCAAGCGCACCCATTTCGGAAGTCACCCGGCGCAGCGCCTCTGCAGTCGTCGTTAACGCCTCGAGCGCTGCTTCCTGACTGTTGAGGTTCATCGCCTGCAGCCGCGCGGTTGTTGTGGTGGCCGCAAGACGCAGCTCGAAATTGCTTCCCCCTCCCTGCCCGGCTGCGATATCCACGACCCCGTCATTATTGAAGTCGGCGACTATCGGATTGAAGATGCTCGAAGGCGCAGAGTAACTCGTTGTGTGTGCCTTGAAACTTCCGTTGCCGTTCCCGAGGAAGACACTCAGAGACCCGGAAGGGGCGTAGTCCGATGCGACGACGTCAAGAAATCCATCGCCGTTAATGTCTCCCGTTTCAAGAGCTGTGAAGTTGGTCATCGCCGGGCCGTAGGACACCGGCGCGCTGAATTCGCCGTTACCATTCCCTCGAAATACGGCGAATGCGGTGGAGCCGGCAACCGGGGCTGCGAGAATGTCCATCGCGCCGTCGTTGTCCACATCTTTGACCAGTGCGTATGAAAGGGGTGCAATCGCGGAGAAAGTCAGCGCTGCAGTAAAGTTACCCTGACCGTCACCCATATATGTCCGCACCCCCGACGCGTCAGCAATTACGAGGTCCATCAGCCGATCAGAATTGAGATCAGCCGCTCGGATACCGTACTGCACGAGGCCGGCCGGCGAGAAAGTCTTTGCGGCCTTGAACGTGCCATTGCCGTTGTTGAGGAGAATCGAAGTTATTCCGTTGTTCCCACCCGTGATTATGTCCCGAGCGCCGTCCCCGTTTACATCCGCGGCGATGATAGCTTGTGCCGTGTCTCCCGTTTGATACGTCAGACCGACTTTAAATGTTCCGTTCCCATTGCCTAAAAACACCGCGGCACCATTATTGGCGAAATCGCCCCCGAGCAGATCCTCGAACCCATCATTGTTGACATCGGCAAGATCGAGGAACGTCAGAGCGTTTCCGCCATCGCCCGTATAAAACAACGATGGCGCCTTCAATGTGCCGTCTCCATTTCCTAACAGAATCTGGAATCCGTCTCCCGAGACCGTCATGACATCCACATTCCCGTCCCGGTTCATGTCCTTCGCCTGATACGCTGATCCTCCAACAGCCAAGGCCGTCACCGCTGCAGTTCCAAAAATTCCCGTACCGATGTTTCGAAGGAGCGACTGGCCGACCGAAACCTGCAGGGCTCCGTTTTGGCCGTAGCCCGCCTGAATTGACAAGCTTGAGAGAGAACCATCGATCAGCTTCAGATTGTTGAACGAGGTTTCCTCTAGAATCCGATTGTATTCATTGACCAGTGCGTTCGCTTCTTGGTTCAGCGCACCGCGTTGAGAGCGACCGAGAACTCCGTTTGCCGACTGCTCCGACAGTTCTCGGATTCGTGTGACGATGTTCGTTAGTTGCTGCACCGCTCCTTCAGCGATGTTCGTGAGAGAGATCGCATCGCCGATGTTTCGCTTCGCCTGTTCATACACTCGGGCATCGGTGTGGAGTCCGGAGGAGATTGCGAGCCCGGCCGCGTCATCAGAGGCTTTGCTGATTCGAAGTCCGGAGGCTAGGCGCTGGTAGCCTGACGTCAACGCAGACGTGCTCTCTTGAAGGCGCCGCTGCGCATTCAATGAAGCGAGATTGCTGTTGATTGTCACCGGCATCCGAGCCGCACTCCTAACTCCTCAAATACTGCCGTGGCGGCTCCCGAAAATGAGAGTCGTCACCTTCGATCAAACGACATAATCGGAGAGGGAATTGAGGGAGAAGATGAAGGGATTAACCTCCTGAATATATTTGTGTTTTGGGAACCGACACTCGTTATCTCCCGGCAACGAGCAAGTGGCCGCGGCGGTGACGGGAGTTCGGATTCAGCTGGAGACGTGTCATCCGGAAATAGTGCGGGAGACCCGGGTACCACAATTAGTTCAACGCCCGACTCGAGCTCGCTCTTCAAGGCGCTAGATTTTAAGTTGTAGAAGTCCCAACGGCGTTATCGCCATTCGGCTCTCACTTTCTCGTGCTCTCGACGCAAGCTTTCTTGCGACTGCCGCGATCTTGGGTTGACCGCGTCGTAATCATTTCGGAAGCGCTCCGCTATGTACAATTTCGCCCACTCGCGGACGGTTTCGCGATCGGTGGCGGCAAGTTGTGCCACCAGCTCCTTTTTGTAGAAAACCTCATACTCGGATTCTCTGAGGCCTGAAGTCAGTGAGGCAACAAGCTTTCCACCGTCGGTGGTCCGGCCGTTCGGAAGACCAGTTGGATTCTCTGGATCGTAGAGCCGCATGCGATAGTGACCAGCCTCGGTGTGGGGTTCGCACCGGTGAATCGTAACACGAGCTTCCCGCTCTCCGTCCTCCGGCCGAATGAAGATCGATTCCGTGGGGAGCCTTTGGAGGCTCACCGATTCGTTCGCAACTGACGTGTTGTCGAAGCCCGCTCCTGTCACAGTATTAGTTGTTGACGCCGTTGAGGAAGATTGATCGGGCCCAGAAGCATCATCGCTCGGCGTAGCAAGCTGCTTCCGCCGAGTTTCATAGGACTCGACTGCTGCTCGATCGGCCACCGTGCGCAGCCGTCCGTCTCCACGATCCGCGAGAAGGTCGTTCAAATTCATATCGATAGTGGAGAAAAGCGGATCGCGCTCCTGGATAATGCGATAGCCTTTGGCCTCACATCCCCGCTTGGCGCGGGACACGCTGGGTAGTTCGCCGTCATTCGCGAGGAACATTCGCACCCACTCATCTTTCTGGGAGTCGGTCAGCGTGGAAAATGCTTCGCGGATCTTTTGGCGATTCTCCGGCTTGGGTGGCTCGGGGAATTCCTCAAGATCGTAGAGCCAATCATGATTTCTCTTGAGATCTTGAACGAGGCGGTCGCGGACGGGCGCAAGCTTCGTCTCGTCACTAAGATTTTGACCCGCCATGATTTCGCTCGTACCGATTTAGCCGCACACTGTTATGGCGATTGGACCGGGGCCGGTATCTTGTCCTGAGGCTAAAGAATTCAAGTGGTTGGCGACAGTCATTGGAATGGTAAGATGCGCCGCGTCCCTCAGCTCATACCGCCGATGCTTCTCCGTCTGTTTGTTTCCTTTCTCGTTTTCGTTACCTGCTTCTTCGAGGCAAGCAGCGTAATTGCGCAAGGAGTGCGTTGCTCGTCGACTGAAATTCAGAGCGTCCTCGAAAAAGAGAAAGCTGCCGATGAGAGCAACTTTTGGAAAGCTCTTTGGGAGCTCTCCGTTCACTGCGGAACGCCGGAGCCGCTCACTGCATTATCGACGACCGATCTTTCGAACCTCACGTCGCTGATCCGCTCGTCGGTGACAAAAAAGCCGTGTGCCGGCTATACATGCCGGCCGGCAGTGACGAAGATTTCAGAGGTACTGCTCGAGAAAGACGGGACGAAGTATTTTCCGTTGCTCTTGAAGGTGGCTCTTGAATCGAGTGAGGATAAGAATCACAAGCATTGGGCGAAGGCGCTCGGGCCGCCGCTGCTCCAGTATTATTTGCGCCGGCAGTTGGAGGAGCTTCCGTCTCTCTCGGCCGGGGTCCGACAGCCCGCTCCCGCTGCTACGCCCTACCCCGGTTCGGTGAATACTCCGGCGGGTCGCGAAACTTGGAATCGAAGCGCGGGCTTTGTTGAGCGTTTCTCCGCACAATCATCGACCGATCCTGCTCAGCAGATAGCTTTTCAAGAGCATGAGGACGCCTTCTGGGCGATCGTTCTTCGCTATTTTAACGGAGAGAACGCTGCAACCACGCTTCAGAAGATCTCAACCTTCGGATGGTTAGGAGGCTGCGGAACGGGAAGCGATAGCTTCCTTGGGCCACTGAATTTGCTGAAATGGTCCTTATTCTCCGCGCAAAAAGATTGGCCCGCGGCCGTCGGCGCCGCGATCGAGTCTCACGGTTCTCACCATTTAGGAGCGCACAGTTCATCGCCGCTCGTGCGCGATTTCTTCGGCAAAGCGGCGCTGAATTGGGAGCAGATGTTTCTTTCGATGTCGATGCGTGGAGACAGGGAGGCTCTCCGGTATCTCGGTGCGGAGGGCGGAGAGAGTGCGGCCCAAGGCCTGATCACTCTTCGCGA
Source organism: uncultured Bdellovibrionales bacterium (assembly GCA_964401925.1). Classification (GTDB taxonomy): domain Bacteria; phylum Bdellovibrionota_C; class UBA2361; order SZUA-149; family JADYYL01; genus CAYOAK01. Next base: position 7,618 of record CAYOAK010000107.1, on the reverse strand, counting down.
CGAGCTTCGCCGCGACAACTCGTCGCTCGATGCGGCGGGTTATATACATGCTGTGGGAGCGATGATTTCACCGGCATGTGATGTGGGGCGGTCGAGCATTTCGAGCGCGGAGGTAGCGCGAGCGAAGATTGCGTACCCTCAAGCCGAGACACAAACTCGGCTCGCGGCAATTCTCGCCGACCTATCTCGCGATTTAGGCCGGCATCCGCGAGGCGGTGATTTAGTCGAGCCGCTCGCCTATGAAATCGGGAGGCTCTGCCGGACGGACATGCTTGGGGCTGCACAACTTTTGGCACGTTCTCCAAACCGCTACGCAAGGGAGCACTTGCAACCGTACTTCCGGAAGCTCGGTCAGGAGCTTCCCGTAGCATCGGAGTCAGAGAAGGTTGCGTTTCGCCTCCTCGTCAACGGTTCGCCGCTTACGGCCGCGAAAGTGGGCTGGGAATCAAGCCGGCCTGTAAAGCCCGGTGAATATGGCGGCGGGTCAACGAGCTCCTCGGCCACTGTGGGTCCAGGCGGAGTCGTGACACTGGATCGGTCTGTGCTCTACCCAGGCGGGAAACTCGCCTTCAGTACTGAGCGGTATTCGCCGTCGGATACCGAAGCTCCGCTGTTTTTCTTCAAGCAAATCGATCTTTCAGTAGCTCCCGGTGAAATCCCCAGTGAGATTGTCGTGCCGATCGAATCGGGCTCGGTGAAAATCGAATTTTCCGGCGCACCCCCGACTCCCTCTCTCACCCGGGGGGTCGTGATTCGGCCTGTGCAGCAATTTAGCATCCTCAACTCGATGGCCGGATACAGCTTTCAATCGACACTCGGTCAGGAGTTCGAGTACGGCCTGGTAGATGGGTCAGTGATCGTTCCGCTCCTTCCGCCCGGAGATTATACTATTTGCGCGCACTCGCCTGGCTGGGCACGAGTCTGTTCTTCCAATGTCAGGATCGAAGCTGGAACAGAAGCTGCTGTGCGCCTCAAAATGACGAAGGGGGCGGATGTGAAGTTCACTGTGTCAAAACGCGACACAGGTGAGAAGCTCCCCTACCCCGTTTTGGAGCTTCATGAGCAAGGAGCGCCAAAGCCGCTAAACCTATCCAACTTCGCCAGCGGCGACCCGTTAAAGCTTTTCGGATTACCCGTTGGAAAGTATCAGCTGAAGGTGGGCGCCCAACCGCCGCGATTCGAAAGAGGAAGGGGCGAGATTCCCGAGAGCGTCAAAGGCGATGTCATCCCGCAGAAAAGTTACAAGACGAGCACAATTGATTTCGTAATCGACGGCGCCTCTCCGGTGCTAGTCGATCTAGGGGAAGTACGCCTTGAGCTTTCCCAAAGAGATCAGCTCACTTCGGCGCGTCACTGAAGTAGCGGGCAATGATATCGGCGAAACGGATTCCAGGGCATCCGACAGATTTGCCCGCCGCAAGAACCTCCAATGGATTCGAGCGATTCCGGGACCGACCACCTCCGCGGCAAACAGGGCAACAGCAAATGCTATCGGTCAGCGATCAAACCGTATAAGGCGATAGCCGCGAAAGTGTGTATAAACGGCGCGCTCTCTTAAGTCAGAAACTGCTGAACTACTTATATGAGTCCTTACCGAGGCCGGCTCTCGCAGGGACTCATTGATGCAACTTGGTTTTTTTAACGAGGGAATCTCCTGGATCGCGCTCGATTCCGGAGGTTCCTCTTTATGACACTGGCAACAGCTTTTCCCTATAGTCTCGGATGGCGATGGCCATTCATTCAACACACTCCCCTTCCATCCACTCCGAAGCAAAAACTTCGCGACGAGGCTGAGCACATCCGTATCCACGGGGCGTCGCCACAGTTCTTCGATTGGGTGGAACAGACGTCGCGCTCGCTCAGCCGCTTCGGCATGCCAATCTCCGACCGCGAACGGCGCTCCCTTGCCGTAGCCGGTCTGGCGATCATGCTGGAGAACCGGCCGCTTCATGCCCTCGCCGGCAGCATGTTCCATGACTTTGCCGCCGCGTTGCGCAGCGACGAGCCCTGCGTTTGGGATGGCAAGATTCTGAGCATCGGCTCGTACCAGTTCGAAGTGGGTCTCTACTCGCAGCTCCATGCCTTGGCGGGCATGTTGATCTCGTTCGGCATCGTGAGCTTCGAGCTCAAGCCGCTCGACGGCGCGGTCAACATGATTCTCGGCGCATACGCAGTCGGCCCGTAAGGCGATGGAATGCTGTCAGTTCTAGGCCGAAGAGTCTGACCGCTTCTCCCCATCGGTTCGTTGCATCAATGACAACCTTCTATCCTGGAGCGGTTGAATCGCGGGATTGGGGAGCATCAAACGAAAGGAGAGCGGCCGACGATACGTATCAGTCGCTTTTCAACCTGCCGGGCAAAATCACGTTAACGGCTCTCCAAGATCCTGCACTCGGAGCTGTTCGGCTGCGAGATGGCGCAACTTCGAATCAAGTAGGCCATTCCCACTGCGAATAGTTCGTCGAATCCAATGCGCCGGCGTTATCCGATTCGTTATTCGAATGCGTCCGGCTCCGAGAAATCGCTCAATGTCGCCTTCGTCGATCGACCGGCGCCGTAAGCCTTCCTCGATCAACGGCAGGAGATGAAGAAGCAGGTCTTTCGCCGTCCAACGCTCTCCGTCGATCCAATGCATTGTGGCGTCAAGTCCAAGGCGAGCGGCCGCCTTGAAGTTCGTCTGCACCGCGGAGAACGGAAGCTTTCGAATTGAGTCGGCCGTAACCGTCGCACTGAGGCCCTCGATTAACCCATAGTAAAGTGCGGCGGTCACCGAGGCATTGAACGGCCGCATCGCGGAGAACACTCGATTTTCAATCCGCCAATGATCTACTTCCGGAATGAGCCGGACATGACACCAGGTATTCTTCACCTGACGTCGAAACCAGATGAGTGGATCTTCCTCGTCGAGATCCTCACCAAGATGGATGAACGGAATTCGTCCATAATTGTCCAAGATCTCAAATGCCGATGACACCCAGCCGGGTCCATAGAAGACCCGGCCGCGGTCCAGGTCATCGAGCTGGTCCCACATGCGAATGCGGAGATCGAGGTCGGACTCAACCCCATGAAGAAACCGCGGCGCGCCAGTCGCAGCGGCAAGTGCCAGAGGCGTGATCAGCAGCACGACATTCCAGAGAAACCCCGCCTCAACCGGATCGACAGGCAGTTCAAGGTGCAGCTGGAGCGCAGACCGGGTGGCCGCGAACGAGATATCGTTCGGAGAGAATCCGTCGAACTGTACGTTCGGCAATGACCTCCGGGCTTCGACCCATTCCGCGTTGATCCGCTGAAATCGAAGCCCTTGCGACACTTTTTCGGTTCCGATGTCCTCCTCGAAGAGGACCGGTGGAAATGCCGTGAGCAATGGACTTGCGCCGAAGAATGAACACCCGCCCCTCAGAATTCGAAGGAGCTCGAGACATTCGCTCTCCCAGGTGGAGAGAAGATGCCCACTGAGCCGTCGTGGCGGATAGTTAAATTCAAATTGATTCTCCCCCAGTTCGGGAACAATCAGCGGATGATGCAACTCGCTGATTACTCGAGTCCCGATCGTCGCTAAACGGTAGTGCAGTTCAGGGCCGAAGATAAAGTGTCCCTCGTCTTCACGCCCGGCGAGCCCGCGGAACCGAATGCGCCCACCATCGATACGTTTCTTGTAGAGACGGATGCCCTCGCAAACCTGCTCTTGAAAAACCATTGTTTGATGCCCTCCCACAGAGAAAACAGTGGAAGAGAACGGACGAGTACCCGAACGAATCGGCAGATTCGAGACACGAAAGTCCGCCGAATTTTACTAGAGATCGAATTGAGTGAAGGGCGCGCCGAAGCGCGAAAGGTCAGGTGGGGCTTACGCCCGGTAGAGGTAGGAAGAGAAGAAAGAATTTGCGAGATGCTGGCGCATCCAACTCATTTGTCAGAGAACTTGGGGAGTGTCAACGAAGGAGTCAAAGGTCTGACCGCCTTCCCTAATCGTTTCGTAGCATCAAGGACAATCTTTCCCGTCCGAGAGCGGAAGCGAGCCGTAAATATTCGCGGACAAAAATCAAAGTAATAACGCGGGAATGAGGTGATGCTCGATAAAACCTCATTCCCGGATCGCCGAAGACACATCAGCTCCCAAGGCTGCTGAACGGAACTCAACGTGGAATCGCCAAATCTCCATCTCTTGCCAGAAGTTCTGGAACTTGATCCAATCTTCCACCGCGGGCTCGTCTAGTGCCGTCCACAGAGCACGGGCTGTTCGCCACAGCGGATAGAGCGATCGCGCGGTAAGATGATCGTTCACAAAGCGATCATGGTACCCCGGGCCCCAATGATGAAGCACATGAAGCGCTTTTCCTTCGGGGCCGAGCTTGATTGTGGGCTCGGTCCAGAAGCGCATCAGCGTCAAGAATTCCTCCCGCGTTGTAGGGTCGTTCGTGACCGTTATTTTTACCGCGGCCGTGAGTAAATCAGCGCACTCATTGGTGCTTCGCATGTCTTCACGCTCTGAGATGCCGGACTGGAGCTCCTCCTCGCCGCACCACATCAAGTATTCCGTCGCATCCACCAGGGCTTCAACCGCCCAGTCCTGCTCCGACGGCAGCGACCAAGTTGAGCCGGCAGAGAGGATAATCGACTCGATACTGCCGCTGGCAGGAGAGATGTAGAGCGAGGTGAGCTCGGAGAGAATGCTCCTCGTGGCACCGACATTAAAGACGATCGCCAGCGCGAGCGTCTGCACCGCGTGATCGTCCTCTCTTCGAATCTTCTCTGAGAGCCAATCGAGAAACTCTCCTCGGAAGAGCAAGTAGCGGAGACGCCGTTTTGATGCGCCGTCTTGTATCGCTCCTGCCACACGATTCTGAAGCCATGTGAGAGTTTGGACGTCCGAGGCGTTGTCTCTGCGCAGCTTCCATTGCTGCAACAGTTCACGCGCAAACTTTGTCAACCTTCGATCACCTCCTTCCCTGGAGAGCAGATACGCTTGGAAGCTACCGAACTTTCCCCCGTAGAAGGTAAGGTCAGGATCTTCCCGTTCGTAGCGAGACTAGAGGGGTGAGAAATTTGGACTACTGCCGAGATTCAAAGTGAAAAGATTCGGAACGGAACGGGAGGCCCAATTGCGGATCGCCGTCCGCAATGCCGATTCGTTCGAAGAACAAGGTGTCTCACAGACGTCGAACGAAGGGCAAATTCGCGGACCGACATTACTTGCAAGAGCGCTCTGAGGACAGCGAACCGAGAAAACTTTCCGACGTGCCGCGCGGCGAGGCAGCTCCGGGGTGAGGCTCCTCGCCGTTCAAGTGTAGATTACTCTGCGTTCTGCAGATCGAACCTCCAGTTCGCGAACCTGGTCGGTCGAATGCCAAGACGCTGTCCGAGGGCATGGCCTTCCGCGACGGTCAAGCCGAGCCGGCGCCACGGGTTGCGGACGCAGACATTGAAAACGTCCTCCTCTGTCAGGGGCAGGTGCATGGGATGCGACGGAACGGAGATTTCCTGAGCAAGCGCGGCGAAGTTGTTCACGCACGGATGCAGCATCTCCCATCCTCCGGCGAAGAGACCGTTTTCCCCGACGAGCATGACGGTATCGCCATTGTTCTTCGCCCAGACCTTCGAGCCCCACAGGTCGTAGGGATTCGGCCGGACTTTGGCTCCACCGCGCGCGCTGCGATCGGAGATGACCATGACGTTGTCGCTGCCTTTCGATCGCAGCACCGCGACGATCGTGTGGTCGGGAACGTGAGTCCGATCCGAGATGATGGAGATTTTGAGACGCGGCGTCGCGAGGTAAACATCGGTGAGGCCGTTGCGCGGGACCATCCGGGGTTGACCATTTCCGAAATGAGTAACTTCGGTCGCGCCGGCTTCAACTGCCGCGAAGACCTGTTCAGGCGTCGCATTGGTGTGACCCAAGCTGACGACCATTCCCATTTTGACCGCCGCGCGAATCACGGCCACAATTCCGGGAACATCGGCGCCGACGGTGAGGATGCGGATCATCCCCTTCGCGGCCTTCTGCATCAGGCGCAGACGCCGGATGCTCGCTTTTTTGCATTCGGTCTTCGGATGCGCCCCGATATACCCGTCGACCGGCATGAAAAATGGACCTTCCACGTGGAAGTGCGGCGGCATTCCGAAGCTGAGGCAGTACTCCGCCGTCTGCTCCATGTTCCACAGAAGCTGGTCCCACTCCTGCGTGATGAAGGTTGAACAGGGAAAGACGCCCTGCGCAAAGCAGCTCTGGTAGTAGCGATGGATTTTCGCCCGCCTCAGGTTCGCGGCCGCAAGGTCCACGCACCATCCGCCATACATGCCGGCGTTTATCTGCGTGTCGACGAGGGTCACGGGGTTTTCGTGCCAGAATTCAACCTCCGGGCGCCTTCTAACTGGCATTCGCCGATGTGACATAGCTGAAATTGATCTCCTTTCGAGTTACTGCCGTCGCCGGCCAAATCGGCCGGTGAAGGCAGCAGCTCAGAGAGTCAACGAAGCTGAAGAACCTTTGCTGTCCTCAGGTTGCTCGGCGCCGACCACAGCGGCGGCGAGCAAAACGGGTGAAACTTCTGCAAGACCAGAGGGTGAAATGATCGTTTCGCACGAGTGGAGCCTGGCACTCAGAAACGTGACCGGGCAGACTACAGAATCATCTTCGGCAGGGAAAGCTTTTGCCTCACGAGAAAACTGAACTCTTCCCGCGGGTTGAGAGACGGCGGAAAGTGATTTTGTTTTCTCATCGCGGAGCCGATTTCAAAAGAGCACCACTCCGGAAGATTTCAGCTCGTGACCACGCCCGTCCTATCCGCCACCCGCCAAGCTCCGCTCGCAGAGAAAGGCGTCATCACACCCGAGGACATCAAGGATCTATCCGCTATCACGGCGAAAGTTCAGAACGGCCAGGGGGCGATCTTCGATCCAAAGCGTGCGACGATTTTCGTATCATCCACTGAGCTCCAGGTTAGCCTGGGCCTCCCGGCACAGGGCATGGTTCTGACAAAAACGGAACTTCAGCCGATCGTCGACAGTATCAACGCTAAGCCGGAGCAGGCGAATCGTGACCTTTTCAAAGTCCTGGCCGCTCAAGGAGTAATCGAGAAGGACGCCGAAGGGAAATTCGTCCTCACCGAGAAAGGACAGAACAGTAGAACACTTATCGTTGCACTCCAGGACTCAGCAAAGGAGAGCGTGTGTGCCTATATGCACGAGAAGCGGCACCTTCGTTTCTTCGATGAGCCGACATTCCAGAGCGAAGTGTTGGCTAAGGTGACCGCGTTGCCGCCGGAGCAGCGGATGCTTGGGTTGATCATTATGCAGCTCTCCGGCAGCTATGAATTGCTTACGGCCGATCCCCGGAAGAGCGAGCGGTTTCAGTTTTTAGCGACTGAGCTTGACGCATACGCCCACATGCCGACCGGCGGCTTCGATGTGACTCAGTTCGGAATTCGTCCCGGCAGAAATTTCAAAGATTCGGTTACGCAGATTTCTGACGCACTGAAACGGCATCTGCAGGAACAGGCCGAAGTGCTCGAGGAGGCGTTCTCCCCGGCGCCGATCGTTCGCCGCCGCCGGGTTCCCGTCCGCCTCAAGAAGGCCCGGAAGCACTAACAACAAACCGCGAGAGGAAGCGCCAGGCTTC
>CAYOAK010000106.1:0-11981 GCA_964401925.1 uncultured Bdellovibrionales bacterium | reverse complement strand
CCCTCTCGTCCGAGAAGAATGAGCCATTCTTCAGGTGCCAGGAGGAACGCTTACGATTATCCTGCGCAGGGTTCGCGTAGAGGTAGGAGATGCGATCTTTCACCGCCTCTACATCTCCGATCTTTATTACTGAGACGTTTCCCTCCCACACGTGAAGGAACGATAGTCCGAGAAGGCGTTTTAGTATGTCCGTGACCTTCTTCTGAATCTCCGAATAGAAGTTGACGAGTTGTTGCGCATCTTTGGAGACGACAATTAGGTGAGGATGAGATCCATTCCAGATGTCGTGGCAGAGAATTACTTTATCATCCCGCTGAGCCCGAGCTAGGACGCACTGAAGGATGAAATTAACGAACTTGTGAGCAACCAGCGGCAGGCTGGCCCTCGCCCGAAAGCAGATCTCATACACTGCTCCGGACTCTATATATCTGCGACCTCTCGGCACTTTCGTTTCCCCTTTTTTCGTACATCAATCGAGCGAGGGGAAGAATTTGGTTCCGGCGTAGAGAAAAATAGTTGGGTTGCACCAGTGACGGGGGGCACCAGATCCACGGGGGGACGCGACTGTGACGCCCCCCCGTGGATGGATGGATCTGGTGCAACCCACCTTCGAAACCGAAGTGAGAAATCAGCTCTGCGAATTCAGAATCTAGTTGTATTCCTCCAAGATCATTCGTCTCGGAGCTTTAACAATCTTTCACCAAAGACTTCGGAAGAGACGAACTGATAGGGACGGGAACCAGAGGGAACGGGGCGATGCCTTTGCAATCGCCCGCCCCTAACCTCCGCTATGCCGCCGGACGCACCATTGCGGGCATCTGCGGATCACGTTCCCAGCCCGACTGCCGGAACTGAGGAAGCATGCGCATTTGAATGGCGTCATCGCGCTTGCCGGTCCCGAGCTCCTCGGCCTTCCGCTCAGCGCGCCACAGTTTCGCCTCGTGGAGCGTTACACCGAGACCCTGACAGTCGCGGGGGATCATGACGGCGCCGTCTCGGATGCGCATCTCGCTCACAACAGGGTCGTCCTCCCTGGTGTGAATGAAGTGCGTGTCTGCCGCCAGAAGCATGTGGGCGAGATGCTCGGGAATGGCAGCGAGCATGTGGATGACCGCCGCGAGCGAAGTGAGGCCGTGGTTGTTGCTGTGTACGCCCGGCATGCACCCGGCGTTGATGAGCGCTCGGATGACTTCAAGCCCGGACATCGGGCCGCACCAGAAGTGCGGATCGGCGAGAGGCCGTTGAACGGCACCTTGTCCCACTGCTTCGAAGAGGGACTTCCAATCCGTCCCAACCATGTTCGATGCCTGTGGAATTTTCGTCAGCTTGAACAGCGCCTTCATGGCCAGGAGTCCGCGAACCGGATCCTCGATGTACTTGATGATGCCGCGGTCAGCGAGGTAGCGAATGATCTGCAACGCCTGCGGGATCTTCCATGCGCCATTGGGGTCAAGGGTCCACTCTCCGCCGACAGCGCGGTAAGCCGCCTCAACCAGCTTCGCCTCGACCATTCCGTCGAGGACTCCGCCGACGTTCGACAGCGCCGGCCGCTCGCGGACTCCGCCTTTCAGCTTCCAGTACTTAAAGCCGTACTCTTCGTAAGCGGCCTTGACCAGCCGGACGAAGCTGACTTCGTCGAGCGCAGGCTGGGTGCGAATCCCTTTCCAACCCGGAATGTCGAGGGTTTCGTAGTCGAGACCCGATCCGACCGTGTCTGCAACCAAAAAGACGTATCCGTTGACTGTGGCACCCGGCCGGGCTCGAGACCCGGATTTACTCGCAAGGAGATCGGCGAGAGACATCCGGTGGCGCTGGGCCAATGCGTCGAGCCAAGCGGTTTCGATCGCGGCGAGTGCATGGACGAGGACGCGCGTGTCGTGCGTCTTGTCTCCGCGGGCCTCGTTCAGGAGCTCGCGGAAGGTGTAGCGCACCTCCGCACAAACGGTCGCCAAGTCCTCGAGCGTGAGCTGCCGGCCCTTCAGGATCTTGATGGTGCGGGGATCCTCGAGAAGCGCCTTGATTCGAGCGTCGCCGGGGATTTCGGCAATCCCTTGGTAATCCCAGCCGAACTCCATCTTGAAGATGATCCGCAAGAAGTACGGGGCGTGGAGCCCGTCGAGATTCAGCAGTGGGCAATCGCGCAAGGCGATCATGAACGCCTGGCCGGCACGTGATTTGGGGGTGCGAATCGTTGCTAGGCCGCGTTTGATGAACGCGGGTAGTGGGGGTCGCCTCATATTCAATCTCCAAGGTGAAGTTGAGGGCTTTGAAAGAACCTATGTCCCTACTCAGTCCTCCCTCGGCGCGATCGAAGATCGGCGAAGGAGGGCCGGAGGTTTTGGATACCGGTTCAGGGGAGGATCGAGAGAACTTCTAGATCGCCAACTGGCGAGAATGGACTGTTATCGCACATTAAGAATGGAAAAGAGACTGGACGGCCTGGGTGGTGCTGGTGGTCTGGTGCAACCCAACTTTTAAGTCAGCCTGAGAGCCCACTCGGAGAAATCTTGTAAGGAAAGACTGTCTGCGTTGCATCGAGGGTCGGTTCAAAGCCGTACCCTCGATACCCTTAACACTTTAACCAGGTTCGAACCTTGCGCTTCCACGCTCCGTGCCGGTCGTGTGGAAAGTGAGTCTGACAGAGGGCGCTATCCTTGATTTCTTGTTTAAAGTTTTGCCCCACCGTCAGACAGAGTCCGAGTCCTCCGGATAAACCGAAGAAGCGATTTCCACGCCGGACGGTGTCGATACCAAGCCGATTCTCGGTGAAGACGATCGCCGAATACGAATATGGATTCCTTCCGTCGAGCGATCGGATCTCAACGAACGGAATGAGCCCGATGAAATAGGCGATACGAGAAGGATCCTCGTTAGGAACCGGCGTCTGGTCTGCTGACCCGGCAGTGCCGTGTCCCGTAGACTCCGATGGAGTGGGAAGCGCGAAGCCGCCGAAATCTTCGAGGTTAGCGGCCACTGCATTGAAGAAGTACTCGAACCAGAACCTCGAATCCGAACTCCAGAGCCTCATCGCCGGAGCTTTGGAAAGCATGATCCGCGTTTCGACCAATCGCCCGAGAGTCCAACCCAAGGGCTGCTCGACAGGGCGGTCGTATTTTTGCCGAAGATACGCTGTCATCAAGCTTGCAGCGGCGATCGTCCTCGGTAGATAAGTGAATGTGGTCTGCTTGGGATCTCGCCCGTTCGGAGCCGGCGAATGCCCGTGGCTGAGCAGCACGTCCACCATCTTCTCGGGGTCCCCGCCACAGGATTCTTTCAGGACGAGCAAGTTTGCGGCACGCCATTCCTCGGCGGCTGGGATAACCATCTCCGGCGTGGGAAGACGAACGGGTTGCTCCACCGCGCCCCGCTTAAGTATCACTATCTCGCCGAGATGATCGAAGAGCGGCATCGGATTCATCAGTCCGTCTATCGCCCCGCACAAAACGCGCGTGCTTCTTTCAAATCTCTGGTCGGAATAGCCCATGCCGTTCGCCAGGAGGTCGATGAAGCTCCCGAAGAGTTCAGGCGCGAAGTTGTTCACTTGTGAGCGTGAAAAACTAGCTTCAGGCCCGGGGATAACTAACTGAATCCTTAGTTCGTCCCAGGCGGCCTGACGACTCGCTCGACGATCTTTATTTTTCTTACTCATTGCACCTCAACAAAACCGTAAATTTAGACAGTCCTTCCAGCGCGACGTTCAATCGCGAAGGAAGGATGTTTTTCAAATCAGATGTTGAGGTGCGAGAGAGCAAGCCCAGCGAATGTGGGACTCGAGTGAAGGGACAGCGTATATCCTAAATCGTCAATAAAATCGATTGCCCGAGCCTCGTTGTCTGCGCAAGATCTGATGCAACGATCTAGTGCAACCCAACTATAAAGCGGAGTTATCGCCGCTTCAGCAGCGAGGCCAGCCAACCCGATTTCTGCGCCGATTTCACGAGTTTGAACTCCATGGGCGTGAGTTCCTCGATGGGATATTGGTCGAGCTCCTAGGATCTGGTGCGCTCCTAGGATCTGGTGCAACCCACCTTCAAAACTGAAACGAGAAATCAGAGCGGCAAATTCAGAATCTGGTTGTATTCCTCCAGGATCATTCGTCTTGGAGCTTTAACAATCTTTCACCCAAGAAAGGTTTGGGCTGCTTCATCAGTGGTTGGGTTGCACCAGGGCATGGGTGCCGCTGCGCGCAAAGTCCTGCGACATCGGCTGGTCCTTGTCACATTTCATTTATCCCCGTTTTCCGGCTAGAGGTCGCCTTTCAGTCCTTTCCGAGGCGCGACTCCTATGGGTGCAAACACGATGCTACGGCCGCTACGAACTTTCTATTCCTTATTAATCCTTCTCACAGCACTTGCGCCGGTGGCCTATGCCGACAAAGTCTGTCTCCTCGCGAAAGTGAAATCGGGGAAAGTCGCCTTCACGCGGAAGATTGTACGGACCGGAAACTGCCCGCGTGGATATGCGGAGATCATAAACACGGCAACGCTCAGCGGAGCTGCCGGTGCGATTGGTCCTGTGGGACCGACGGGTGCGGCAGGTCCGACCGGTGCTGCTGGTGTCGCAGGAATTAATGGAACTAATGGAACGAACGGAACGAATGGAGCCGATGGATCACTCCGGATCTACGGTGATGGCTCTGCAGGAGAGCTTCATGTCACCGCCAGCGGAGTGCTTCCTGGGACGAACGATCAGTATACGAACTTTATAGTCGATGCCGGACAAACTTTATCCGTTCCGTCAGGCACCGTCATTCGCTGCACGGGCACTGCAACGCTCAATGGAACGATCCTCGTCGAGGCGGGAGGGAGCGGCGGGAAGTCGGAGGCGGGGAGCCTGGGAGTGCTCACTTTTCCTGCGTCGGTACCGCCTTCGGTTGGAGTCTCGAAGCGCAGTGCCCAGTCCGGACAGATTGGTCCTAATTCCGGAAGTCTTTTTGGCGGTCAGAATGTGAACCCGCTCAGTGTCGCGGAAGCAGCACGGATTCGGTATCCAGGTGCTGCATCGTGTGGCGGCGGTGGAGCTACGTTTAGCGGAACCGGCGGAAGCTCCGGTGGATCTGTAGTGATCCTCTGTAAGGTCGGAATCGTAATCGGTTCGGGAGGGTCAATCCTCGCAAACGGTGGGAACGGCACGAACGGCGCGGGCGGCGGATCGGGAGGAGTCGTCATTCTCGGATCGCCTGGGCTCATTGAAAGCTCGGGAACAGTCAGTGTGATTGGCGGAGCCGGAGGTGCTTCGATAGTAAACGCGGCCGCCGGCGGGGGAGGTGGCGGCGGTGTCGTGCATTTCATGGCACCGGCGATAACGTCAGGTTCCGTTACTTTAGCTGGCGGAGCAGCGGGGAGTACTGCCGTGGCAGTGACAGCGGGCATTCGTTCCGCAGGTGGATCCGGTGGCGCGTGTGGCGGAGCCGGAGGAGGAGCTGCGGATGTGTTGAGCGACAATACGCAGTTAGGTCCGGTGGGTGGCGGCTCCGGAAAGTTCATTGCAACCGTGGTTGATCCGACCTCGTTCTTTTGAGTCGCGTATAAGATAGCTCGCAATTACGAGGTCGTGTCTCGCTAGTTGCCTTTAGCGCTGATGTTCTGGTGCAGCGCTGATGTTCTGGTGCAACCCAACTAGTGTCGTTGGAATGCGAGGGCTCACCGAGAAAAAATGCTCAACGCGGAGGTATCAGGTTTAGACACCTAACCCCCCGCCAGTCCAAAAACCGAGATTAGAAACGAATGTCGCGCGGCCGATACGCGGTGAAGCGCGGCCCCTCGTTCTCCTGGAACTGTTTCGTCGCATGCTCCATGACGCGAGCGACACCGATGATGGTACCCGACGCCTCGCCTGCCAGGATATGGTTTGCAAGCGGATCGAGAGCGGCGGAACGATCGTCGCGAAGGCGCCAGCCAATCGTCCAGCCGATCGCGTGACACTTGCCAGAAGGGACGGTCCCCAGAAGCGGCCGGAAGATGAGCTGGCGCGTATCATCGGCGGTTTCTCCGATATGCAGCGAAAGATCCGGATTGCCTTTCAACGTCCACACATTCCCATCCGCCAACTCGCGGCTGGCGTCGGCCCAGAAAGCTGCGCAGCGCTCGTTTGCTCCCTTCGACGCCAGCCACAGATACAGATATCCAACGAGCGCCGGGAAGGGCAGATTCCGATGCACGTCATCAAAGGGTATTTCTTCGGCGCCAAGCGACGCATGGACGTGCTGGATCAGCGACGTGACGGCGGAGACTGCAACAATTCCCCCCGGGGCCGTTCGACCAGCCCGCGCCAGGCAGTCAGCAATTTGTTGGCCTGCCAGCCGCTGGACGGTTTTTGGCCGGAATCCGGCAACTCGCAGCGGTGCATTCACAACAGACGGGCGAACTGCCTCGATGCGCCACTCTTTCGGCGCAAATATTCGGGGCTGGGCATACCCGACGAGCCCGAATTCAACGGTTGCTCGAACTGCCCAATTATCGCCCCAGAAGATAGGCGTCGTTTCCGACACCGTATTCAGTTGTTTCATGACGGGCTCCTTTGGGGTGCAAAACCACAGGTTGGTGAGCACCCGCCGAGATCTCGTCTAAGCGGGAGTCATAGAAAAAAACTACTGAGATTGAAGGGGAGTAGAGAGCCTGTTCAGCATAGTTGGATCGCTCCCTATGTCAAATTTACATGCTGATCTGGTGCTGCTGATCTGGTGCAACCCACCTCTGGATCTGGTGCAACCGAACTATGTTCCCGAAAGTGAGCGAACTACAGTTGGACTGCACCAGTTGTGGCACGTATTTTTTCGACTTGAGGAAACGGCACGCAGCTAGCCTCATACAAAGATGCAGAGGCATGGTAATAAATTGATCGGACAACCTTGAGACGCGGGGGTGAAGGATTGTCCTTCACCCCTTCAAACCTCTATCTCAGATCGTCTCGATGATCCGATCCACCAAGCCCCGTTCGACAATGGCTTGCGCAATCGGCATCCACGAGACGTCATCCATGCCCAGCAACTCAAGGCAGAACGGTAACGACGTAGGATCGTTGCTGAGATCTGCTGCGAGGGGGGCGGTTCCTGCCGTTCCATTTCGGAAGCGTTCTTCCATAATGGGCGCCAACTGAGGCCGCAGCTTCGCCGCCTTATAAGCGCCGGCTACGATAGTCGCCCTCACTTCCATGGCATAATAGAGGCTGTCGATCGCCTCGTAGTACTCGAATTCGGGAGCGACGGTCTGTTCCGTAACTTCGTCGCTCTCACGATCCTCCGTAGAAAGTGAATCGAAGAGCGAGTGAAAGAGCGCCGCTACTTCAGGATCTGTGGCAGCAAAGGGCTGGAGCGCTTCCAAGGCGGCGGCCCACTGCTCGTGATACTGAACCGCGACGAGCGATGCCCGAACGATGGAACGGCTTGCCGGATCCTCTGCGATTGCGCGAAGCGCAGCGGAGAGATCATCTCGAAACAGATCAAAGTCCTCTGTTCTTGACATCGGTCTCAGCCACCGGCCGACGGCGAGCTCGATCACGACGTCCGCGATGTCTTTCCGCTTCTTCACTTCCGGTAGAACGATCGAAAAGCCGATCCGACGGAGAGTCCAGCCAGGGGATCGAACCGCATGAAGCGCGCAGTCGATAACGTCCGGATCGATCAGTGCCGCTGGTCTCAGCATCTGTAGGATTGCTCCCATTTCATCCAGAGGATTCGGATGGCTCATCAGAAAGGCATCATCGCCGAAGTTCTCGATGTTCACCTCGTCCGGATCGGGAATGTACTGCTCCGCCAGCGTTCCGAAATATTGGATGAGATTCTCGCGGAGCGTCTTGCTCGTGAGCACCGCTTTCTCGAAGAAAATAAGGTGTCCGTGCTCACTCGCTGGCGCGTATTCACAAACGAGCAGGTGGCTTACCTCAAGCATTTTTGCCAGGAGCGCCTCTGCTGTTTCAGGATTGTCGGCCAGGGTCTGCTCAAGAGATGGCTTCGCAATTTGCTGGATTGCCTCCATTCCTGCGAGATGATTTGCGAGATGAAGAACTCGCGTCAGCGCCTCGGCGTCAGCTTTTGCGCGATTTAGTAAAATCGCAAACACCGCGAGCCCGAGTTCGGTGACCCGGTGAGGGCGACCATCGTCCGGCCGGAAGCTGCCCCAGAAGCAAGACATCGAGACGAAGGCGCATCCCCTGTTCAAGTTGCCGTCCTCCAATTTCATCGCGATCTTCGCGTCGTCGATGGAGAGCTGCTTCGATATCGCTTCGACGATTTCGAAGGTTGCATTTGAAAAGCCAGTGAGCTGTTTCCCGAATATCTCGAGGAGATGACGGTTCCCCGAGATCAGCGGTGCAACGGCATACAGCCCTGCGGTCAAGAGCTCTACTCGGCCCATCCGTTGCTTTCGGCCGGTTACATGAAAAATCCGCCGAATGAGAACGTAGACCCGATGAGCGACTTCCGGATGCGTTTCGACCGCCTTCCCCAGGGAGCGAAGAACGGCAGTCGCGACAACAACTGATTCATCCTCCTCGGTGCTTGTCTTCCGAATATGCGGAAGTATTTCTTGTAACACCGAGAGCAACGCCTCAATTACCTCCGGAGATTCGACGGCAGCAGAAAGCGCGATAGCGGCTTGTTTTTTTACTTGATGTGACGAGTCACTCAAGTAGCTGATGAGCTCCTCCCTTGCATCGTTTGGCGCACCATTTGGGCCGGGTTGAGCAGCAGCTTCGCCCAGCATGCTCGCAGCCGCGCACCGAGCCTCAGTACTACTGGCGGCCACGTTCTTGACGTGCTGCAGCAAGTGGGGGTGATTCCTGAGTGTTGATGCGAGTTCTTTCTGATGAAAGTCGTTCCGATCTGCGGCAGCGCTGAGGACGGCATTCTGAAATTGCTGTACGTCGCCCGTGTTTTTCTGGGCGAGTCTTTCCAGAGTGCTCTCCGCCCAGCGGCGAACCCCGTTGTCCGCGGCATCTGCTAAGCTTTCGAGCAGCGTCATCGCGAAGGGGTTTTTCGGCGCAAACGTTTCGAGCACCTCAAATTGGTATCTCAGTGCGCCCATATGCTGCGCAAATCGAATGTGAAGGTCGACAGCGGAGAGGAGCTCGTCCGACGGTTCACGAAGACGGCAGACAAGCACGAAGAGCTCACTCTGGACCCATGCATCCGCAGTGATCTGTTTGGCAAGATCACTTTGAAGGTTCGGCGAGGAGTCGACATACAATGCCGCTCGATCGATCAGCCGGGAGGCAATCGCCTCATAGCCGGCCGCCGTTACTGGATCGAAATCGAGCATTTGGCTCCGTTGCGACCGTAGAACGCTAGCGGCTGCGGCCAGGCGCAGCAGAATCAAGACTTGAGTCGTCATTATAACCTTCCATAGGGTGTCCGATCGCCGACCTCGCGATAGCGAGACGACATTGGGACACCAGGATTGGGTTACTCGAAGGCGGCTTGGAAAAGGATCACTCGGCGCTTACCCTTATGGCGACGTATTCCCGCTCCGTTGAGTTAGATGAGTTCGGGTAAGCTATTGTAAACTCTTCCCAAAACGGGTCGATTCAGCGTGTGTGGCGCTGAATGGATCTGGTGCAACCCACCTTTGGCAGCCCGAGTGAGAAAGCAGACCTGAACGATGATGATTTGGTGCAACCCAACATTGTCAGCGAGGCTCCACGATTGTTCAATTCAATGAGGCCCGTGTAAACTAGCCCGCGCGTATTTCGACGCCCCAGTTCTCTTACTTTCTCAACAAATTCCCGTTTTTGAAGACTTGCAGGTTGCAACACCAGAGCATCGCTCTGCCGTTGCGTCCTAAGGAGGTTTTCACGTGTACCCAGCGGAGTTCGAGTTACCGGTCCATAGCCTCATTCATGATGTGGGCAACCGTGGTTATCGGCTCGAGTTGGCCAGCCGTTCTACTCTCCTTACGGAGAGTCATATTGAGACGATTCGCGGTCTCGTTGCAGGTGAGCTCTCGTTTCCAGCGCGGTTTCCGCATCCTGGCCGGACGATCCTTTGTTGCCCTCGAGCAAATTCGGGATGGGCGGTCCGAGGCCTGAAGTTCAAAGGTCCCCGTGGGCTGTACTTGAATGGACGGCAGTGGCACACAAGCCCGCCTCAACCGCTTACGCCGTTCGAGCAGTCAACGCTTCATTGGACACTCGACCCGGCGATCCGATTCAAGTGGACCCGAGGTCAGGCGAGAACACAGTTCTGCGCTTCCCTTGTGGGCTCTAAAAACGAGTGCAAGGCACAAAACCTTGCCGCGAAACATGGAGTTGGGTTTCGACCCCTGGCCGCCGGCCGCCTGACAGATACCGAAGGTGGGGTGGTAAAAGATAAATTCGGCACGGAACTCGGAGTTGCGGTCATCGAGTTTGATCCCGACTTCTTGCGTCTGAGCGATGTGATCGGATTGATCGCGCTTCAGATGGGCGAGACCGAGACGTACATTCACCGGCCGGTGATCGGGCCGCTGAGCGGCCGTGAGGTCACGCAGGAGGAATGTATCCGCTACACCATCTCTGCGTTTGAACGAGTTGGTGCTCTGCGCCGGACGTTTCATTCCACGCTGGGCTTGTGCCGGCATGCCGGACACCCGGGAAACTTTCTGTTTAATCCGAGGACCGACCAGCTGTTCGTAACGGACCTCGACTCCTGCGTGCCGATCGAAAGTCTGCTGCCGGAAGCCCGGGGTCCGCAGATCCTACGAGATCTGACGTCCGACCTATTCCGATGCGTTCAGAATCTGCTGTATCGATTCTTTACGGACGAGTTCATCGTCGGAATGTCCCAAGGGAAGTATGACCCGTTCACCGGGTACCTGAGGAACTATTTCGGCCAACAGGTCGATGATTCAACCATTCGAAATACCGGTGTGTCCTTGTTGATAGGAACACTGAGCTTCCTGGATGAATATGGTGACGCTCTTAGGGGCGTCTATCCGGATATCTCGGGACCCGTGACAAGAGCGATCTTGAACGGAACGCCTATGCCCGGCTCGCCGGGATGGAGCTCCTGGTATTTCAATCTGATTCCTCTGTACATGGTGTTCATCGAGCATCTTTATCTCCTGTTGCGTCAGACGGAGCTCCTCAATGGTGAAGCTTGTCTTCCTACCGTAAGCGTCGGTGAGCTTCGGAACGGTGTCGCTCAAGGACTCGCCGAGTTCATACTGGAGATACTGAAAGAAGACGCTCAGCTCAGAGCGCGACAGGGCGCGGGTGCGGTCACGTAAGTTGTTTTGCGCAAGAGGGTCGCCGTTTAAAGACCCTCAATTTTTTTCTCCGATGTGCTTAGTCGGTGCTCTTGGTACGCGAGTGTCATCCAACTATATTCCGCGATTCCCTGAGGAACTGGTGCAACCCAACATTTCTCAGCAGGGCAGTTGACCCAGCATGAGATGGACTGACGCCGTTAAGGATGAAAGCCAGAACAAGCAGTGCGCGCAGAATGATTCTCATTGCAAACTGCCTCTTTCACCGATCAGTGTCCTGCTTGTCCGTAACGCATAGAGTGCAGGTAGCAAGAGACGATGTTCGGCATGGAGTTGCGGCACTGCCGTCAGCTAAGCTTCGGCAGTGCTTATAAAAAAGCGAGCGATTCTGTCCGCTAGTTTCTGCTCAATTCGGACGATAGATAGGGTGACGCATGGACTGAGTCAGTAGTTAGGACACTGGGCTGTGAGCAGGATCTCGCTTGTATCAAATATCGCTTCTCTGAACGGGCAGCGAAGGTTGTCGCAGAGCACCGCGGCCGTTCAGCGATCCTTCACACGCTTATCTTCAGGACTCCGAATTAATGCCGCCTCAGATGACGCGGCCGGGCTAGCCATCGCGTCCCGCCTAAAGAACGATTCTCGAGTTTTCGGACAAGCCGCCAGAAACGTGAACGACGCGTTAAGTATTGCCGCTGTCGCGGAGGGATCGATCGGCTCACTGCAGAACATTGTCATTCGCGTCCGTGAGCTCGCTGAGCAGTCCGCAAACGGTGTGCTGGGCAATTTGCAACGAAAGGC
>CAYOAK010000105.1:0-12037 GCA_964401925.1 uncultured Bdellovibrionales bacterium | reverse complement strand
CGAAGTGCTTCCCCACGACCTGATACTCGTTCCGCGAAAATCGTACGTTACGGGCGATATTGCTGCGCACGAAATTGAGTGGATCGAAGATCAACTCATCTTCGTGAACACGCGCTTCTCCTGTCTCGCGACGGTATCGGATAAGTTCTCATTCCACCCAATTTGGAAGCCGCCTTTCATCTCAGAGCTGGCGGCAGACGATCGCTGCCACCTGAACGGGATGGCGCTTGATAATGGCGGCGTGCAGTTTGTAACGGCGCTCGGAAGTCAGGATCGAGCAGAGTCCTGGCGCGAAGATAAGCGCGGCGGCGGGATCATGCTGCATGTCGGCAGCGGCCAGATTGTTGCGCGAAATCTATCGATGCCGCATTCACCGCGCATCTATGCCGGACGGCTCTGGGTGCTGGATAGCGGAGTCGGGCAGCTCCAAGTGGTTGATCCTCGCGATGGAGTTCGCGAGGTTGTTTGCCAGTTTCCCGGTTACGGGCGCGGGCTGACGTTCTATGACCGCTACGCCTTTATCGGCTTGAGCAAGATTCGAGAGACGAACATCTTTGGCGGCCTTCCGATCTCCGAAAAAATCGCTGAGCTAAAGTGCGCAGTCTGCGTGGTAGATCTGCAATCCGGCCAGATCGTCGGCTATATCGAGTTTACAAAAGGGATCGAAGAGCTGTTTGCAATAACGGTCATCCCGGGCTTCAGCTCGCCGCATATCATCGGGTTCGAAGAGGAGACCGTCGATGGTCTCTACGTATTGCCGCCTGCCGCCTGATAGCTCCTACGACAGAGGATTTCCCGCCAGACCAAGGAGCTCCGCTCTTTCGCGCATACTCTGAATGACGTTCGCAATGTGCGTATCGAGATCGATCCCGATTTCTTGTGCGCCGACCGTGATGTCTTCCCGATCGACACCGCGCGCGAACGCCTTGTCCTTCATCTTCTTTTTCACCGAGCTCGGCTCGATCGTCATTACCGAGCGGTCCGGCCTTACGTAGCACGCAGCAGTAATCAACCCGCTCAACTCGTCGACGGCAAAAAGCATCTTCGCCATCTGTGATTCGCGCTGGACACCGGTATATTTCGCGTGACCCATGATCGCAGTGCGCACTTCTTCGGGATAGCCGAGATCGCCCAACATCTGGCAACCGACATACGGATGCCCAGCCGGAGTCGGGTCGGGGTAACGCTCGTAATCGAAGTCGTGAAGCAGTCCCGTGATGCCCCACAACTCCACATCCTGTCCGAGATGTTGCGCGTACCAGCGCATTGCGCCCTCGACCGCGTAGGCGTGCTTTCGCAGGCTCTCTGACGCGGTGTACTCGTGCAACAGGGCTAAAGCTTCGTCTCGTGTCTTTGTCATCGCCTTCTCCGAATCAATCCGAGATACCTCGGATCGCCGCTGAGTATCTAGCGGATCAGGCGTCTTTGACGGTCCAGAAGGCGATTTATTTTCAACAAATCCAGGGGCACACCAGGTAATCGTGCTGGAACAAAAAAATGATATACATTCCACCCTTCCAGGGAGCCCCCTGATACCAGCAGTTCTCCTCAACCCCGCGAGCGCAGAAGATCACAGTCCCACTCGATTCTTGTCTGGCCTCCGGGTCCGTCAGGTATCGAGGGACTCACCGTTCATAGGTTCTGTTCGATTCCTTTCCCTGCGGGGCAACCCTCGCCGGGAAAGGAGTCAACTTGCCAGACTCAAAGCACGTCCGCGGAGCAAGGACCCCAAGGGGGTTTTGGTTGCTCGCACTGCATTTGGTTTCACGGGTTCTCCCGTTCCTCGGAAAGCTCATCGGCCGGGGAACGTGGATTCTGCAATCCGAAGACTTCGAAGGAATCTTTAAGCGCGGAGATACCGATCGTCCGCTGCACGTGGTTTTCTTCTCGCCGCACGACGACGACGCGTGTCTCGGCGCTGGCATCCTCATCTGGCTGCTGCGGCATCTGGACGTCGAAGTGACGATCGTCATCGTGACGGACGGCCGCCAGGGCTACTGGGAATCGAAGTTGGCGGAGCAGATAGCCGCGATTCGCAAGGAAGAAACGATCGAAGCCTACGCCGGTATCGGCATTGATCAAAATCACTTGATCTTCCTCGACTTCCCTGACGCACAACTGCACACGGTCCTTGGCCGCAGGACAGCCTTCAGCATCGACGGAAAGCCGATCTCGTCCGGGATGCAGGACGCGTTCACGAAGTGGTTACGGAAGCTCAGGCCCACACATGTCTTCCTTCCGACATTCAATGATCTGCACCCAGACCATAAATGGGTCTACCAGGAAGTCATGATCTGCCTCTTCCATGCGCTTGGCCTTATCTGGGAAGAGGACGGGGAACCCGTCGGCCAGATCGAAGTCTTCCAGTTCCCGGTCTACTGCAAGCTTCCCGAGCCACACACGCACGAGCTGAGATCCACCGAAGAGGTCAAGGCAATCAAGATTCGGGCGATCGGCGTCTGGGCGAAGAGATCGCAGAAGCAGATCGCCTCGCTCGAAGACAGGCGACGGGAAGAGCCGCCCGCTGAGATCTTTCTACGCATCGACTTCAGTAAGGTCATGCACGATCTCAAGAGGACGCGGCTTTTCCTCCGATAGTACCGGTTCTTCGCGAGCGTGAAGGGTGAATGTGTCCAGCTTCGGCCGCACGTTCACCCCGACCGCCTTCCCACAACGGTGAGTCTTCTCGTTTATTTGTTGGAAATCAGATGCAGAGCGCTCTTCAACAACAGTAAAACTTCTTTTTGCTGCCTCGGTCGAGTTGCAGGGAAGCTACGGATGATCCGCAGCTTCCCACCACGCCTATTCCAGCCCGAGCAGGATCATGTCGGCCGAGACCGCCTGATCCGGAATGTCGCGGCCACGCCCGCGAAGG
The DNA here is from genome assembly GCA_964401925.1 of uncultured Bdellovibrionales bacterium. Taxonomy (GTDB): domain Bacteria; phylum Bdellovibrionota_C; class UBA2361; order SZUA-149; family JADYYL01; genus CAYOAK01. The sequence continues at coordinate 9,162 of CAYOAK010000105.1, read as the reverse complement.
AACGTAGCCATCTCGGGTGAAAACACAACGGTGACCTGTCCCGGGGGGAGGGTGCGAAGCAGCGAGCACGGACACTCCGGAGTGATCTCGCCGAAGAGCGCCGCATCGGTCCATTCCGCATATTCCATGCTCGCGCAGATCAGGATCACGTGCTCCGCGTCCTGAACGGTCTGGAAGCGAATGCTTACTGCTTCCTCGGGGGCATTGCGCCAATCGTTCCCGAAGAATTCGGCATTAGATTCGCGCGATGCCTGGCTGACATGGAACTTCTTCGGGCGGCCGAGACAACCCTCCGCGCCTTTTTTGACGAAGGCGAAATGCGCTTCAGGGCCGATTCCGAGAACCAACACTTTGACGGGACCGCGTGCCGCGAGCAGTTCGGGATATTGGTCGATATTATCGCCGCTCGGGAACAAGCATTGCCCACGCTGAACTCCGAGCGGGTCGAGAAACATCCGCTTCGCCGTCGCTTGGAGGCTCTTCGGATGAGTGGGATCGAGTACCCAATCATCCTGCAGGGCCCAGAGGACGTTCTTCAACTGCACCCATCCGCGCGAAAACATCGCGAGGAGCTCATGATACAGCGGATATTGCTGGCGTCCGACCGCCAGCATCACCTGCACGCTCAATCCTGCGGCAAGGTCTCCTGCGATGCGGAATCGCAGAACACAAGCTGCGATGAATCCTGCGGTCAATCCAGCCGGGGCTACCAGCAATTTCATTTTGTGCCTCCTTAGGGCGAAATCAGATTCCAATCGCGCGTGCGGCTAGAATCCGATCCGCCTTCGGAGGCGAAAACCGAAAGAGCTCTCTGCCCCGGCAGCGGCGACTGACGGGGCACAGAAATGAAAGACTCGAATGAGTAGTATGTGGGAGAGATCCCGATCGATGATCGAAGTGGCTTCCCTATATCACACGGGGCCCAACGCTCAAAAAAACGGCTATTGGAAGAAGGTGAGTATTAACAGCAGCGTCCCGCCGTTGACGCACGCATGCGCAACCATCGGTGCGGCGAGGCTCCCGCGCCACTCTCGAAGAAGGGCCAGCATGATTCCGATTGCTGTGAGCGGGACGAGGCCAATCGCACCCTGGGGATGAACGATCGCGAAAATAAAGGCGCTGAGCGGTATCGCCCAAAGTGCCCGGAGGTACTGCCGGAGATAGCCGTAAAGCACTCCGCGAAACATCACCTCTTCGATGATCGGTGCGATGGCAGTCGCGAGAAGAATTATCAGTATCGGGACTCTCGGATCGTTTGACGAGAGCAGGATCGGGATGATCGGATGGGCGCCCTGCGAAATATTGACGTCGAAATAGGTCAGAGCGACCGAGTAAATGGCTAGCACAAGCGCAATGACGAGCCAGCTTGCCAGATAATAGAAAGGGGCAATTCCGATATCGGCGAAAAATTTCTTTACCGGCCCGAAGTAGAGCCCAAGCACCCGGGCAAGGCGGCGGACTCCAACTCCGTGAGTGAGCGGCCAGAAGAGGGTGAGTATCGTTGTCAGGATGAGGATCGCGTTCCCCGTCAGCGGATCCGGGATGATCTTCGCCTTCAGCAGGAACTCGAGCAGCTTCGGAGAGAACGCCATCATTCCGAAATAGAGGACAAAGGTTTCAATCAGCAGATAGGGAGGAATCGAGCCCTTCTCGAATCGCCAAACGGCGCGCCCGGTCAGGAAGTGGAAGGCAAGGATGCAGAATGTGATGAAGGCCACAAAGAAGAGGGCGAGCAACATCATGATCACTGCGAAGAACCGCAGCCAGGCATCCTTCGCCGCTGCCGCGGCTTCGGGGTCGAGCGTCACCCCCGTCGGAGTCTCATGCACATCGAGGAGCTTCGCGAAATCAAAGAGCTCTGAAACGAGTAACGCCTTCTCCTCTTCTCGCAGCTCACCGGTTCGCCCGGCGCGTTGATCCGCGAGCACACGGTTCAAAACATTGTCGAGCATGTTCTCGACTCCGGTGCGCTCAAATTGATCAAGGTATTGAAGTAGCGACTTGGAGGCTTCCCAGTTGCCGAGGCGTGCCGCGACGACGGCCCGCTCCCGAACGACCATCCGCTCATTCAAATCTTTTGGCGCCTTTTCGGGGAGCTTCAGCAGCTGTCCGCTGACCTCCTCGAGAGTATGATCGATCTGGCTTTGGAGCTGCTTTTCCGCCTGTCCACCCTTGTCGGCAAGGAGCTCCGGCATATACAGCTTTGCGCCGATGAGAACTTTCGACTGGAAGTAGAGCAGCCGCTCTTCGATGGTAATTGACCGTTCCCCCGCTTCGGCGCGCGCTTGGGCGCTGAGCGAACGATGCGCGGTCCACGATTCCCATACGTTGATCCCCAGCAGGAGGAACGCTGCGATCGGAGCCAGTATCGTTCTGAGTCGATTCATTCTATGGATAATCCCCTCACGCACCAACGGCGAGGGCCTATGGCTATTAAGACAATCAGCGACGCAAGTCAGCAAACACTTTTCTTGAGCCTGGCTAAAGAGCTAGCCGACTTCCTCGAACGCTCCAAGGAGAAACATCTTGTAGTCGCGCTTCCCGGCGGGCGGAGCGTTGTCGGTCTGCTCTCGGCATTGACCTCTCGAATCGAGACGCTCTCGCCGCACACTAGAGAACGCCTTCAATTTTTCATGCTTGATGAGCGGGTCGTCCCTCTCGATTCTCCGGACAGCAATTTCAAGCTGCTTCGGGAGGGATTTTTTAACGCCGCGATACAGAAGGGTTTGATTTCACAAAGCCAGCTTCATCCATTTGATATCTCGAAAGGGGCGTTGCCGGATGTAATCGAAGGGTATGGAAAGGAGCTTGGCGGCTACGGCGGAAGTTTTACTGCCGCCGTACTCGGCGTCGGGGAGGATGCGCATATCGGAGCTCTTTTCCCCGGCCACCATTCCATCACCGATCGGGCTCCGCTCTTCATGACGATGACTGATTCACCGAAGCCGCCGCCGCTCAGAATGACCGCTTCAAGGGCTCTCATCTCGCAGACGAGATTTGCAGTAGCCCTCTTTATCGGCGAGGCAAAGCGGGAAGCCCTGCAATCGCTCACCTCGGACGTGGCTCCGGAAAATGCCCCTGTGGCGCTTTTACGGCAGATCGGGGAAGGGATTATCGGAACGGATCTTACGGTTTAAGTTCGATTCCCGCCTCGTACGCTCATTGTTCCGCCGATAAGCGCCGAACGTAAAGCGAGGAAATCGTTCACTGAAAAGCTTGGTATTTTAGAAAAGTTTGCTGGATAAATCAGGGCGGCGGTGAGTAACGGTAAAGCAACGAAGATAAGTTTTTGAGCAGCGGCGAGCTGAGTACAGAGGTTCGTGACGGGATTGTGCGGATTGCCGTTCCGGGCGCGCTCTATGATCAAGAATCCTGCGACCGGCTGACCGGTATGGTGAAGCATCAACTGGGTATGGGATTTAAAATGTTCTGGATCGACCTCCGCGCGTGCAGCGCGCTCAGCTCCTATGGAGTCGGCCAGTTGCTCACAATAAATGATCTTACGAAATCGTGCGGCGGCTCGCTGACTCTAGAAGGGGTGAGCAAGGAGCTGCGCGAGATCCTGGCGGCGCTTATGCTCGACCAGATTTTCCAGCTGCGGTGATCATTGTTCAAGTTCTACAGCGCCATCGTTATCGAACCTGTTCCGGAGAAACGGTTGCAGCTTCGGACGGTCGCTGCAGCGACACCCTGTTTCAATAAAATTGACCCGGTGCCTTCGTTCACAGAGGCTCTCAATCATCTCTCGTCGAGCAAATGCGATGTCGTATTTATTGGCGACCTTCCGATTCAAGACGCAAAGGAGTTTGTCGATAAGGCGCGGACGACGGGATATGGAAAGCTCGCTGCCTTTATCTTCCTCCGGCCTCAGCGCTCTCAGAACGAAGGCGCGGCCGCGGTGGATGTTATTGCCGGCGCAGACGGAATCCTCTACGCGCCGTATTCAGTCGACAACGTCACTGAGACAACGAAGATCGCAGACGCGATAAGGGAAGCAGACGCCGAGGCCCGCCGGAAGGCGGCGATGACGATGTTGCTCGGATCAGTGATGTCCGAGGTCGATCAGCTTGGTGAAGCGAGTCAGAAGCCCGGCGACTCCGAGGACAAACCGACATTTGCAAAGATCCGGCAGCTCGGGGAGCAGCTCAAGCAAGCAACGAAGACCGCGGCGGTCGATTACCTCGGAACCCTTTCCAAAGCGTTCCTGGAGGCAAAGCCCCCGGCGGACAAGAGCAACCGGCTCGGATACGGCGGGGTCAGCGCCCGCGTGCAACGGATTATCGATCGCCAGAAGTCCAAAGACGGCCAGTAACCAGCGCCAGTAACTCGTCAAGAGGGGCCAGTGAGCCCCGAGCCCAGTGGCTCGGGTCCGCTCACTATATCTTCAGGGGTCTGTCGAAAAACGGATGTGTCCTGGGAGGCCCGAAATGGCCGAGACGGCCATTTCGCAACGGGCCCATCAGCACACGACCAGACAGGTGGCGATTGCCATTCCGTCTTCGAAGGTGCCCTTGACCTTTGCTGTAACTCCGCTCTTTGGGACGCCTACGACCCAAGTATCGGCGGAGACAGCGAACTCCTCGCCATCGATTGCATAACCTCCGTCGCGCACTTCGAGCACGCCATGGAGATCGAAGACAGCCACGGTTAATTTGCGCGGCTTTCGCGAACTCGATTTCGTGCTCTGATAGCGTGTCGTACGCTCAGAGAATAAAGGTTGGGTGAGAATCCCGAATATCTGTTGGATTCCCCTATGCTCGGCCATAGGATTCTCCTAAATCTGTGTAGAGACAGATTCGGACTGCGCGATTCAGATCTTCCGCTTTTGAGGCTGATCGTTACGGTTCCGAACAGACATTCGACGGAAAGGGGTTTGGGAGAGAGATGACTGAGATGAAGCAATCAGAGCCGCCGGAGCCGAGCTTCACGCTCCCGCCGGCTGCCTCAGGCCGGAACGACCGCGAGTATCTGCTCTCGTCTGCTTCTGCCATCGCGCCAATCTCAATCGTCATTCCGGTATTCAACACCGGACCCGTGTTTCTCGAAACGGTCGCCGCGCTGAGGCGGCAAACCTTTCAGGCCTCCGAATGGATCATTGTCGATGACGGTTCCAGCTCATCGGAAACGGTGCGAATGCTCGAAGCAGTTGCAGAGGAAACACCTCGTGCGACATTGATTCGGCATTCGCAGAATAAAGGTTTGAGCGCCGCACGTAATACCGGTGCCCGGCATTCGAAGGCGCCCTTCGTCTTTCTGCAAGACTCGGATGATCTGCTTGAACCGACAGCGCTCGAGAAATTTCTTTGGTTCCTGCTGGCGCATCCGGAGCTTGGATTCGTCTCAAGTTATGAAGTCGGCTTCGGAGCGACGCAGTATCTAAACAGAAACGGCTTTCACGAAGGAAAGCGGATTCTGACCGAGAATAGATCTTGCCCGTTAGTGCTCCTTCGAAAGGAACTTTTCACGATCACAAAAGGCTTCGATGAGTCTTTGCGGGAAGGGCTCGAGGACTGGGATTTCTGGCTTCGCTGTGCGGAAAACGGAATCTGGGGCGGCACCGTACCGGAGTATCTTAAGTGGTACAGGCGATCACCTGCGCAGGCGGGTCGATGGAAGGATTGGGATGAGGGCGAACGGCAGGCGCAGTTCACCGCGCGGCTGATCGAAAAGTACCCTCGAATATATTCGGGTGCATTCCCGGAGCCCGCCTGGAAAGAAGCGCCCTTGGCGTTCACTCCGAGCAATCCACTGAAGCTTACCGGTGCAGTATTAATTGTGGTCGAACGAGCTGCGTCACTCGATGAACCCACTCTTGCAGAGATCGAGCGGGCGCTTCACGGACGCCATCTTTCCGTGGTGATCCTGGGAGAAGGGCACCAGGCGAGCGAGCAGCGGCTCTTAAAGCTCACCTCGGATCTCTTTGTGCTCCCACGAATCGTTCCGGCGTCGTTCTTTGGAGATTTTCTTGCATACCTCGGCCGCAGCCGGAAATTCCAAAAAATCCTGCTCTCCGCTTCACGAGCGGTGCTGCCTTTCCGTTTGCCGCTCGCAGACGCCTGCGGGGGAAATTGCATCAATATTGTGACAGCTGGGTCTTCACCAGCAGCATTGGCCGCCCTGATCTGAAAGGGGATCTAACGGATGTATTGGCCTATGAATTCTTTCTGCGAGAGAATGGCGATCTTTGAATGACGCGCGGCCGCCTTGTCTTCGTCTGAGTTATATCCCCAACCCGCAAGCACCGGTGTAATCCTGCCCGGAAGAACCTTCGGCAGCACATGGAGATTCTCCAGCGCGTCATCGAGAAACACATAGCTCTCGGAGCGGTGTTTCTCGTCGATTACGACCACGTTTTGCGATTTCGTACTGCCGCCATCGGCGGAATAAATTCGCTCCGGCTCGAGCAGAAGCTCGTAATGCCGCGCAATTTGCAGCACCGCCGGGCGGTTCTTGTTCGTAAGAATCGCCAGCTTGTTCTGATCCATCTCCCGCACTGCGGTCCAGAGCGGCTCGAACGGACGATTCACGGCAAGCCAATTTTCCGGGTGTGCTTCCATGAACCAGTGCCGGACCTTGAAGAAGTCCGCTGCGAGGTCCGTTTTCACTCCGCCGATTGAGCGAAGATACTCGTCAAAATCCGCGTGAGAGATCACCGAGCTGACGCCTCCGCCCTTCTCCAGATGCTCGAGGCACCAGCGCGCCTGTGCACCAAGCCGGTGTGCGGCAACGATGAGGTGACTGTTTGTTCGGAAGATCTCAAGGAATCCAACGGGCAGCCCGTCCGGATCGATAACTTCGCTTCCCGTATGGAAATTGTACGCCGAGATTGCGATCTCGATCGCGGAGTCAACCAGCACGCCGTCAAAATCGAAGAGGATCATCCGCGGCGGCCCGCGAACTCGTCCATAAACCGCACGAGCTCCTCGACCCCGGCTACGGGAAATGCATTATAGATGCTGACTCTCATACCACCCATCGTGCGGTATCCCGCAATTCCGTTCAAGCCCCGGGCGTCCGCCTTTTCGATAAACTCTGCTGTTCGGGCGTCATCACGGAGGTGGAACGTGACGTTCATCTGAGAGCGATCCTCGCGCTGAACATAGCCGGTATATTCAGGATTTCGATCAATACAATCGTAGAGAAGCTTTGACCTTGTTTCGGCGAGCTTCTGCATCGCCGAGACGCCCCCTTGATCTCGTATCCATTCCAATACCCGGAGCGTGATGTAGATCGAAAACGTCGGAGCGGTGTTATAGATCGAGCGGTTCTCGACGTACGTCCGGTAGTTCATCATGATCGGCAGATTCTCAGCGGCTCGAGCCGCGAGATCGTCTCGCACGAGCACTATCGTCACGCCCGCTGTGCCGAGATTCTTTTGAGCGGCGGCATAGATCAGGCCGTACTTCGTGACATCAATCGGACGCGAGAGGATATCGGAAGACGCATCACAAACCAGCGGCACATCGGCCGGACAATCCGGTTCTCCGAAGAGCTGGGTCCCGTCGATCGTGTTGTTGCTAGTGAAATGCAGGTAAGCCGGATTGCCGCTGAGAGCAACTGTTCGAGGCACATGCCGGTATCCGGTGTCTTTGGATGAAGCGGCGATATGCACCGGGGCGAACTTTTTCGCTTCAACCGCGGCACGCTCGCTCCAGAATCCGGAGAGCAGATAGTTTGCCTGCTCGCCGGCACGGACCAAGTTCATTGGCACCATGGAGAACTGCGCCGTGCCGCCGCCGGTTGTAAAGAGCACGTGATAATTTTCGGGCGCGCCGATCAGCTCGCGGATCAATGCTTCGGTTCGAGTGAGAATCCGGTCGAACTGTTTGGAGCGATGGCTCAGCTCCATCACGCCGATTCCGCACCCGTCGAAACTGTAGAGATCCTCGGCGGTACGCTCCAGAACATATTCCGGGAGCATGGCCGGACCGGCGCTAAAATTAAAAACCCGTTTTTTTGACCCTTTCATCTGCTATATCGGCCACCAGCCTGAACACTGGCGCAGCGGACCCCTTGGATATATTGTCGTCAGACGCGGAGCGAACCTGATGTCTGAAGAAAAGCCCGAGCCCACCGAGTTCCCGGTCGATGCCGGGCCGCTCCTCCGAGCTGTCGCGATTCTGATCGCGATTTTCGTCGCTCTTTGCGTACTTGTCTATCTCCAAAGGGGAGGCGAGTTCTACGGGGAGGGGATGGCCTTTCTCGCCTTTGTCTTCTGTTTTAGCGCTTACACGCAGCGGGCGGATACGTTCCGTATGACCAGCATCCTGGTGGGCGGAGCACTATTGTGCGCAGCGCTCTATTTCGTCGGCGGCGGCGGGGACGAGGCGGAGCCGGCAAACCGTTCGGGCAGGCCCGTTAAGCAGCCAAGTCAGCCGGCGCCCGAAGGGCTCGGAGCACAATAACGAGCGAACAAAACAAGAGAGCGGCGGGCGCAAACGCGAGCTGATGGTGCTCCGTCGCGACCCAAGTTCCAAATGCCAGAATGAATCCGTTCAACCCAAGAATCACTGAACGCTCTGTCGTGGAGCCTACGGCGAGCGCCATGTACACAAAGGGTGCCAGCAGTGCGGCGTCAAAGATCCAACCGAATGGGGAAAAAACAACGGAAAAGGCCAGTGCGATGATCGCTCGATCCGCAGCAGGGAGCGAGCGGAAAAATCTTAAATCCAGTGCGAGCAAAAGCAGCATCCCCACAACCGGGAACATGAAGAGGAACTGTGCGGCTGATAGATGCGTAAGCTCCTCAACCGAATCTCTCGCCAAAAAGGCGAGAGTTGCCGTCTTCCACTGAGTCGGCGCTACGACAAGTGGTAAGCTTTCGGGTGCACTTTGAACGGCGGTTAACCACTGGCCGGTGCTCTCACGCAAAACGGTTAATCCGAGAAGTATTAATACTCCTCCGCTGATAACAGCGCCGCGTAAGACCGCAAACTCTCTCCGGCGAATGGAATCGACGAGAATAAAGAGAACGAAGATGAGCGCGAGGTGCGGCTTGATCGATAGCAATCCAAGCAGAATTCCGGCGGCAGTCGGGTATTCGCGCCGCCGCAATTCGATGACCCCGGCGGCGAGGGCGAGAATGCAGATCGAGATCTGCCCCAATCGAAGAGTGCTCCAGAATGGAAGCATCAGCGCGCTAGCCGCGACGATCACCGGCGC
>CAYOAK010000104.1:5823-12062 GCA_964401925.1 uncultured Bdellovibrionales bacterium | reverse complement strand
AGGATTGTCATCCCTTTCCGAACGTCTTTAGCTTTCATGCGGTATAGGCCTCAATCAATGGGCGCGCTTCTCTCAGTCTTTTGAGCGTTTCTGTCTGCCCAAGAGCCAGTATTGATTCGATTAACGGTGGGGTGATCTTCTTACCCGTGACGGCGATGCGCACAGTGATGAAGACCCCGCCCATCGGAAGCCCAAGTTCGCTCACCACGGCACGCAGTGCGGCGTCGATCTCAGGCCCCGAGAAATTCGCGAGACTTTGAAGTTTCTCCGCCGCCTTGTCAAGAATCGCGACCGCCTTTTCTTTCCCGATATGCTTAGAGAAGATGAGCGAAAGCTCCCGCTCAAACGGCTCTTTGAAGAGCAATTCCAGAAGCGGAGCCGCCTGATCGAGCCGCTCTACCCGCTCTTTGATGTGCGGGGTGATGAAGTCGAGCAGTTCGAGATCTTTCGGCGAGGAGATCGTTAATCCGTCTCGTTGAAGAAACGGCAGGAATCGGGCGGCAAGCTCTTTGTCCGGCAGGGCGCGTAGATACTGCGCGTTCATCCAGTTGAGCTTATCGTAGGCGAATATCCCCGCCGCGCTGTTCACATGGTCAAACGAGAACAGCTTCGCGAGCTCCTCCTTAGTGAAGATCTCCCGTTTTTCCCCCTCTCCGGGCGCCCAGCCGATCAGCACCAGAAAGTTCAGCAGGGCCTCAGGCATGTAACCGCTTTCGCGAAAGGCGCTGACGTTCGTGGCACCGTGCCGTTTTGAGAGCTTCTTCCCGTCTTCTCCGAGCACGCTTGCGGGATGCGCAAACGTCGGGGGCTCCCAGCCAAGCGCCTTATAAATCAGGAGATGAATCGGAGTCGACGGAATCCATTCTTCCCCTCGGAGCACATGCGAGATCTGCATGTCGTGGTCATCGACAACCACAGCAAGGTGATATGTTGGAAAACCATCTCCTTTCAGCAACACAGGATCGTTTAACGAGAGCGATTGCCAGCGGATCTCTCCGCGAATCGCATCCTTCACCGAGAGGATTTCGTGCTTCGGAATGCGGAGGCGGATGGCAGCCTTTCCCGGTTGTCCCTCTTGGGGGTGCTCATCTTGGTGCGCCGCTTCTCCGAGATCTTCCTCGTCATCCTCAGCGGCCACCTGCACAGGCTTTGTAACCGGCTTTCCCTTCCGCTCCATCCAGGTGGCATCAGCTGCCGTCTCTGATCGATAGGCTACGCCGAGACGGATCAGCTCTTCGGCGACCTCCTGATAACGGGCGAGGCGCTGACTCTGAATGTATGGTCCTTTCGAACCGCCGATCCCGTTCAATCCGGTGAGCGAAGGGTCTGCACGCAAGAGCTCCTCGGTGGACGGCCCCTCATCGGGCTCAACTCCGAGCCAGCGCAGGTCCTCGATGATTGCGCGAATCGCGCCGGGCACGAGCCGTTGCTGGTCGGTGTCCTCAACCCGGAGAATGAATTTTCCGCCGTGCTTCTTTGCGAGCAGCCACGCAAATAGGGCCGTTCTCACGCCGCCGACATGCAAGAACCCGGTGGGGCTCGGTGCGAAACGGGTCCGGACTTCTTTCATCTGCTTATCGCCTGCGAAATTCGTTTGCCCTTGGCGGCGGATCCTCTGTGCGAGGCGTAGCTCCTCACCGCTGTCCGCCAGCCTCCTGTGCGTATCCAGAGGTCGAGGGGGATCGAACCTGGATGACGGCGTTCAATCTCACGAAACTCTTTCCCATGAAATATGCGGCGGCCCCGTTTTCCGGCCTTCATGCCCACCACCGCATGGCACATCTCGTGATAGAGAAGCGCATCGAGATGGTGCCCCAGCTCAGGGCGGTCGAGCGCTCGAGCGATCCGCACCCGGCGCCGATCGAGATTGCACGACCCGAGGACGCGCCGCTGCGATCTCGCGGACCAGATAACTTCATATTCCCGAAGGTCAGCCCGCTCTGGGAAGTAGATCTCCGCGATCCTCCGCCACCGGCTTCTCAGCGTCGCATCGTCGGAGCACCAGCACGTAGTGCGTTCGACTCTTGACGTCCGGCCCCGGCCGAAGAATCCCTGAAATAAAAGCAACTGCCGCATAGTGATCGTTGACGCCTGTTGTCGCACCCATATAGCCTCATTTCGTTACGGTTTGCTCCCCATTTCTTTTGGAACCAGCGGTGTCCGACTCTCAAGAAAGCGATTCTCAAAAACTCACGGCGCTCAGTCAGGAAGAGAGCAAGCTCGCCGAGTTGCAGGTCGAGGAAGTTGTCGCTGCCGAGCGAGCGCTGGCGAATGCTCATGCCACGGCGCGAGATTCCTGGGAGAAGGCGAGCCGGATTGTCCGGGACTATAAACCGGTCTCTCCTTATCTATGGCGGATCGTTCATGCCGTTCTCGGTAAGCCCGAGAAGATAGGGAAGCCAGATCCGATCATGTTCGACGCGATGCGCAAGCTCGTGCAACTTGCGGCGCGCGATCCAAAATTGGGTGCGAAGAAAGAAGAGCGGATGACTCTCGATGTTGCCGTTAAAGCTATCGGCTACGACACTGCTGCGGCGCTTTGTGTGTTGCACGGGGTCTGCCGTCGAATCAGCACAACATTGATCGAACGAATTTGGGTACCGATCATAGATGACGCGCTCCTTCGTGCGCAGATCGGATCTCAGATTGGCGGCTACTGTCCGGCTTTCGGAAAAGGGCGCGGACTGCTCGCGGGATTCTGCGGCCGCGCCGGGTTGGCGGTCCAGATTGCCGCGGCGGATATGACCCGTGCTCAACGTGCGCTGGAGAGTCTTGCCGCCGGAATGGATATCCGGGTCGCCGGTCTCAGCATTTATGGCTGCGATCCTCTTCAGGTGTCGGCCATGATGCTGGCCTCTGCCGGCGTAAGCGCGGAAGCCGCGTTTGGAGTCGCGGGGTTCAGCGAAAATGGCCGCGGTATCACTCCGAAGACCCCATCATACCTGTGGCTCAGCACGTTCAGCGCCACAGAGTATCTGCGGATGGATGAGGAAAAGCGGATCGACGAGAGGTATTGGCGCGCGCTTGGAATCAACGACGCGACCCGCGCGGAGATCCGCACCGACGTGCAAAAGATTCTGCGCAAAGGTCATGGTTGGGACTGGCTCTGCCAATCGCAGGCCGCTGATGAAGAGGATGAGGACGAAGGGTAGCTTCTAAGAAGTTGCCGGTGTCTCGGCGCCGTCGATCTCAAGGTCGTAACTTGCCTTCACCACGGTGTGGATGCCCCCCCTGACGAGGAAGTCTCCCTCCACCTCCATCCAGATTGGCGAGAGCAATCGAACGAGATCATCGAGGATAAGGTTCGTGACCGCTTCGTGGAACGCGCCTTCATTTCGAAATGACCAGAGGTAAAGCTTAAGACTCTTCAATTCGACGCACAGCTGATCCGGAATGTAACGAATCCGGACGGTCGCAAAATCCGGCTGACCCGTCATCGGACAGAGGCAGGTAAATTCCGGGCATTCGAAGGAGATCTCGTAATCACGTCCGGGCCTGGGATTCGGAAAGGTTTGGAGGGCTTTTGAGGGAGTGGACGGCATAAGCTGATCCGTTAGATTGTCCGCTCATGAATCACTCTTCAAAGGCCGGAGTCAAATCAGCGCTCGGCAAGCGCGGTCCATGGACGACGCTCGAGAGCACAATCGTCTATGCCAACCCGTGGATCTCCGTTCGCGAAGACAAAGTTCTCCGGCCGGACGGAAGCCCCGGAATCTACGGAATCGTCGACTGCCGGCCTGCGACGGGCGTCGTTGCGTTGACCGACGACAACGAGGTCTACCTTGTCGGACAGTTCCGCTACCCGTCAGCGGAGTATTCCTGGGAGATAATCGAAGGGGGCGCCGACGAAGGCGAAACCCCGCTCGAAGGGATAAAGCGTGAACTTCTCGAAGAAGCGGGCCTCGTCGCAAGGCACTGGGAGGCACTCGCCGAAGGGATCCAGCTCAGCAACTGCCACTCCTCCGAGCTCGCCTACCTCTACCTCGCCCGCGATCTCGAGATCCGCGAGCAGAGCCCCGATCCAACCGAGCTCCTTACGGTAAAGAAGCTTCCATTCGATGAGGTCCATCGCATGGCCCTCAACGGCGAGCTCAAAGACGGCATGACCGTCCTCGGAATTCTCCTCGCCGCGCAGCACCTTCTGCTACCCCCATCACCGCTCCGCTCCGAACACAAATAACTATATCGCGTATAATTAATTCTTGATTTGTGTAGTGCGGTTATCCCAAAAATAATTATACGCGATATGATTATTTCCGCGCACGCACGTTAGGTCGGGGTGCCTTCGGGGGCAGGGGGCGGAGCGAGCTGCTTGTGTGTCCCGTCGCAGAAGGGGGATTTCGCGCTGAGCTTGCAGGTGCAGAGCGATACCGTGCGTTTTTCTGTGATTTTGAACTCGAGGGGCTGGAAGCTTGTTGTGCAGTGCGAGCCGTCACAGAAGGGCTGCGTTTGTGAATGGCCGCATTGGCACCAGGAGTATGTTCCGGGCTCAAGCTCGAGTTTGATCGGCTTCAACCCGGCGCATTTTGGTTTCTCGGCATCGTTTTGCATGTCCTCAACCTAGCGGCTCTAGCGGATCTCCGCCAGGAATTGAGAGTGGGAGGTCGGGAGGATTACGACGTTCTCCCGGTTGAGGATCTCACCTGACTGCACAATCATTCGAATAACGAGGCGCATTCCGCGGCGCACCGGGTCGGGGTCGGTAGTGAGCATCGGCTCAAACAGACTGGCGAGAGCTTCGAAATATCGGAGCTGCCTCTCCGCATCGCGCTCGTCGTCAAGGATAGTGCTCCAGGAAAGCACACGGCGATCCAGACGCCGAGCCTCCGTGGGGTCACTCGAAAGTCCTCGGCGCTCCTGTTGAAGGGATGCAACCTCAAGCGCACTCACGGCGACATACTGTCGGATATCGACGCCGAAGTTCAGCGCCGCCGGCTCTGCATTCATTCGGCGCGCACGCCAACGAAGCAAGGCAATCTCTTGAGCGAATAGTTGGCTGAGCCACGCGGGCGGAGCCTCCAGCACCAAGCCCTGATTTACCAGCTCTGCATCCACCATCTCGCAACTTTGGTGGTCGATGAGCTCGGTGCGCGTCGCGGAGAGTTTGGACGAGAGATTTGAAATGAGCGCTTGGAGCGCGGGGTAGCCTGTCAAAAGTTGGGCAGGAACTTCCGCCAAAGGGGAATCACTGCCGACTAACGCGGCGATTCTCTGCCACGGCGGAATCTCGATTTTCTCGCTAAGTACCTGGGACACCGATACCTCTTTTTGCCGGAATCCCGGATTCCGGCTAGTACTTCATTTCCTGCAACCAGCGGGAAATTTAGTGTGCAAGATTCGCACCAGTAATAGCCTTAGGCCATTTCGGAGACCATATGTCCGATACGGTGTTTCATAAGATTATCCGCCGGGAGATTCCAGCCGCAATCGTCAAGGAGACTGAGGAGCTGATCGCCATCCGCGACGTGAACCCCGTCGCTCCCACCCACATCCTGATAATCCCGAAGAAGTCTCTCCCCAATATCTCAGCCGGAACCAGCGCCGACGAGGCCCTTTTGGGACGGCTCCTCCTGGCAGCGAAGGATATCGCCAGCGAACAAGGCATTGCAGAATCGGGGTATCGGATTGTTATCAACAATGGTGATCAGGGTGGCCAGACGGTCGGCCAGCTTCACCTGCATCTCCTCGGAGGCCGGAGCATGCTTTGGCCGCCAGGCTGACCTGCGACCGCCGAAATAAGGAGCCGAATGGATCCAGTTGTCCGACCCACAGAGCTGCACCCGGGTGTTACGCAGCTTTTAATAGACCGAGCCGCGGCGCTTAATGCGCTGAACGCTGCTGTTCTCGATCAACTTTCAGTTCAGCTCGATACCGCAGTGCGAGGAGGAGCGAAGGCCGTTGTCATTCGCGGATCTGGCGAGAGAGCATTTGTAGCCGGTGCCGATATCGCAGTCCTTAAGGACGCGAGCGGCCCGGGAGCGGATACTGCACGCGCCGGCGAGTTTCTTCGGCTTGGTATCAGAGTGATGGATCAAATTGAGAATCTACCCGTTCCGGTGATCGCGTGCGTGGACGGATTCTGCCTCGGCGGGGGCCTTGAGCTCGCGCTGAGTTGCGATCTGATTGTTGCTTCCGACCGCTCAAAATTCAGCCTCCCGGAGACCACGCTCGGCGTCATTCCAGGATTTGGCGGAACACAGCGGCTGCCACGCAGAGTTGGAATCGGCACTGCCCGTCGC
>CAYOAK010000104.1:0-5813 GCA_964401925.1 uncultured Bdellovibrionales bacterium | reverse complement strand
TGATTCTGACAGGTGAGATGATATCCGCCCCGGACGCACTAGCTGCGGGACTCGTTGACTGGGTCGTAGACAGCGCTCAACTCTCGGGAAAAGTTCTAGAACTCGGGGCACTCTTCGCTGAGCGCTCGACTTTGTCGCTTCAGGCCGCAAAGCAAGCGCTCAAAGCTGCCGATGCATCTGGAAAGGAGGGCGGCCTCCGAGAGGAGGAGCGGATCTTCCTTGAGCTCCTGAAATCCCCAGGCGCGCGGGAGGGGCTGAGCGCCTTCCTTGAGAAACGGAAACCGAATTTCAACGCATGAGCTACCTGCCTTCCCTCGAAACGGAGATTAACGAAGAGCAGCGGCTCGTGCTTGAGACCGCGCGGAATTTTGCGGAGAACGTCGTCCGCCCGCTCGCGCGAAAAATCGATCACGAACACTATTTCCCGGCGGAACTCATCCCGCAGCTCGGTCAGCTCGGCTTTCTCGGAATTACCGTCGACACGGCTTTTGGCGGGTCCGGGCTCGATGCCGTCTCTTACGCTCTCATCATCGAGGAACTCGCATGCGTCTGTGCTTCGACCTCCGTGATCGTCAGTGCGCATAACTCACTTTGCCTCTGGCCGCTCGAACATTTCGGAAGCGACGAGCAGAAGCAGCGCTATCTGCCCAAGCTTTGCACGGGTGACTGGATCGGGTGCTTCGCGCTGAGCGAACCGGGAACCGGCAGCGATGCAGCCCGTCAGACTTGCCTTGCAAAGCCCGATGGCGAAGGGTGGATCCTGAACGGGGTGAAAAACTGGATTACGAACGGTCCGGTCGCAGACGTCGCCGTCGTGTTTGCCATGACCGATGCTTCGCTCGGGCACAAGGGAATCAGCGCGTTCCTTATCGATCTGAAGACAACACCCGGCGTCTCGCTCGGGAAGAAAGAGGAGAAGCTCGGAATCCGCGGCTCGCCGACATCGAGCATTATTCTGGAGGATGTAAAACTTGGTCCGGAGCAGCTTCTCGGAGCCGTCGGACAGGGCTTCAAAGTTGCGATGATGACTCTGGACGGCGGACGAATCGGCATCGGCGCACAAGCTGTTGGGATAGCCCGCGCCGCTCTCGAGGATGCGCTCCGCTATTCAAAAGAGCGGCAGACCTTTGGAGTCTTTATCTCCGAGCATCAGACGATCCAGAATTACCTCGCCGATATGAGCGTCAAGACTGACGGCGCGCGACTGATGGTGCTTCATGCGGCCAAGCGCAAAGACGCCAATCTTCAATACTCACGCCAAGCCGCACAGGCAAAACTGTATGCCTCCGAATGCGCCGTTGAGTGCGCGCTTAAAGGCATTCAGATCCACGGCGGCTACGGTTACGTGACCGAATTCAATGCTGAAAGATATCTGCGTGATTCGAAGATCACAGAGATCTACGAAGGCACCTCCGAGATTCAGCGGCTCGTAATAGCGTCTCAGCTTCTCAAGGACTAAGTCGTGAAACGATCAAAGTCGAAGCAGGAATGGCTCACTACAAAGCACGGCGGACAGAAAGAACGCCAACCGGGATTTGAAACCCTCGGAGGCATTCCTGTCGAACCCCTCTATACAGCGCAAGACCGCGGTGCGGAAAAAGAGGATGAGCGCATCGGCTACCCTGGAGAGTTTCCATACACACGCGGCGTGCAGCCCACGATGTATCGCGGACGATTGTGGACGATGCGGCAGTTTGCCGGATTCGGAAGTCCGGAAGATACGAACCGGCGATTCAAATATCTCCTCGACCAAGGGATTACCGGTCTCTCGACCGCTTTCGATATGCCCTCCCTGATGGGCTACGACGCAGACAGTCCGCGATCTTTCGGAGAAGTCGGCCGTGAGGGCGTGAGCGTTTCTGTCATCGATGACATGGAGCGGCTCTTCAACGGAATCGATCTCACCGCAGTTACGACATCGATGACGATTAACTGCTCAGCGGCACCGGTGCTCGCGATGTATTTTGCCATCGCAAAGCGCCGCGGCAACTCGCTGCATGATCTGGGAGGAACGATTCAGAACGACATTCTGAAAGAATTTATTGCGCAGAAAGAGTGGATCTCTCCGCCGAAACCCTCCGTGCGGGTTGTCTGCGATGTGATTCAGTTCTGCGCGGATGAAGCGAAAAAATTCAATCCCGTAAGCATTTCCGGCTACCATATTCGGGAAGCAGGGGCGACAGCCGCTCAGGAGCTCGCCTTCACTCTGTATGACGGAGTGACCTATGTGGACGAATGCATTCGGCGCGGTATGGATGTCGATACCTTCGCGCCGAGGCTTTCGTTTTTCTTCGACGTTCACAACGATTTCTTTGAGGAGATCGCGAAGTTTCGGGCGGCGAGACGCATGTGGGCCGAGATTATGCGTGACCGCTTCGGCGCAAAGAGCGAAAAGTCGCTCATGCTGCGAACGCACGCTCAAACAGCGGGCGTTTCACTGACCGCTCAGCAGCCCACGAACAACGTTGCACGCGTCGCCATCCAGGCGCTTGCCGCTGTGCTTGGAGGAACGCAATCGCTCCACACGAACTCGCTCGATGAGACACTCTCTCTACCGACTGAGGAAGCGGTTCGAGTCGCACTTCGAACGCAGCAGATTATCGCAGAGGAGAGCGGCGTGACCGGCACGATCGACCCGCTCGGCGGCTCATATTTTGTCGAAAGCCTGACGGACAGAATTGAGGAGGAGGCCAAGCGCTACATCAAGAAGCTCGACGAGCTCGGAGGAATGATCCGCGCAATCGAGCTCGGATATCCGCAGAATGAGATTTCACAATCGGCGTATCTTTTTCAGCGGGAGTTTGACGCAAAGAGCCGGGTCATTGTCGGTGTAAACCGCTATCGCGAGGAGGGTGAGCGGCCAATTCCGACGCTTAAGATCGATCACACAGTCGAGAAGGAGCAGAAGGAACGCGTCATCGCCTTCAAAGCCAAACGAGATGCAGCGGCGGTAACTGATTCTTTAGCGAAACTGCGAGCAGTCTGCCGAGACGGCACGAACCTGATGCCCGCCTTAATCGAGGCCGTAGACAGAGGTGTCAGTCTGGGAGAGGTATCAGATGTCTTCCGTGAGATATTTGGGGTCTATACGGATCCCGGTCTAATATGAGCTGTTCAATCTCAACCCTCTGACTCATGACACAGGAACAACCAACCTCAAGGCTTCGGCTCCTGATCGGCAAAGCGGGTCTTGACGGGCATGATCGGGGAGCGAAGGTTATTGCACGCGCCCTTCGAGATGCGGGCATGGAGGTGATCTACACCGGGCTGCATCAAACCCCGGACGCAATCGTAAGGAGTGCCATACAGGAAGACGTGGATGCGATCGGCATAAGCATTCTGTCCGGCGCACACATGGCGATCTTTCCGGCGATTCTGGACGCCCTTAAGCAACAGAATGCTTCGGATATTAAGGTATTCGGCGGTGGAATTATTCCCGATGAAGATGCGGCCGAGCTCAAGAAGCTCGGAGTAGGGCAGCTCTTCACTCCCGGTGCCTCGACAGAGGAAATCGTTACTTGGATTCGCGCTAACGTTCCGATCCGCCACCTGACTGTCGCCTAAGCCGAACGTTTACAAGCTGTTCGCAATGTGACGGCCGATCGGTCGGAGGAGACCGCTACTCTCCTGCACGATCTGCATCGAATGTTCTTCGTCTCTATCCATCCGGGTGGCATTGCCCGAGAAGCACGGTCAGTCCTTCGCGGCGAAACGCTCTGCGATTCAAAAGCTAATCGAAGAGCATTTCACGCTGCCCGCCCCGCAGTTACGGTCAACAAAGGAGCAGTCGGCAAGCACCTGAATAGACGCCGGTTTTGAGTGGTGGTGCGGTAACCGCTATAAGCACGGACTGCCCGTTCCCGGCCCCTGCGCTCTCTCCCTTCACATCCGAGTAACCAGGTCCAGCTGTCTCCTCATAGGCCCACCGGGCTTCGAGGGGATCCTGGGGTCTCTCAGAGAGGTTACACCAAATGTTAGACGTAACAGTTGTTCAGGAAGACGCTGAGTTGAACCAGTGGATGAGTGGCCGCACGAAACAGCTGATACAGCTTCCGGCGGACTTTGCTTCATCAACGCCTTTCCGCATCGGTCATCGGCACACAGTTTCGAAGCCGGTAACAGTGGAAGGACTCGGGTCGAAGTGGGGCAGGCCGGTCAAGCTGCATATCAGACCCACGGAGCGGAACTCCTCGTGCTTCATTGTGAACGGTCAAGAGATCGTCGCGGCAAGCCGGCACGCTGGGGCTGCCTGGAACAGCTTGTGCGTCGGACCGATTTCAGTCGCCGAACATCTCCTGTCGATGCAGTCCGCTCTAGGCTTTGTTGCGGAGTACGAGCTCCAAGGTGGGAAGAGCGTTCCGACCTGGCACGGCTGTCTCGGGCCAGTCCTCGATGCGATCACTCCTCACATCGTTCGCGGAGATCTGTTGCGAACCTATCGCGTGGCTACCCCGTTCGGAGTGATGTTCGAGAATGGCGCCTATGCGTTATTCCAGCCGGAGGCGCGCGGTGGCCGGTTGATCATCGATCATCAGTTCCATCATCAGTTCAACGCTCTCGGCGAGCAGCGAATCATCCACTGCGTGACACCGGGCTCGTTCGTAAAGTTTGCCCGGGCACAGCCACCGCTTTACGGCAGGCGAGGAAGCATCGTGAAGTTCTTCCACCGCCGGAAATTCGAGCGAGTCCCTCTTACAGGTTTGCGCCCGCTCGATTTTGTGTTTGTCGAAAAGGACCGTTTAGAGAACGCGAACCCGGAGTTTATGATCGACGGCCGCTCAGCCGAGGTGATTCTCCATGAGCTCATCGATAAGCTCGGGGCGCTTGCTCTCCTCGAGAAGCGGTTTGTCGGCACGGTCGTCACCAACCGCACGAGCCACAAGCAGGATGTCGTCTGGGCAAGGCTGCTCGCGAACCATCTGACGGAGCGGCCTTAACGAGCGGCCCTGTGCTAAACACTCCTGCCGAACACTAAGCGAGAGACCTCAGCGCTTCCCTTTATTCGTCAATCGACAAGGCAGCCGTTGCGAGCAGAACCGACCCTCTGCCTGTAGCTCCGCATCAGCGCGGGCATCGGGAATGGGTCATCTGGAATAACAGCTTTTCGCTTGGCAAGCGTTTCCTCGGGGACGTCAATGTCAATAGTTCCGCCTCGGAGATCAATTACGATTGGATCGCCGTTCTGCACCAGCGCGATGGGGCCTCCATCATAAGCCTCGGGGCTCACATGCCCGCCAATGAATCCCGTGGAGACGCCCGAGAACCGTGCATCAGTTACAAGCGCAACTTTGCCCTTCAGCTCCGGTACGCCGGAAAGCGCAGAAGTCGGCTCCAGCATTTCCGGCATACCGGGCGCGCCCTTTGGACCGACATAGCGGATGACGACAACATCGCCAGGTTTAATCTCGCCCTTTGCAACTGCGGCAACCATTGTTGCTTCGCCATTGAAGACTTTAGCGGGGCCGGTGAAGCGATCGATGTTGTACGGAACTTTGAATACGACTCCATCGGGGGCGAGACTACCGAACAGAATCTGAAGGTCCGCCGTTTCCTTTAATGTTGTCCCCTTCGGACAAACCACAGTCTGTCCTTTGGTCAGTTCGGGCAGTGGCTCGATATTCTCCTTCAGCGATCTGCCGGTAACCGTCAGAATCTCACCATCGATGATGCCATCGGCGAGAAGGACCTTCAGCAGAGCCGGCGTTCCACCTGCCTTGTGGAGATCGTTCATGGTCTTCGTGCCCCGCGGAGCGAAATCCGCGATCACCGGTGTGCTCCGGAAGATTTCCTGGAAATCTTCAAGCGCGAGCGGA
>CAYOAK010000103.1:0-12068 GCA_964401925.1 uncultured Bdellovibrionales bacterium | reverse complement strand
TCGTCACGGGTGCGGGCGCGGTGAATGTTTTCCTCGCCGCGGGAGGCGGAACATTCCAACCCGTAGTCTCGTATCCGTTTGGCGTAATGAGCGAGCAGGGTATCGCAGTCGGAGACATTAATGGCGACGGAGCGAAAGATCTGATCGCCACCACCTATTCCGGCGGAGAGGGTGCTATGCAGGTATTCCTGGCAAACGGTGTATCTGCTGCGGGGATAGCATTCATCGATGTGTCAACGCAGGCCGCGGCGCTTGAGGCGCTCACAATCTTGGAGGACAAGAGCGCAACAATATTCCGGGAGCGAGGCCGCATCGGAGCTCAGCAGAGTAGGCTTGCTGCAGCTCTTTCAAATCTTCACCAGGGCGTTGAAAATATCTCTGCGGCGGAGAGCGAAATTCGAGACGTCGATGTCGCGGAAGAATCGGCATTGCTCGTTCGATCAACCATCCTGCAACAAGTCGGTTCATCGCTTCTTGCTCAAGCAAATCAGCAGCCGCAAATCTTACTTCAACTGCTCGGGAGGTGAGGATGGCTTTCGGCAAGTAAATTCCATCGTAGCGCCGGCATGAGTCTCGGCTACGCCGAAAGGAGCTGAAGAGCAATCGCCGGGATCTGATTCGCCTGAGCGAGAATTCCCTGTGCGCTCTGTTGGAGAATCTGCAGGCGAACGAGTCTTGCCGCGGCTACTCGTGGCACTCACCACGTGCCGGTTTCAATCCGCTTCGCATAATGGGAAAAAGTGGGGGTCGGATGAAACGCCTTTACGAATTGATGACCCCGGAGCAATCCGGGCTTTTCTTTCGATGATGATATTCGGAAGAAAACCCCGAAATCTCATCTTTATCTGAGTTGGTACGTCGCCTAGGCGGCTCGTCTTTGTTCCAAGTTTTGCGCGAGCCAAATCTTCACGATTGCCTGGCGCGATACGCCTATGCGCGTAGCCTCTTTATCGAGACTCACAATCATCCACTCAGGAAGATCTAAGTTCACCCGGCGAGTCTTCTGATTTAATCTCTCAGCTGTCGAATCATCGAGAAGGTGAGAGACATCCTTACCGCTTTCAAAAGCCGCATCGAAATCTTTAGCCTTCATGTATTTCAATCTCCTCATCTCTCGAACGCCGCACAGAAATAATTCTGACGTTCTCTCCGCGGTATGTAATCGCCGCAGTCCAGTGCTTCTCACCAATCATTCCGATCACGATGAACCGCGGTTCGTCAGTGACCACCTTGCTGGCAATTTGAATGACATTGATATCGAGCCAGAGTGCCTGCGCTTGCTGGAAGTCGATTCCATGCTTCGCGTTATTAGAGGCGCTCTTCGACTGGTCATATTCAAATCCCACCCCATAGATATACCATTACTATACCGAAATAGGTAGGTTTTATGCATATATGTGGAGTCTCCTTCGAATGGTGGTCGTCAAGTTCAAGGAATGCAAACAACCTAAGTATTTAAAACAACTGATATTACGTGCGCCGGTTGCCGATTGACCCCCGTTAGGACGTCCCAGTGAGCCGGTAAATCGTAGCTAACTGAGTTTCAATCCGCTCCCTCGCGGTTAGCGAGGGAGATCGTCAGGCGTTCCGCTGATCGCTTGCCACTGGGAGAATGACGGAAACTCGAGATAACGTGGGGTTACGCCTACAGAACAGCTGCTCACCTGATGCTAGCGTGGACTGGATTCCACAGTTCGACCCATTGAAGAGAATATCGGCAAGAAAAAGGAGAGGTCATCCTCTCCTTCCGCACCGCATCTACCAGCGGTGCTAGGTCCTTTGAGAAGGGCCTTATGAGTGAGCAATTACCTGCGTCGGGCAGCTCGCTTCGAGCACAAAAGCGTCAGGTCTGAGAGCGAAGCTTTTGCGAATTGTTCTCCTTCCGGAAAGATAGCTCACCGTAAGCGCGATCGTCGCTCCCGGATCGCGCGCCTCGAATGTTGAGAACTGCTGGTTCACAACGAGCCGATGCGAAAGCAGCCGCGAATTCTGACTTTTCAAGATGGCGACCAACCCGCTTGCGTCTCTGCTGCGCTTAAAAAAGCCACCTCGTGAAAGATCCTCCACGAGCTCGAGATCGGCATTCCGGCTCGAGACGCTCTCGCCGAAATTTACCGAAGTGCGCTCGATCGAGATCTGATCAAGATAGAGCGCGCCAGGAAGGGCGCGCGCTACGTCGATATAGATTGAAGGTCCGCTGATGGCTTGCAACCGATACTGACAGGTTTCCGAGACTGTCCCGCCGGCAGGGGAAGGCAGCACCGACAACAGACCAAGACTCGTCCAGGTATCTGCGATGGCGGGTGCCGAGGCAAGAAGAGTAAAAACCGCGCCGCGTAATGCATTAACGATAAATTTCATATTCGCTCCAAGGATCGAAATCAGCGGCTCTGGCGCTTAGTTGTTTTGTTCGCTGACGGGAAGCGCCGGACACACTGCTTTACGCTCGATCTCAATCAACGAGACAGCCTGGCCAAGCAAACCATGAAACAGATCGAACTTGAAGCGATACTGTAACGGCAGCTTCGCGGCGGCGTAGCAGACATTGCATTTGCGGCGTGTAGTCTTTGTCGAGCACTTTGCCTTGGCGATAGCGCGGTCGGCAAGCTGCTGCGCGGTCACCCCGAATTTATCCGGTGTTTCAAGCGTGCAGGCTGGAGTGGCGGCGAGACACGAGGTCATCGTCTGCGGAACTCCGGTGGTGATGCAGGATCGCACAGTTGAGCAGGCACTCGGTGTTGCGGCGGAGGCATTGCGCGGAGCGCTCAGTGCTGCTGCAAGGGCGGCGGACAGGACGAGGAATCGGGTTAGAATGGTCACAGAGTTCTCCTTAAGATATAAAATGTGAAATTATCCCATTTCTTTGATATTATCGGTTATGCCGGAAAAATCAAATCATTGTTTGGAAAAAGCTCGAATAACTGCCCAGTCCGCTAACTATGTGATATTGCTGATCTGGGATTAATACACACGAATGGGCGCGCTCGAGCGGTCACTGCTTTTTAGACTTTTATCGCTGGTGCTCCGGCCGGCGGTCAGCTTTTGCCTGCGTCATTCGATCAAGCTCCAAGATCTGCAGGAGTGCCTCAAAGTCGCGCTGGTCAGAGCTGCCGCGGAGAGTCTCGCGCGCGAGGGTCACAAGCCGAATGTCAGCCGGATAAGCGTTATGACCGGCGTCCATCGGCGTGATGTAATGAGAATCAACACGGGCGAAGCCGGTGCTCCGGAAGACCGAGATCTCGTCACCAAGATCATAGGCCAGTGGCGAACTGACTCGAAGTTTCAAACGAAGTCGGGTGAGTGCCGTGTGCTGAGTTGTTCAGGCGAAGGGTCGGACTTTGCCCGGCTCTGCTCCTCGGTGAGCAGTGATGTGAATCCGGGAACAGTGCTCTTTGAGCTTGAGCGCATCGGTGCGATCGTTCCGGCAAAGGGCGGAGTGCGTTTGGTCCACGAGTCGTACGTCCCCCAGGGCGATCCACTGGCGGGTTTTACGATCTTCTCAGAAGATACAACGGCATTGCTCGATACGGTTGAAGAGAATGTCCTCCAGCCGGAAGGGCTCCCGCAATTTCACGCGCAGACGTCGTACGACAATGTCCGGCCGGATGCGCTGCCGGAGATTCGCCGTTGGTTCTTGAAACACGGACATGAGTTTCATGCGAAGGTGCGCGCGCTTTTGGCGCGGCACGATCAGGACATTAATCCGGACCCGAAGTTCAAGGGTAAAGGGACCAAGGTAACCTTTGGGTCATTCAGCAACATTGCAGCGATGGGCGGCCCGCCAGCGAAGAAGCGCAAGTCAAAAAAGGGAGAGAGAGAATGAACGAGAGGAAAGAGTTAGATACCAAACGACTTTCCCGCCTGTTCCAGCTGACGACTTCGATCGTTGCGCTCGTGCTCCTCGTCGCATGTGCCGGCGGAACGAAAGGCACCGGAGGCACTGGAGGCTCGGTCTTCACGGGACAGGTCGTTTCAACTTCGGGGATGTCGATCTCGGATGCGCTGATCACTCTGCGGGAGACGGGCGATACAACCAACTCCGACGCGAGCGGAAGATTCCTGCTTGAATCCGAGGTGGCTGGCAGTGAAGTGACCTTGCTCGTCGAGTCGAAGGGTACAGAAGCGGCTGCGGTGATCAACGAGATTCCGGCGGCGGATGTGAGCGTTGATGTAAAGCTTGAGTTGGATGAGGGGAAGAAGACCTTGACGGTAAGGGAGAAGAAGATCACCCCGCGGCCGAGGCCGACGAAGGTTCCGCCAAAGCCGACCGCGCTTGTGCCGTCTCCCGAGCCCACGGGCACTCCGGATCCGGGGGCACCGACTTTGGCACCGACGCCAAACCCAACTCCGGACGGCACGGTCACGCCGGAGCCGGAGCCAACCTCAGCCCCTTCACCTACGGTCACTCCGGAGCCGACCGCCTCGCCCGATCCGACGA
The DNA here is from genome assembly GCA_964401925.1 of uncultured Bdellovibrionales bacterium. Classification (GTDB taxonomy): domain Bacteria; phylum Bdellovibrionota_C; class UBA2361; order SZUA-149; family JADYYL01; genus CAYOAK01. The sequence continues at coordinate 7,630 of CAYOAK010000103.1, read as the reverse complement.
TCACCGCACATGCGTCCACGCGTTTCATCGGCGTCGTTGTGTTCGAGAATCCCGCACTCCTTCCGGGCTCGCAGATTAACGTCGCGGGACGCGCGCGGAGACCGATCGGCCCGAAGGGAGGTTTCTCGTTCCGCGTTCCAGCGTCTGACGCGAACAACACGATTGTGATCGCGACGAACGGAAAATTCCCGCGTATCGGAATCAGCGGGGTTACGATGAGTACAACGGAAGTCCGCCTGAAATTGAGAGTCCGCCAGCGGGCAAACGGCACGTTTCGACTCTTCTTGGACGGGCTCCAGGTGATCGGGAATACGCCGCTGCCCACCCCGTCCCCGACGGCAACCCCGGCACCGACGGAGGTTGCCGCGCCCTGATGTGCGGATGTTGGAAGCTGGAAGAGATGCTTTACATGGACCGAGGGCGTCCTCGCCCAATGCCGGTTTGTGCATTTGAACGGCGATCGAAAAGGACTTCGCCCCGCTGCTCACACTTGGAAGCGGACGGGGACCCTTCGACAAGCTCAGTGCAGGCAGTCCGCGGTCCCGGTAGCGCCTCCGCTAAAAGTACAGGAGCAGGATGGGAACGATAATTCCGGCGATGAACGTCGCTGCCGGCTTCCATTTATCCCGGCTCATGCGGAAGCCCATCACCACTCCGGAGATCGTGCTTACGGCGAGTGCGGGGCAGGAGAGAAGCATGAAATAATAGAGCGCCGTGGAGCCGGGAAATTTTTGATTTTTCGGGGCCTCTCTCTCTGCTTCCGCTCCGACCTTCTTCATCATGCAGATGTTCAGCTCACCTTGCTTCTCCTCGGAGAGCGGAGCGAGCTCCCGGTAACAGTCAAGCCTTGCGGTGATCTGCTTTGAGCTGGCACCCGAATACACATCCCAGATCGAGCCGCCTGCGGGGCGCATATGCATCTGCACCATCGTATGCGCCTGTCCGAACGTGACGAGGCTTATCAGACGTTGAGGTGTCACTCCGTTCATCGGCCAAGCTGCGAACAAGGGAGAGACGCTGAACGAAGACGCGACTGCCATCTTCTTCGGGCGGTGCCAGTCATTCAGCTGATAGTAACCGGACGCGGCGAACATCAGAAAGGTCGGAGCGAAGAAGATGCCGATGTAGCGGTGCAGTTTTCGAAGCTGTTTCATGTCACCGCTTCCGCATCTGTTCGAGCTGCTGGATATTCCCGAGCACGACCTCATCCTTCGGATCGATGGCGAGAGCCTGCTTCAGGTACTTCTCTGCCTCCGGAAGGTTGTTCTTCGCGAGATTGAATACTCCAAGATTGGCGAATCCATACACCCGGTCTGGATAGTATTTCACGAGAGCGTTTGAAACCTTCAGGAACTCCTTGTCGGCGGTTGGTGTATCCATGCGGAAGAATCCGGACGTTCGAGCCATAACGTTCTCCAGCATAAACTCCTGCGGGTCGCCCTCCATCGAGCCGACCGGTCCCCAGCTCCACTGGAGCCCGGGTTCCTTCGAAACCTTCAAAATCTCGACAAGTTGATCGCCCACGATATCCCACCGTTCGATCCGCTGTGCTGCGGCGATGACACCGAAGTGGATATCAAGCCGGGAATGGAATTTCGGGAGGGCAGATCGGGTGCGATCAATCCCTTCTGAGACAAGTGTCGAATCAAAACTCTTTTCTTCGCCGAGAAATCCCACCGCGTTTCCCGTTTTCGGATCGTTAAGCACCAGATCGCCTTTCCGGGCAGCACCCTGTCCGATTGCAATATGGGTGCGGACGCCTTTCGCGAGCACATAGTTCAGCAGGATGACGTAGTAGTTCGGATCGTCACTCAGTGCCGTCCGGTTCGACTCGAGAAATTGTTCGACTGTGACGTAGCTCTTTCCCCGGATCGCAGACATCTGTTTTTCGAACTGATCATTCGTCAGCGCGAGCAGTGTTGTGGTGGGAATTAAGGCCAGCGCAAACGCCGTGAGCAGCTTTGTAATCATCGAAATTTCTCCTGCGGCGCATCTGAACAGCAGTTCGGCTGTTCCCGCCAGAGCGAGATGAATTGCCGGGCAATTTCAACGGAAACGGTAAATCCACTGTATTAACAGCTAGTTACGCTATAAGGTTAATCCCGCATTTCGTCGATGCTTAATTGCTAGGGATTGTACACCAGGGATGCTGAGCATAAGGAGTAATATCGCGTCACTGCGGACGCAGCGTTCACTTGCTGACGCGACGAACTCCCTTGGTCACAGCTTCGAGCGGCTCTCTTCCGGTCTGCGAATTGTTCGTCCCAGCGACGATGCGGCGAGTGCTGCAATCGCTGCCGGATTGAAAGTCGACTCGCGCGTCTACACTCAAGGCGTTCGAAATCTAAACGACGCGCTTTCTTTTCTCGCGGTCGCGGAAGGTGCAGCGTCTCAGCTTTCAAACGTGCTCACCCGAATCAAAGAGCTCGCAGAACAATCATCGAATGGAGTTCTGACAATCACGCAGCGGCGTGCGCTCGACTCCGAAGCTCAGGCCCTCGCGCTCGAGTTTAACCGCATCTCGCAAGTCACGGAGATGAACGGCTTGAAGGCGCTGAACGGAACGATCTCGTCTCTGAACACGCAAGCCGGTTACGCAACGGACGGCGGACTCGCTCTTGCTCTGCCCGATTTCATCACGCATACGCGCGGCACGGGGGACTTCAACGCGGGGACGAACATTAGCATCGGGACAAATCCTCTCTGGACTCTAAAAACGGGGGACTTAAATGGTGATGGCAATCTGGACATCCTTGCTCCGGGCTCCCAGACATACCTCCAATATGGAAACGGCGATGGAACCTTTAAAGCCAGCTTGGCGCTTGGCGCGGCAGGTACGAACGGGGCGAACTATGGTGACCTGAATGGGGACGGCTTGCTCGATATCATGTCGTCCTTTTCTGCGGGCGGTGTTGCCGTTTACATAAACCAGGGCGGAGGTACCTTCGCGGCTGGAGTAAACTATACCGCGACTGCAACTGGTGGCATGGAGATCGCACTCAAAGATGTCAACGGCGACGGCGCTCTCGATGCCACACTTTGGAACGGCGGGTCTCTCGTGACGCTGCTCGGGAACGGGAACGGCACATTTAAGGCACGAATCTCTAACCTCGGGATTCCTTCAACATCCTACAATTTTCTCTCGCTCGAAGACTTCAACGGTGACGGAAAGCTTGATGCTGCGACGAATCTTTTCGGAGTGGGCGGAGCGGCGATTATGCAGCTCGGAAATGGCGATGGCACTTACAAGGCCGTGCAAACGTATTTTGCCGGTTCGACCGCCTATGCATTCGGCCATGGAGACATAGATCAGGACGGCGATTTGGATCTCGTGTTCAGTAACGACAGCCAGAACCAGATCAATATTCTGCGGGCGAACGGCGATGGGAGCTTCCTTGCGCGGGTTTCAATCGCAATGCCGACACCGACTGAAGGGGTCACGATTGCAGACCTGAATGGTGACGCTATTCCGGATCTCGCGGTGGGCGGCTACACCGGGAACCGGACCTATGCATTCATTGGAAACGGTGACGGCTCGTTTCTCGCTCCACTTTCGTTTGTAACAATCGGCGGCTACTGCACCGTCGTTGGAGACTTCAACGAAGATGGAGCCCCGGACGTTGCAACGGCAAATTCGGGTAACGGGACGATCCTACTCGCCCGCGGACAGCAAGTTCAGATGCTTCCAGGGTTCACGCTGAAGACAAAAGCCGGTGCGCTTGAAGCGCTCGACACGATGAGCTCGGAGCTGAACCGAGTGATTCTCGGGCTCGGTCAGCTCGGCGCAAGTCAGAGCAGACTCGCGTCAGCAGTTGCGAACCTATCCGTCAGCCGCCAAAACCACGAGGCGGCAGCTAGCCAGATTGTGGATGTGGATGTCGCCGTTGAGTCCGCAAGCCTGACCCGGCTCCAGATTCTGCAAAGCAGCGCGCAGGCGATTCTGGCGCAGGCGAATCAACTTCCCTCGCTCGCGCTCGGCCTCTTGCGCGATGTGTAGCTGAAGAGCTCCTCGTGAGTACATCTGACCAACAGGGGTGCGGGTTTAAGGCACACACCCCTCAAAACATGTCGTGTAAGCGAGATCCGGCTAAGCGATCACGGCTGCCATAGCCAGCGGTTCTCCTTCCGTCCTCTCCACTGCCTGCACCTTTCCTTCGAGAATGGCGTCGATACCCTCCATCTCACGAGTGAGCTGCTGATCGAGCGCTGTCAGAGCGGCGGCGGTCAACAACTCTTTGGGATCGCGAGAAGGCTGGAGGGAGGCGATCTTCTCGCGCTCCAACTGGGCATTGATGACGAGGACACAACCCCTGATTCTCAACATGGAGCGGCGCTGACGCTCAAGCTTCTCCCTGTCGACCGTCGTGCACGTCTCATTCATTATGTCCTGCCGGCCCTGGTAGAAGGTCTGAACATTCTGTCCAATGACCTCAGCCAGCTCTGCCGAGATGGGACCTTGCACGGAATGGCCGGTGGTAAACGTAGTAATGACAGTCGCGGTGGGGGAAATCTGCCGAAGCAGGAGCGCCGTCTCTAATATTTGCTGTAACAAATCGGAATCCAACCTTTGATGTATTTTGCTCAACGAGGAGCGCTGAAAAACATTCAGCACTGCCGTTTAGAAAGCGCTTCTACCGAACCAAAAATGAGAAATAGCCGCGCACGTTATACTTGGGGGCGGGGATGTGATCGCAGAATTTTTTTGAACGCAGCGCAGGAAAGCGCCCCAAAACGCGCCAACCAGGTGCAGAAATCGTGCCGTAAAGGGTTACGGATCATATCAGTAAAATTCATAAATCATCCCGTTTTACGGTGTAAAAAAATCTACACAAAAATAACGTGAAGCTTTCACCGCTTACGGCCCGAGTAGGGGAATCACCTAATATCTTGAGCATTTTCTCTGAAGCAGCCGCCGCGATTCCCGGGACAGATCCTCAAGGATTCTCTGAGTCTGTCGATACGTGACTCGATGGATCTGTGAACTTCAGTTCGAAGCGGCGGCAGGGAGCCCTCCGTGATTTGACTGTTTTTGGGGAAGTCTAATGCTCGGATCAAACTCAGCCACCAGAGTCATGCAGCGCGCTCTCTCTCTTGTGCTCCTTTTGTCGTTCACGTCTGCCGCAGATGCAGCAACGTCAAAATCGAAGAGAGTGAAGCCGTCACAGATAAAATCAACAACGGTTTCGATCAAAGGAAAGAGCTACGCGGTTGCCTGTCTCGGCAACACGCCGGGCAAGACCACCAAGAAGAAGAAGGACCTCTTCTTCCTCTCGTTCAGCGATGAAAAAAAGGAGCTCTCGAAGCGCAAGTCGAAGACCAAGTCGGTAAAGACCCGGCTCACCTTGCTTTCAAGTCTCGACAAATCCGGAAAGACCGCCTGCAAGAACATCGGCAAGCTTCCGGAGCATCTCAGCCTCGATAAATATTCCGGCCCATTCGGCTACGAGGAAGCACAGATCCTCTACAACCGCTTCGGATTTGGCGGAACACGCGCTCAGCTCGAAGAGGCGGCACACATCGGACTTGATGCGACGGTGGCGAAGCTCACGACGCTTATCTCCGAGCCGCAGCTCGAAGCGACAATCGCGGACATCGAATGCGATGGCTGGAAGCTGGATGACCCGGATGCGGGTAACGCCAATCGCGTATGCGACGGCAGCAATGTGAACACGATGAACCGCTTCGGCCTCCGGACGGGACTCCTTTATCGCTTCATCAATTCGCAAAACGCGTTCTTCAACCGCTTCATGTTCTGGCTGATGGATGAACGGATGGCCGTTTCCGCAAGCGCAGCCCGAGACTGTGAGCGGCACGCGATTCGTACCTACATCACCAGCGTCTGGCGCGCGGCCATCACCGGTAACTACCGGAACTACATGATCGACATGAACAACGATCACCTGATGCACCTCCGCTCGCTCGACGGCGGAACGAATCGGGGCGGTCTCGCAGTTACCCCGAACGAGAACTACGCTCGGGAGTTCTGGGAGCTCGGAACGGTCGCTCCGACCGATCTGGCCGGAAAGCCGGTCTACTCCGACCTGGACATCGCCAACGCTGCTCTCGCCTTCACCGGCTGGAACATCGACGACCTGAACGTCAACTCGAACAACATCTGTCTCGCTTCATACGTGCCGTTGTTCCATACGCAGGGCCCGAAGACGATCTTCGCCGGCTCTCCGTATCAGGCGACGGTAACGAACGCAGACGATCTGCTCGCGGTGACCTTCAATCATCCGCGGACGGCGGAGCACTTGGCTGAGGATCTCTGGAAAGAGTTCGTCAACCTCCAAGCCACACCGGATGCGATCCGGCAGCTTGCGACGCTCATCCGGGACAATAATTACAATCTGATTCCGGTATTCCGGAAGCTGATGGTCTCGAAGGCCCTGTTTGCCGGACAGTCACGTGGCGCACTGATCAAGCATCCGCTTGAAATGGTGGTCGGGTTCGTAAAGGCAACCGGTTTCCCGCTCTACTACCGGCACTACGATACCCTCATGAACCGTCTCGAGCAGACGGTGCTGAATCCTGCGACGGTTTTCGGCTGGGATACGAAGTATCTCTCCGGTCAGCAGCTCCAGATTGAGTGGTGGAACACCTTCGTCGACTATTTCATCAACTTCGATCCCGAGGATATGAAGGACGAGACCGGCTACAGCTACTACGATCGCTTCGTCTGGGAGCTCTACGCAACCAACCGTCGCACCTCGCTGGACCTGGTCGACCGGGTGGCGCGTGACCTTGGTGTTCCCATCAATGCAGCACAACGGGCCACGCTGGATGAGATGATGAACTTCTATCTCACTCGCTACGGCTGCCCCAGTCAGTGCGGTGGTCAGAGCTATCGCTTGGTGCGCGAGCTCTACGACATGGACCCGAACGCAGATGAGTCGAAGAACGATTGGGGAGGACAGCGCCGGCTCCGGATGCTGATCACGGCTCTGATGGAGCTTCCCGCGGCAAGAACGAAATAATTATTAGGGAAACGTTAGGTATGAAGACAATTCGATCTCGCCGAGATTTTCTCAAGGTGCTCGCCGCAGGAACCTGCGGCGGCGTGGCGCACAAGATGCTCGCACCGACCCAAGGATTTCTCGCATACGCAGATCCGCTGGCTGCTCCGGCCGTGCAAAACAACCGGGTGTTCATCCTGTTTAATTTCTCAGGCGGATGCTCGTATAATCTCGCGCCGGTCTACAACGGAACCTATCGCGATCGGAATCCGACTGTGAGCTATGGTCCGGAGAACTCGATCGCGATCAATGGAACGCAGGGACTCCACCCTTCGCTGACTGCGCTGCAGCAGATCTATACGGACGGACAACTTGCTGTGCTCAATCTGATCGGAGCGGGTCCCCAACATTCGCGGTCGCATGACGAGGCCACGACCCAGTGGCACACCGGCCGTTCGATGGGCATGGGAGTGAGCGAGGGATGGGGAGCGAAGCTCACCTGTCAGCTCGAAACTGCTTTTGGCGGAGTCTCGCTCGCAGGCTCGAACAATCTTGTTCGCGGCGGCTGCAATCCTCCCCGAATTCTTGCGAGCCTCAGCTCGCTTGGCGAGCAAGAAGTTCTCTACAACGGCGACGACGCTTTGCAACTTCAGATGGTGCGCACGAACTGCGTG
>CAYOAK010000102.1:7242-12120 GCA_964401925.1 uncultured Bdellovibrionales bacterium | reverse complement strand
GACCGAAAGACGAGAACGGAAACGTCTACGGGGGCGCTTCGGATGTTGAGCTCAATTTTGACTTGCTCTTCCCATTAATGGAATCAGCGGGCCTGCGGGGACTGCTCTTCTTCGATGCGGGAAATGCGTTCGACGATGATGAAGGGATCGGCAAGCTGCGCAAAGCGATCGGCTGGGGATTCCGCTGGCGCTCGCCGGTGGCTCCGATCCGCGTCGAGTTCGGCTATCCGCTCGACAAAGAGGATGGGGATAAGTCGTTCGTAACGAACTTCAGCTTTGGTAATCCGCTGTAGGACTGCCGCTACCGTCAGCCAATCGCAACGTTCCGCAAACCGGCAGCTCGAGCTCTGCGAGCATTCCCTTCAGCGCATCCGTCGATTGTTCGAGAGCGCCGTCGACGTAAATCGAGATCGAGGCCCCGCTCAAAAGCTTCGGATTGAAGCACACCGAAACGGTGTCACCCCGTTTTCGCTCCGGATTCCGGCGATGGAAGAATCGTTGAACGAAATTAGAATCACGCTCCGCTGCGCCGAACAGCTCGTTGATCCAATTTGGCCGCTTTGCGACAGCGTAATCGAGAGCCGCGGCGAGGCTTCCGCGTGACCCCTCAAGCATGGGTAGAGAACAGAATAGTCCTGAGCTCGATGGAATCGGACCAAGCGCTGTCTTCAATGCAAGCGCTGTTAGGGCCCTCGGTCCGACGCTCCAAGGAAAGGAATAGGGAGTGGGGTATGCCGAACCGCCCCGCCCGCGAAACAGAGTTCGGTTCAGCCGGAGCTGCGGAAAGCTAAAAGTGATCTTCTCGGCCGCTAGCCGCGGACCTCGCTGGAGCCAGATCTCTAATGCTGCGCTTTGGATAAGCGGGCCGTTCATCTTCTCTGCCGATAGCACTCCAGCAGCTGCAGTGCTCGCCTGAGCAGACGATCTCTGTTGTCACTCCGCATCCAACAATTGTCCCAACCGTCCGCGCGGGCGAGAGTTGATCGATACTTCTCGGAGAATGTTTCTCGACCAAAAAAATCTGCCTATCCGGACGATTTTCCCATTCCCAACCCGTAGCTTTAAACGACTTTCGTTTGTCACCGTCTCTGAGACGGAGCCAGGTTCAGAGCGGCGGGGAAATACTTCGGACTATCCGGCTGTTAGGTCAGTGGTGGAATGCGCGGGGGAGTGGTGCTATCTCCCGCAGGCGTTAATGCGTGAATTCGAACGGGGTTCACGGGAGACAGGATCACGAAAAAAGTGGAAGCACGCTCCGAGCCGAAATCGAGAAACTCTGTAAGGCAGGCGCCTCCGATTCTGGAGTGGCTTTCGTTCCTGAAAGAGCGAGTCGCTATCGGCGTCGTCTATGCTGCCGATCCGCAGAGTCCCGGTGTTGTGGCAGCCCGGACAACGCATCCCAGGGTTTGGAAGAGTTACCGCCGGGCCGCGGAGCAGATCGCCGAGGGCCTGCGCGCGAACGGATTTCGGCTCGTCGAACTTGTCTCGGAAGGTGCCGAGCTGCAGGCCGCAATTCACAGTCTCCGGTTTCAGCTTTTTTGGCTCGCATCGGCCGGTATCCAGGGTCAGGCTTCGATCGCGCATGCTGCGGCGTTGCTTGAGTCGTCGGGTTTCCCCTACGTCGGGCATACGCCGTTGCAGAGCGCCCTACTCGATGATCGAGTGCTTCTGCGGCAATGGTTGAACGGCATTGGGCTTCCGACCGCACCGTTTGTTGTCCGGTCGGCCACGGGCCGTGCGAGCATATCGAATCACGATCCTGATTTTGTTCGCGAGTTTGGGCTTGCGTTCAAAGGGCCCTTTCTCGTTCGGCCGGCGCTCGGTCCGGGTGCGGCATACGTTCGTGCATCCGCCGATTTTTCGGCTCTGAATGCGGTGGTGGCAGACGCCGCTAATGCTTCCGGAGATCGGGTTGTGATCGAAGCGTTTCTCGAAGGCCAGGAGTTTTCGGTGTGGGCGAGCCGAGGGGTTCGGGTTGCAGATGGGCAGCCGATTTCACGCCAGGAAAGCATGGCTTTTGGATTTGCGGAGCGCTTCTTTGATCTGCGCGATCAGAAACGGCCCGAAGGATCGAATCTTGATGTTGAACTGCATCGGCCGCTTTCGGAAACGGAGGGACACTTCCGAGAATCCCTCGCATATCTCGCGAGGACGGTGCTTAGTGCGCTTGGATTGTATCTGCCCGTGCGGGTCGATCTGCGACTCGGTTCGTCGGGCGGGTTTACGATTCTCGAGATCGCGCCAAAGCCCGATCTAGCCTTGCCTGCGGGTAATGCAAGCTCGCTTTTCTCCATCGCGCTGGAAGATCAGGGGTGCACTTTTGAGGATTTCATCGTGAAGATCCTGGCCGATTGGCTCGATTGCCAGCTCCGGTTTTCCCCTTCCGCTTTGGCGCTTCTCCAACCCCTTTTCGATCGATACTGCGTTCGATCAGAGCAGCGAGCGGCGGTTCATCAATAGTCCGCTCCAGATTGTCTTGAACAATCGGCATCACCGGATCCTCGGTCCCTTCGAGGAGCGCTGCGCGTGCGGCAGCAATTTCGTTTAGAAGATGCTCCTTGCCTCGAATCGTCGACGGATGGGCCAGGATCCAACGAATGATCCGTTCATGCACGTTGAAAAACATCTGATCGTCCTTCAATGCGAAGGTGCTGGCGGCGAGTGGCTGCTGTTCCTCTCGAGCCTGCACGAAGAGTACGAAGCGCTCGATTTCGGAGGCGCGAGTGAGCTCGAAAGCAGTGAGATAGAAGGGGAAGAAAGCGTCGGTCAGCACGAGCTCATACCCGCGAGCCGAACGCACAAGGAACTGGAGGTGATCGAGCTGCATCAGCAGGTCCGACATGTTTTTCGAACCGAACGGGTCGAGCACATTCCCTGCGCTCCGGTCGATCATCTCCCAAAGCGACCGTCGCGGGATGACCTCCGTATACTGCAGAGTCCCGCTCTGTAGCTGCCTCATCATCAGCTCTTGGCGCGCACGCGCCCGCGGCGACGCCTTCTGCTTCAGAAGAATCTCAGCGGGCGTACTCTGCGGCGAGGGTCGATGATGCAGTGAACAGGCTCTGACCGGATAGTCATGGTCGAGCAGCTCAAGCAACAATCGGTCCTGCCCCTCGTTCCCACCAGGGAGGAAAAGCGATTTTGATTTTCGCAGACGGGAGAGGGGTGAGGTGGCGAGCGTCTCATCGAGAAACGTTGCAATCGCCGGATCAGACGCCGTGATTTCGACCTCTACCTGCGAAGGCAGAAGAGGCCAGCCTTTCGCATGCAGCGTAAGCAATCCTTTGTCCACGCTGAAACTGATCCCTGCTTTGGCATCTCCCGAAAACTCTTCCTGGATAAACTGTCCGGCGCGATAGAGCGCCACCCGGACGGCATCGTCCGAGGTCGCCCGGCTGGCAGCCGGGTCGAGATGCGCGAGGGCCGCCTTTACTCTCAGGAGGTTGTCGAAGTTCGCGCGTCCGCTCTCGCTTCGTTCGAGAAGATCCATCAGAAGGACAAGCAAGATCGCGGTGCGAATCGGTGTGAGCGTTCGAGCGATCTGCTGAGGGACGCCGAGTGTCACCAAATACGGCTTGCGCTCAAGCGCTGCTCTTCCGAAATGTGCCCGCAGAACGACACTTGGAGCGGGAGGGAGATCTGCCTCGCCGCGAGTCCTTTCGCGGAGCGCAAACAGCTCCGCTTCAACAGCCTTCAGCCGTTTCTCGATAGACTCGTCCGCAGACGCGGCCATTAGGCGGCGGTAGAGAGCTGCTCGTTGCCGATTCCGAGCTCACGAATAATCGACTCACCCAACAGCCGTAAGCACTGAAAGAGTGCCGGCTGGTCGACGGTAATAGCATTCGGCGCGTTCATCTTCTCGCCGATCAGGGTGACTCTGTTTCCGTAGATGATCATTTCAGCAGGCAGCTCCTTGGCGTAAGCACTAACCTGCGTCGAGCCGAGCCGTCGAGCAAGATCCTGCGCAGCCGGGCCTTCGGAGAAGAGAATAATCTGAAGCTGCGTCGGAATAGCCTGCAGCATTTTCGTCAATAACTCTTCGGTTGGAGCGTGTCCGTCAAAGAGAAAGCTCTTGGTGGAGGAGCAAAAGATGATGCCGCCATCCTCGCAGTCGCGTACCAGCTCTTGAAAGAGCCGTGCGCGGGCTTCCGCCCCCCTGTAAGATTTCGTCTGCGGGTCCGAGTAGAGCCCGGCTTCGGGCCTCTTAATGGAGAGCACCATCTCTCCGAGCTGCTTCCTGCGTTCAGCAAGGGCGCTCTCCTTCCGCTGGAGGACAAGGAGCAATTCTTCGAGCGAGAGAGCTGAGAAATGCTTCACACCGTCGCGTTCGTGAACGCTGACCAGGCCGCGCTGTGTGAGGCGGTCGAGCACTTCATAAACATGCGCCCGGCTGATGCTCGTTTGCTTCGCGATCGCACTCGCCTGGCGGCTGCCCAGCCGCAGAAGGCAGGTAAAAACTGTGTGTTCTGTCTGCGTGAGACCAAGATCTTCGAGGGCATTGAGCACGAGCTCCGGCGTCGCAAACTGCGGGGGAGCGGGGGGTGTCGTGTTGGCCATATCCCATCCAAATTACGTTCGATAAGCCGCTATTTAAGGGCTTTGCGTTCTTATGATGGCCACCCTTCAAATAGTCAAATTTAATGCGACGGCATAACTGCCCCGAAATACTTATCGATTAGCGTGGGAAGGTGCTTTTGAGAGTGATCGTTGCGTTCGGTTTCCGGAAACCCCGTACATCGTGTCGTTCAGAAGCCGACGACATAATCCCGAGTCATCCCATCGAGATATTCGATCTCCGCTGTTACATTCCGCCTCAGAACATAGTTGTTCAGCTGCACAGGTAGCGCTGCAAGGAGCAATCTCTATGAGTTCTTGGTC
>CAYOAK010000102.1:0-7232 GCA_964401925.1 uncultured Bdellovibrionales bacterium | reverse complement strand
AAAGACTGCTTCAGCTGGGGCGCGCGAAGCAGGTGCTCGATCGCCTCAATCTCGTTCTCGCTCAAATGGATCATCTGAATCCGCGCTATGCATATGAATCTGCGGCTGTGTTGAGATGGCTCGCGCGCGCATCAATTGCGCTCGACGAGCGTGACTGCGCCGACCTTTTTATTGAAAGGGCGATAGCTCTGTTGAGCGGCGCGAACACTGTCCGCTTCACGGAAAAAGCAGATCTCTTCCTCGGACTTTCTGAAACGCTTCTGATCAACGGCAAGGGGGAACAGGCGGTGCACTTCGCAGACGTCGCTCTGGACTGCCTGGGCAAGTGCTCCGATGAGTTTGACGCGGACGAGCTCGCGGAGATCCTCCGCCGATACGCGAACGTCGCTCGCGGGTCAGGCTCATTGTCTGCGGCCTATCTCGCGCTGACGCTTGGATTGCTGCTCCTGCAGGATATGAATGGCCTAGAGAGTCAGATCGCAGCCGATGCGGCTGTGCTGACGAATCTGGCGTGCGCCGCAGCGGCTCCCTCGGCGATCGGCCGGGTAGGGAATCTGCTCCTGAGACGAACTGCGTAGCGGCTACATATCCGCGTACGGCATCGGCGGAACCTTACCGACCAGTCTTGTGTAAACACTTAGTGCGCCACGGTGGTGGCTCGTGTGTTCGACTATCGCGGAGATCACACTGAAGCGGGGAGCACCGGGCATGATCACCTTGTCCGCCATGACCTCTGTCCATTCGGAAGCCGGCCGCTCGTTCAACTCTTGCATAGCTCGACGGTATGCCTTGTCGAGTTCCGCCCTCGCCGCTGTGATGGAGCTGACCTTCGCAAGCTCCTTCCCATGCTTCTCAAAATCCATATCGAATCCTGTGGGTGAGAACGCCCCATCAAGGAACCAATGAATCGTATGTGCATTGTGGGCAATCTGTTGCGCGGCGGTCATCATTTCGGGGGTCGGCTTAAAACCGGAGTCCTCCTCCTTTAGCTCGCGGGTGCTCCGGTCAAAGAACTCCCGGCTCTTCTCCAGCTCTTTTGTCAGGCAGCTTGTATCGAAATTCATGAGCGGTCCTTTAATGGTTGGGGGGCATGTTGCCCGGTTCGCGATTCGACTTATAGGGTCGAATTATAGGGGAAGATAGAGGGAAGAAAATCGATCGCAAATGACGGTCTCCCTCTTTCGGGAGCGCCGCGAAGGTGATTCGATCTGCCCGCATGAACCGGTTCGTTCCGCTTTCCGTCAAGATTAAGTGCCTCTGCGGCAGCGCCTTCCTACAGGTGGGCTGCGTGTTGCTGGCCTTTTGCTCTCTCTTCATCTTCCTCCTCTTCCCTCAGGTAAATCTCGGCGAACCTTTCTATTTCAGCGGAGCGGTGAAGGAGGCCACCGGAACAGTTGTGGGGGAAAAGGAAACAAACGCCAGCGAGGGAGGGGGCAAGCATTCCCGCGGGAGGCCCATAACCGGATACCAGTATACGTTCACCGAAGGTGACCAGACCTATCAGGGCACGTCGTACTCTTCTACCGAGAGGCCGACGATTGGAAGTCAGGTGAGAGTGGAGTTTCCGCCGGGTGATCCCGCGCATTCGAGGATTCGAGGATTCCGAATGGGAGTCTTTCCGTTCTGGACGCCGCTTATCATCTCGATTTTTCCCGTGATCGGTTTACTTCTTTCTTTTTTCGGGCTGAAGCGTGGACTCCGTAATCTCTCGCTCTTCCGGAACGGCATTCTTACGAAAGCGAAATTCGTAAGGAAGCAGGGAACGAATGTTACGGTGAATAATCGTCCGGTGATGGAGTACTTCTTTCAGTTTACGACTCGTGACGGACGAAAGCAGGAGTTCTCGACGAAGACCTCGATCGGGGATGCGATCATGGACGACGCGGAAGAGCCGATACTCTACGATCCGCAGCGGCCGGAGCGGGCGGTGACTCTCGATAATCTGCCGGGCCGGCCCCAATTTGACCAGCAAGGGAACATCACTGGAGGCACTGGTACGGTGCTGAGCGCGGCGCTCCCCGTGCTGGTTCTCTATATTTACGCCGTCGGAATCTGGTGGAACTGGCTGCGCTAGCCTTACATCTCGCGAAGGTAGCCCCAGTTGTGAAGCCGGTCGCTATCTTCAAACCAACGGTCGCCGATATCATTCCGATAATACATGTTCGGTATCAGCACGTTCTTGATGCGCGAGAAGACTTGAGCCTGTGCTTGCTTCACGGTGGTTCCCAAACCGACCACGATAAGTGCGACTCCCGATGAGCCGGTGACAACCCACTGATCGTTAATCAACTTTACGTCTTCGATGTGAATTCCCTCACGGGTCGGTTTCGGAAAGATGATGATCGCGTCGCGGGAGGAGGTATCGAACGTGCGCGGATCATCGAACGGGTAGGGGGGCACGACGATGCGCACTCCAATCTGGAATCCTTTACGCGTTTTCAATTTGATCGGCTCACCTCGCGCGAGCGCGTAGAAGAATTCGCCGATCGGGGTGATCATCCCCTCCTGCTGAATGCTGATCGTCGGATAGCCAAACCGCGCGGTGAACTCGAGCGGATAGATCCCGTTGTTGTTCACGATGCAGTTCAGATCGATGTAGCCGACGTAGCCCTCTTCCGCGAGCTTCCCCTCGAGCTTTTTGAGCGTCGCATTGAAGATCCGGTTCGGCTCACTCCAGTACATCAGCGTGCCCATTTCACCGGTTGAAGGCCCGAGATTACCGGGCAACAGCTTCTTATGCTCGAAGTTCACGTTGATCGGAGTGATGTACTCTTTGCCGTTGAAGAACGCGCCGACCGCGACTTCGACACCGACCGCGCGGCGCTGAAGCTGGAAGACCTTTATCCGGTCGGTCCACACCCGGCGGTAGGCCTCGAGCACTTGCAATACATCCTTCCCGTCCTCTTCGTCGCCGACGAAGAGAAGCCGTTTGATGTTCTGCGCCTCGCCGCTCGGCTTCAGCGCATACTTTCCCGGATTCGCATTGACGAAACGGATGGCCTCGTCGAAATCATTAAACTCTTTGTAAGGGATGATCGGGATGCCGGCTTTCTTCAGCTCTTCCTGTCCGAAAGCGCGATCGTCCTCGAGCCGGTCTGTGTATGCAGTGCCGCCGACGACAGCCTTCCCTTGAGCGCGAAGCCTGGCGGCTTTCTCACCCTGGCCAAGCACGTCGTCAAAGACGATTACGTCCGCCCAGTCGACTTCGTCCTCCCAGCTGTCGACCTTCGGCACAAATCCGTCTGCGATCTCGCGGTCCAGCTCGTTCTCAATGTAGTAACGAACCTCGTGCCCTTCCTTCACCACCTGCCAGGCGATGTCGGATATCAATCCGTCAATGGATACGAAGAGGAAGTTCCGTTTCGCCATAGATTCTATTTTTTGAAATTTCCGTCCGTGGAAATAAAATTCTACCTAGGCGCTACTCACGAGTTTGTCCAGATGGTGTCGTGCTTACCGTGCTTGGAGTTCCGGCGCGGTGGGAGTAGGCTCTGACGGATGGAACTCTTTGCTGAACTTCCCGACTCGGCCCGGCTCTGGCTATTTCCCCTCCGTCATCCGCTCGAGCCGGCTGAGGCGAGCGCTTTGCAGTCTCAGATCGAACAGTTTGTGGCGAACTGGCAGGCCCACAAGCATCAGCTCCTTGCTATGGCGACACTTCTTGAAAAACAGTTTATCGCCGTAGCAGTGGACGAGCTGAAAGTTGCAGCATCCGGTTGCTCGATCGATGCGCTGACCCGGGCCATCGAAAGCATCGCCTCAGAAGCGAAGGTGGAGATCGTTCGTGCTGGCGAGGTGTTCTACCAGTCTGACGGGCGCTTCAATGCGATCGAGCGCAACGGGTTCCAACGTCTCGTGACCGAAAAAGCGATCGGGGCGAACACGACCGTCTTCGACAATACCATTGGAAATCTGCGAGACCTTCGTGCAGGCTTGTGGCGAAAGTCATTCAGCGAGAGCTGGCACGCAAGAGCATTTTCCTAAGGAAGAACATGAACGCACGAAGAATAATCCTCACCTTTGCCGGGATCCTCGCTTTTGTGCCCGCGGCATTAGCAGAAGGACCCGGGCACGCGATCGCAGAACTGAAACCGCTTGGCACCTCTACGGTTAGTGGAGCATTGCATTTCAAAGCAGTTGCCGGTGGCGTACAAATCTCAGGCGAGGTGAAGGGTCTCCGGCCTCAAGGAAAGCACGGCTTTCACATCCACGAATTCGGCGATTGCACCGCGGCTGACGGCACGAGCGCCGGCGGCCACTTCATGCAACCCGATTCCCATCACGGCTCTCCGACGAGTCCGAATCGCCATCTCGGAGATCTGGGGAATCTGACAGCCGACGAAGCCGGATCCGCGCGCTATGATCGAACTGACGGCGGTTTCGCTCTGGGAGGCGGGTCGAGCATCATTGGCAGATCCGTCGTGATTCACAGCGGCGAAGACGATCTGAAAAGTGATCCGGCTGGAAACTCCGGGCCGCGCATCGCGTGCGGTGTGATCGGAATCGCTAAGTAAGCGAACCAGTTACCCGAGGCGGATTTCGATCCGGCCGATCCTGGATCTTCAAAGCTTCCAAAGATAAACTCCCCCGGCGGAAAAGGTTCTCGTCTTTTTTCGACTTCGGTTTTTGGAGGTGTTCTTTGAAAGGCAGACTGAGTCTGTTTGCACCGCCTATTGCGGCGGTTGCGTTGTGTTATGTGACCGCGGTCGCGCTGCTGTTGCGCGCCGCTTATTGGGGAGGGCCGGGTAGTCTCCCGCCGCTCCTTGCCTGGGGTTGGATCGCCCTGAATTCGGCGACGGCGGCGATGGGCGGGTACGTCCTTGTCGACCTCCTGCGGGCGAATGCCGGCGAACAATCGAGGGTGTTCATTACGGCGATTCTGAAGCTCGCGGGCTGCGCTGACGCCGAGCAGAGTGCGCAGAAGGCGAAGAGAGCCGCCCTGTGGCACATGTTTTTGGGGCAGGCATTGTACGCCCCGATGATCATTCTGATTGCCACGGCGTGCGTGCTTGTGCCCCCCCGGACAAGCTTCATGAATTACGTGCTGCTGGCCGCTGCTCCGCTGTATCTCGGGTACGTCTGGCCGCTGATGAAGCAGCGGAGTGAGATGTTCATTCAGGTGCTGATGCTGATGAAGCTGTCGCCCGAAGCTCTTGCGGCCTGGAAGAAGGTGCACGACTACACGGCGATTCTCGGCCGGGCGATCGACGGCCTCTTCACCGACGGGACTATCCCGACTGAGGAACGGTTTATCACTTGGCGGCGGGAACAGAGCTCCCTCCCGCCATGGAGTGAGGGAGATCCCATGCCGGTGCTCGCGCTGAATGTTTCGGGAGAGGGGATCTCCGCCCAGTATTTCGGATTTTCATCCGCAGGGGACCTGGAGATCTTCCGGGAACGGAAGGCGGCCTTCCTCGCTACGGCTCTCGGTGAGTGGATGGTGCCCGGAAACTTTCCGGAGTTGGGAACCTATCTGCTCTGGCGAAACCGCTACGGTGACGTCGAGATCGGCGCTTCCGCTGCGGAAGGCGCCATCGAGGGCGAGGCGCCGTTGATGGCGACGTTCCGCCGGATCGGCTGGGAGGCAGCGGTGAGTCCCTTCTGGGAGATGCGGAAGCTCCGGATCGAAATGGCCTGGGCGGCCTGGATAAAGAAGGTCAACGAGCTTCTGGCGAGCGGAGAGCTCACACGCGAATCGCAGTACCGGCAGCTCGAAGATGTCGAATCCGCCGAAGGGAGGCTTCCAGTTTCGGACGATAGCCAGTTCGTCGAGCTGAAAGCCTCCGGCACCCTCGATCGGATCGGGAGCTATAAGCGCTCGAAGATCAGCTATGTTGCCGCGGCGCTTCGAACTCTGACCGGATCGCAGCGAATCCTCACTGAGTCGGCGTTTCGCCTTTGGCAGTCGCAGCGCTACCAGGACTCCCCGCTCGATCCGGCGGAACCGGATTTCGACTGGGAGCTGGAAGCGTTCTTCGAGAGTCTCTCGGATCTGATCGCGCCGGTCGTCGCCGACGCGATCCACCAGGGTGCGGTCACCGATGCACAGTACAGCGCGCTGAGAAGGAGAGACGACCGGTCTGTCTCCGAGGCTCAGCTCAAGTGGGAGATCCGGATGTTCCGGGTCCTCTTGCGGCAGGATCTGTTCAAGGCGCTGGATGCGGCGCCTGCCGCCGGCGGTATTCGCGAATTGCTCGAAGAGCGGATTCGCCAAGCGCAACGGATCTGGTCCGAAGAGGAGCGACAGGGGATGCTGTTCTGGGTCCTTGAGTGGCTGGCATCCCGCAACGGCGGCCGTGCGGTTCCGATGTTCATGCTCCAGGGCGGACCGAAGGAATCCGCCTAAGGGTCCTCGCACTCACTCGCTTTTCGAGATCACCTGATGTTCTTTCGAAACTTTCAGCCGGGCGATTCCGCACTCGCCCGGTGCTTTTTTTAAGGCACCAACGCCGAGTTGAAATCTTCAGGTACCGAGACCTGATCGCTCGCGTACGAACCATCCCACTGCAATCTATCGCATGCCGTGACCGGCTCAGTTCCTTCTACGAACCATTCCTGAATCCGGTCGCTCGCCGGACAGTTCTCCGAGGCGATTAGTCCTGTCGGTTTATCGACCGTGAGCTGCACGACACCAGCCGGCGGGAGAAAATCGAGCTCGGGCTCCATCGGCTGCACACACTGCATGTAGTGAGCCCAGATGGGTGCAGCGGCAGCGCCTCCGGTGAGTCCGATCTCTGAATTATCATCGAATCCGACCCAGACGACGGAAAGGAGATGCGGAGTGAAACCGGCAAACCAGGTGTCCCTTGCATCGTTCGTCGTTCCGGTCTTTCCCGCCGCGGTGCCTTTATATCCGAGCGTGCGGATCGAGTGCGCCGTTCCACGATCGACGACTTCTTGCAGAATCGTCGTCAGTACGAAGACTGCAGCTTCGCTCGCAACTCGCTCTTCGCTCTTATTGGGCGAAAGCCGAAGCAGGGGACGATCGTTCACGAGAACATCGAAAACCGGGTGAAACCGGGAGAAGATTCCGCCGTTTGCGAGCGAAGAATAAGCACGCGTCAGCTCAAGCGGAGATACCTCGCCCGCGCCGAGAGCAATCGACGGCACGGCGGGAAACTCTCCAAACCCGAATAGGGATGCCGTCTGCTTGACCGCTTCGATTCCTACCTTTTGAGCGAGACTCACAGTCGGCACGTTTAACGAATGAACCAGCGCATCTCGCAGCGTGA
>CAYOAK010000101.1:0-12125 GCA_964401925.1 uncultured Bdellovibrionales bacterium | reverse complement strand
TGCTCGAATGCGTGAGAACCGGGAAGCGGACGGGGACGTCCGCGGTCCCGGTAGGGGCTCTCCTCCGATGCAAACCCAACCCTCAGCCTGGCATTGCAAAGTGCTCGCGCCAGAGTTGAATCACGGCGGCAGCAACGAGCGATCCCACAAACGGCTCTCGCATCGAGCTCGCGAGCGGAGGAAGTGCGAAGATCTTCGATCGGCCGGCGACACGGATCTCCACCCGGTCACCTTCCTCAAGCACGGTGATCGGCGTGTTTGGTTCGCCTGCCCTTGTGCCGACTCCTGCGGCAGCGAGGTAGAGTTGGGCTGTCGGATAGGCACTCAATCCGGTGACCCGCTGCTGCGATAAGAAGTACTGAAACCGGGCGCTCCAGCCCTTCAAAATCAGTTGGCGTGAATAACGCTCAATCTCTTCTTCAGCGAGCATAGATTGTGATGAGATATCCACCGTTCTCCGGCGCTTCGACTCCGCCTTTCACGGCATAGCCTTCCTCCGCGATAGATCGGGAGATCCGCTCAGCATCCTCCGAGGACGAAAGCGAAACACAGAGCGATTCACCCGCTGAGAGCTTTTCAAGCGCAAGCTTGGTGTAGAGAAAGGTCTCCGGGCACTGGCGTGATTTCAGATCGATTGTTTTCACGGGTGGTTCCTACAGCTCGCGTCACGGCGTACCGCACTTCGTTGAATGCCTTCCTTCGGATTGAAGCGCACAAGTTCCGGTGCAGTTTCGTCCCCAATCAGATAGTTTTCTACCGCACCGGCGGCGAGCGCCCCAAACATCCCGCAGACTGCGCCGAGGATTCCAGCGCTTTGGCAACTTGCCTGCTCGCGTGACAGATCCTCCTCGGTGTAGTCGCCGAAGACGCAGCGAAGGCATGCACCACCGGGACGCACTTCAAGAAATAATCCTCCCTCGCCGATCACTCCGGCGTATGCGAACGGTTTTTTCAATTCGACACAGAGATCATTGCAGAGAAATTTATGCCGGATCGAATCTGTTGCATCGACGACGTAATCGGCATCGGTGATCAGCCTCCGTGTTTCAGACGGATCGTCCATCGCGTCGATGCCGAGAGCGTCACCGCCGAGCGCAGCTGCGAGCGTTTGTGCTTTTGGTTTTCCGAGAAGCCCTTCGTTGAAGAGAAACTGCCGGTTCAGGTTTGAGCGCTGAATGGCGTCGCCGTCACAGATCAGAATCCGGGGTGAGATCAGGGGACTTCTGGAGAGAAAAAAAGAAACGGGGTGGCCCAGCCCCCCCGCTCCGAAAACAAGCACCGTTGATTGAAGGGAAGCCAGAGGCTTCCCTGTAGAATCAATTCGAAGTTTCCGGGATTTTTGCGACATCTTCGATGCCGAGATCCTTAGCGCGCTGGCAGAGATTTGCGAGGGAAACCTCCCGCAGCGTCGATTGAAAGGAGCCCTCGATCTCTGACCAGACAGTGTCGATCAGATTGGCGAGTGCGGGCACGTCCTGCTTCTCCTCTTCTTGGAGACGCGGGCGCAGAGCCTTCATTACCTCTTCCAGCCGGATATCTTTCGGATCCTTCGCCAGCGAATATCCGCCGCGAGGACCACGCTTGCCGACGACAACATCCGCCTGACGCAGCTTTGCGAAAATCTGCTCGAGGAACCGTTGCGGGATCCGTTGACGCTTTGCGATCTGGCGAACCTGTGCAGGACCGCCGCCTAGGTTGTAGGCGAGATCGACCAACGCCATGATTCCGTACTGTTCTTCTCTAGAAAGCTTAACCGCCATGTGTTGTCTTGCTCCAGAACGCTTCGACCAAAATAATCTTCGAACGACGAAGAACCGATATGTGAATTCTTAACTACTCCGCCAGGTTGCGGCGAGACAGCCTCATATCGAGCACCCTACCAAATTGCAAATCTTCTCCCAAAGGCATTATTGGCCTCCTTTTTCCTAAGGATTACTTGGGAATAGAAAGCACGATCCGTTGAGGCCGGTTCAGCACCAGGACCGAGGACTCATGAAAATCGTCGTCGGTACGTCTGACACGCACTCCGGCAGGGCCACTTTTGAGCTCAACTCCGATACCGCCGGCTGAGCATCGGTCCTCGGCTGGGGCGGCCGTACTGGGTTTCAGGAAGACAAAACGGAGGGCTTCGTCCTCTTCTTCGGGCTCCGCATTTACCTCTTCCTTAAGCGTGATGGTGAATAGGGCCCCGTTTTCGACCTCCTCGCATTCGAAGGATTCAACTGCGCCCTGGGGCGGCGGAGGCTCATCCGGCTTCGCGGATCGAGCAACCGCCTTTGCCCCAATCAGATTTTCTTCCTGCATTGGCGCCCTGGAGGCACTCAATGAGCTGAGGGCAGTCACGTAATCCGAAGCATCGAGCCCGTTTCTCGCCAGGACCTTCGGCGCGGAAGGCGCTTTTCCAGCCGGGGCGGCCGATGCCTTTCCCTCAGTTTCGGCCCCGGGAGTTGGAGAAACTTCGGCTGCCTGCGCCATCACCTGTGATTCCGGGAAAGTCCGCGAAAGATGCTCCATTCGCGATGTCGCTGCGGTTTCAAAGCCGCGGCGCTCGTAGAATGAAGCCACATAACGTTCATAGGCCGCTTGGAGCTCCCGGCAGTGCAGTAATCGTCTTCGGGCGAGGACAACATATTCGCTGCGGGGATTCGAATCGATCAGTTGTTGGAACGCCGTGATCGCCGCCTGCAGTGGAGCTTGGTCGCGTTTGATGTCTCGATACTGGCGGAGATGGCAATTCCCGATCTGGTAGCGGACATAGGCCATCGCCTCGTGTCCCGGGTGGAGCTTCGCGAACTCTTCATACGCTACCAGTGCCGCCGGGTAGTCGCCGGTATAGAAATGCGCATCGGCGATCTTCAGCTCAGCGAGTGTTGAGTAGTAACTTGTCGGATACCCGTCGCGCAGATCCGTCCAGTTCTGCAACGAAACCCGGTAGAGCTGCTTGTCATAGGTGTTGATGGCGTTTTCGAGAATCGTCTCTTCGGGCAGAGTCGGCGCAGCAACGATGCTCTTCTCTTCCTTCTTGGAGCTTGAGCAGCTCGCCAGCGCGAAGCAGAGAAGGAGACCGGCAATCGGCGGCGCGATCCGGGAGCCTGTCATTTCAGCCCACGCTTCTTGAGCAGCTCCGGCAAATACCGGAGCGCGACCTGGGTCCGGCGCCAGCGCGAGGCCTCGGTATGCGGATATCCCGCCACATCGATTCCGTCCTCGATGTCAGACCCGATTCCCGTCTTCGCCGCCGCTCTCACCTTACTTCCGATCTTAATATGGTCGGCAACGCCGACCTGTCCCGCTAAAATTACATCGTCTCCGATCTCGGTGCTTCCGGATATACCCACCTGACCGCATAGAAGAGTGCGCTCGCCGACCTTCACGTTGTGCGCAATCATCACAAGGTTGTCGACCTTGGCGTTCTTCCGGATTCTTGTCTCTCCGAAAGTCGCCCGGTCCACGGTCGTATTTGCGCCCAGATCCACTCCATCCTCGAGAATCACTTCGCCGATGTGCGGAATTCTGCGGTGGCCCACCGCCCGATCCGGAATGTAACCGAAGCCGTCCCCGCCGATGACGGCGCCGGACTGAATGAGACAATCATTTCCGAGCGAGCAACCCTCACGAATGACCGCGCCGGCATGTATCACGCAGTCCGCGCCGATCTCGACGTCCGTATACACAACCACATGAGGATGGATCGCTGAGCGTGCTCCGATCTTCGATCGCGCGCCAATTACCGCGTAAGCACCGACAGAAGCCGCCGGATCGACGGCAGCCGTGGGATCAATCACAGCAGTAGGGTGAATTCCCGCGGCCAGCTGCCCCTTTCGAAAGAGCGGGGCGAGAACCACCAGCGCGGCAAGGGGATGGCCTACGACGATCTGCGTACAGGGAAAAGCCGGCTCATGTTTGGAGACGAGAATCGCCGCTGCGCGGGTGGTTTTTGCAATTTCGAAGATCTCGACGGTTTTTCGCTTCGAGGTCGGCGCGAAAAAGGAGAGGTCATCCGCTTCCGCGATCTCGAGCGGCCGAATTGATGAGATCGTGCGCGCGCCATCGCCGTGCACAGTGCCGCCGACTTTCGAAGCGATTTCCGCAATGGAGATGGGAGAGCTGATCACAACCTCTTTGTCAAATGCAGTGCGAGGATGCACGAAACTTCATCGAACTGAAAGCCGCTACGAAAATCCCCCTACGAAAATACTTTGACAGCGTGCCGATCTCCGTCTCAGAATCCGCCGCCGATCTCCTGGGAGCGTTCCCGAGTCGGATTTCCAGCGAATCGTACGTTGGCCGCGCGCAGGTTCAGAACAAGGAACCGCACGCGGAGCTTTTTTGTTTTGTTGACCGGTGACGTAGGGCTGAGAAGAACAGCCACCGGGTACCGGTGTTAAGGAAGATGGGCGTTATAGTTTTTGCTTCACTGAAAGGCGGGGTCGGGAAGACCTCCCTTTCGATCAATGTCGCGCATGCGCTTGCGCGCCGCGGTTGCCGGACACTGCTGATCGATCTCGATCCGGCGGGACACTCAACCCGGTTTTTTATCAAACCCGGAGGACACAGCGCGGAGTCTCCGCTCGCGCGATTGTTCTTCGAAGCAGCAAAGGAGGAGCTCTCCGAAGCGCCGCTTCCGGGGGAGGATTATTTGCATGTCGCACGACCCGATCTCGAGCTGCTGAGCTCGGGCGAAGAGTTGCGCCACTTTCTCTGGGGCAAGGGGAACCAGCTGTTTGCCCGCTATTTTCCGAAGCTTTTGAAGCGGCTGAAGGTTGAGTACGACCACGTCGTCGTCGACACGCCGCCGGATTTCAACACGCTCACACGGAACTCTCTTGCGGCTGCGGACCTCGCGCTCGTGCCCGTCGATGCCAGCGCCATGAGCATCTACAGCTTAGAAGAGCTGCTGCTTTCGGCGCAGCATCTGGATCGCCCGACCTGGGGAATTGTCCGCACGATGGTCGGGAAGAAAGCACGGAAAAGTCAGCGGCTCTCGAACGAACGGCTGCAACAGAAGTTCGATGTGCAGCTGCTGGAAGATTCGATTGAAGCAGACGATGAGGAGTTCGATGTCGAGGATCCTGCATCGTTCATGTCGATGCTGCAAAATTGGGAACGCGAGAAAGCGGCGCAAGGTGATGCCGCCCGACCTGATCTGACTCGATCCGATGCGACGCCTCCCCCCCGGAGTGAGAAGCCGATCTATCTTTTGCGCTCACTGATCTACCGGACTGAGACGCAGAACCAGCTCACCTTTTCCGGAAAGACCTCGCTCGATACGCGGCAGTCTGCGGCGCTCGCCGATCAGTATCTTGCAGTTGCCCGTGAAGTGGAATCGCTTCTTACTTCGAAAGAAACGGAGGGCACCGGCGGACCGTCTACTTATGAAGAGCCGGATGACTCCGACTACGATCCGGATCGGTTGGAGATGCACGCTTAGGTCGCAGCCCAGATCGAGGGCCCAGATCTACGGCCCATGCGGAACGGGCCTTTCGAGGGTGAACCCGTCCGGGTAGACCCAAATTCGGTGACCGCCGCAGGTGAATCTTTGCTTCGCTGCACCGAGCCGTTCCTCGATCACCGCCCGATCGAGATCCGTCGTGACGACAAAATCGAACCGCTCCGTTTCACTATACCAGCGCGAATTTGCCACGAATTTCGCAGGCCGCAGCTGCTGATCGACTGCCAGCACCGAGATCCCCTTCTGTGAGAAGAGGGTGACGACTTTGGAGAACCAGAAATCAGCAACACCGTGCTTGAGCGGCAGGGGCGAGCGATCGAGGCACTTCGTGATCGGCTCGGAAAAGAGGGAAAGACGGAGCGGCCCGTTGAAATGTGAGCGGCTCGCAATCAAAAGAATCAGAATACCGAACGGTACAAGCGCCGGGACTGCCGAAGCGGGAGAGCGTCCGAGTACGCAAACCACAAGCGGTGCCGTGAGGAACAGGAGGAACAACCCCGCAACGATGTAGCGGTAAGCGCCCGGTTGATATGTGGCGGTGATGATCGGTGCGAGGAAAATAAAAATCGCCGCCAGCGACGAAAAGCGGAGAACGAATCGCTTCTCGCTGTCGAGCTTGGGTCCGAACGAAAGTATCAATCCCGCTGCGGCACTAAGAATGCTTAACGCAAAGGCGAACCCGGTGAGTGGGCTCAGCTGAAGATCCCGGAGCAGAGCTTGCGCAGCTGCCTCAATCGCCTGCTGCACGGGCATGGTTCGATAGTAACTGAGGAGCCAGATTGATCCGGTCGACTCGACATGTCTCGAAACGAGACGAGCCAGAGCAAAGCCCACGACAGTCCCGGCGAGAATCGGGCCGAACTTTCGCAAGATCATCTGCCGCTCCTCTCCAAGGGTTCGGGAGGAAAGGAGCAGTGGAAGAACTGCGGCGATCACAAAATACCGATCGGATGCCGTGAAGAGCGCAGTTACAAGAAAGAGGATCAGCTGAGAGGAGACCCGCGGCGCGGTAGATGCACGCAGATACCAGCAGACAATTGCCAGCGCCCCAAGGAACGCTGCAAAGTGATTTCCCGTCAGGGCAAACGGTCTGAAGTAGAAATATGAGCTCCGGACGAGCGCGGAGCTTTCGTACGCGGTCAACACTGCGAGTGAGCCGAGCGACAGGATCGTCAGTGCTCTGTTACATGTTCGCGCGAGAAGTGCTCCCAGAAGCACGAAGCACAGCACGCACTGAATCACGGCTAGAAGAACCATCGTTACTCGAAAATTCACTCCGGCCGCCTCGAGGAAGGTCACGAAGAGCAGATCGGGAAAAAGATACGGCGCCCCTGGAAGGTTCCAGCCTTGAATTGACTGACGTAGAAGCAGGTCTTTCGCCAGCGCGGGGAGGTAGAGCATGTCCCCGCTGAAGATACCGCGCAGGGTGTGATCGTTGAGAGTGAGCACGAACCAGATCGCGCTTGCGATTCCGAGTAGCGCGGGGATGAAAAGTTCCCGTTGCACCGGGCTTGGTAGCTTTACCACGGCACGTTAGCTTTTCGTTGATGGCGCAACACGCAGGCCTTCGGCGTAGCGGCAGACAAAGATGCACGCCCAATACAGGAAGCAAAGAGGCACAGCGAGCAAGAGCTGGGTAATGACGTCAGGCGGGGTCACAATTGCTGCGATGATGAAGATCACCACGATCGCCAGGCGGAGGTTATTTCGCAGCTGCTCATGCCGGATAATTCCCAGTCGTCCGAGGAGGAAGATCAGCACGGGCATCTCAAACATGCAGCCGAAGATGAGGATCAACTTCAGCACGAAAGAGAGATACTCGGAGATTCTGATCTGCGGGCTCAGCCCGATCGAGAGAAACTCTTTCGAGAAAAATTGGAACGCAAATGGAAACACCACGAAGAAACAGAACGATACTCCTACTGCGAAACAGAGAGTGGTGGCCGCGACGAATGGGAACGCAAGCCGGCGCTCGTGTTCATGGAGGGCGGGAACGATGAAATTCCAGAGTTGATAGAAGGTATGCGGGGCACTGATCAGGAACCCCGAGAAGAGTGCGACGACGATCTTCACGATAAAGGCGTCGGCCGGGCCGGTACCAATGAGCTGCATCTGCTCAAAATTCTCTCGGATTGGTGCGGTAAGGCCGGCGAAAAGCCAGTTCGACCAGAGGAAGGAGACGAGAGTTCCGGCAAGTATTCCGAGCACGATGCGGGTCAACCGGACGCGAAGCTCGTCCAGGTGATCGAGGAAAGGCATCTCGCGTTGGGTTTCCGGTGTCGTCATTCAGAGCTGGGTTCGGAACTCGGAGTAGCATTCTTTGGCCGGCGCGACGCTGGCCGTTTTGCTCGGGGTATCTCCGTCGCGGGAGACGATTGCTGAGCGCTTTCGGCAATACCGCTTGAATGAATTTCCGGAGCGGGAACGTCGATCGGGTCGGGGGCTGTGCCAGGAGCCGTGTCAGGTGAAGGTGCTGCGGCTAAAACAGTGGAGGGCCGGGCCGCTTCTTTGACCGCCGCTTCTCGTGCCGCAGCCTCTCGTGCTGCGGTGTCCTGCGGGCAGGCTTCGCTTATAGAAGAGCCCACAGAGGAAGAATCGGCGAGCTCCGGAAGCTCCTCGGGAATGTGCTCAAGCTTGATCGGCTCAGCACGCAACCCGCTGCGCGAGGCGGTCGGGGATACCGGGTGCATCAGGTCATGGATCGCGAACTCCCGTTTGACCTCGTCGGTGGCACGGCGAAGCTCAGCGAGAATCCGGCCGAGGGTACGAGCAACCTGCGGGATCCGTTCGGGCCCGAGCGCGATCAGTGCGACCACCGAGATGACTAGGACTTCACCGAAGCTGAAACCGAACATACGGAGCTTTGCTATCGACTGTGGAGAATCTCTTCAACAGCTGTAATTTCTAGACCAATAGAAGATGAATACAACTCAGAAAGGTCGCGCGGAAATAGGTGTACCACAAAGCCCAAGAAGACCACGATTGGAAGATAATGTATGGGATTGGGGTAGCCGCCCGAAAACAAAATTCCGGTCAATTGATGTCGTCCGACCTTTCCGTTCCAAATCTATGAGTGTTCCGCAGGAAAGTATCGAAGCGATTCGGGACCGGACGAATCTGGTCGACCTGATTTCGGAGACCGTTCAACTGAAACGGGCTGGAAAGAACTTCACGGGACTCTGCCCATTTCATTCTGAAAAAACACCTTCGTTCTCCGTAAACGGGGGAGAGGGATTCTATCATTGCTTCGGCTGTCAGAAGCACGGCAGCGCCTTCGATTTCGTGATGGAGACCCGCGGGATGACCTTCATCGAAGCAGTTCGCTTCTTGGGCGCGCGAGTCGGAATTGAAGTCCGAAGCGAGAGCAGCGAAAAGACGGAGCAGCGCAAGCGCGAGGAGCAGCACCGGAAACAGCTGCGCTTGATCCTCCGCGTCGTCGCCGGGATCTATCAAGAGAATCTTTGGAATGAGCGGACCGGTCAGCAAGCAAGGCGCTATCTGCTTGAGCGCGGGCTCGCAGAAGCGACTATTCGCCTGTTCCATGTGGGATTTGTGCCGGATTCTCCGGCTGGGATTGAGCAGATTCTCTCGGAGCTGAAGGCGAAGCACTCGATCGAACCGCAGATTGCCGAGCCAATGCTGGTCGAATTGGGCGTTGTCGCAAAGCGCGACGATGGCTCGACATATGAAAGCTTTCGAGGCCGCGTCATCTTTCCCATCATGCGCAGCGACGGGGCTCCGATTGCGCTTGGCGGACGGATTCTCGATCCGAACTCGAACAGGCCGAAGTACATCAACTCGAAAGAGAGTCAGATCTACTCAAAGCGTTCGACCATCTACGGCCTCAATCAAGCGCTGCCATACATTCGAAGCGAGCGCGAAGCACTTCTCGTCGAAGGCTACATGGATGTGCTCGCGCTGGCTCAGGCCGGATTTCCTTCGGCGGTTGCGACGTGTGGAACCTCGGTCACGACCGAGCATGTTCAGCTGCTCCGCCGTTTTTGCGACAAACTGGTGGCGGTGTTTGATGCGGACGATGCAGGCGCAAAAGCTGCTGCGAACTGCTTCGAGCTGTTCCTCAATTCGGGCATCGAGGTTTTCGGCCTCTCGCTTCCACCGGGCGAGGATCCCGGCTCATTTCTCATCGGTCAGCGTGCAGACACACTGGGGGCGCTCGAAGTGCAAAAGGAGTTTGAGCAACTTCTTGCAACAGCTCGAGAGCCGATTTTGTCGGTCTATCTGAAGTATCACCTTTCGCAGACAGACGCGGGTCCGGCTGCCCTCGGGCGCCTCTCTTCTGATCTCATTGGTCTGATGAAGCGAGTACGAAATCCGGTCGAGCGGGAGGCCACTCTTCGGCTCGGAGCGGCAATCATGGGCGTCAGCCTCGAGTCTCTCCAGAAGCTCGATCGCGTTTCTCCCGCGCCCCCGCGAGATAGGGCCCGAGAGAGTACCGAACCGCGGAAAGCACAGAATGCTCATGATGTAGCGTCTGCCCAAGAACGTCGCGCATCCTTGGAACGTACGTCTGCCAATCCCCGCCCCGTTCTCCAGGAGCGTGCGCGAGAGCCTGAGATGGAAGCACCGAGCGTCGCTGCAAGACGGCTCTCCATCTATCTTCAGCAACTTTTTGTTTCGGTCGTTTGCGAGCCATCGTTGTCAGAATCGCTGCTCGAGATACCGGAGAGTCTGGAGCAGCTCGCGACTTCGGATTTCACTATCGATCGATTGCAGTCGATTCTCCGTGAGATCGCGCGCGCAGATTTTGTTCCACTGGAAGTCTACAAATCGCGCAGTGGATCGGATGAGTTCCGGGATTTCATCGGAAAGTGGCGTGTTCTCTTTCGCGGACACGGGATTGACCCGAAACAGATTATCGCCGAGGCATGGAATCAGGTGAAAGTCGGCGGCGGAGATCCGGATAAAGTGATCTCGGACGCAAAACGGGTCTCCGCGGAGCTGACCCTTAGTTCCCAGCTTGAGAAGATTCGGACCCTCGAAAAGCATGAAAAAGATGGCGACGAGCTGGGCTCATTGGTTCAGCGAAAGCTCCTGGAGCGGCGGAATTTGAAGAATATCCCCCGTGGAAATGCTTGACACTTGGCTGGAATTGCTCAGATTTTTCAGCCCCGCCGGGATCTCCGGGAGGGGGCTGGAAAAAGGTTCATTTTTGAGGCATCGCCTTATCGCTTCAGCTGCATAAACTTGCTAATCTTACTAGCCTTTTTCACCTATTTAGAAGCGACCTCGTAACCTCATGGCCCGGGAATCCGAAGACACAAAACACGGCAAGCACTCAAAGAAGATGCCGCCCGCGATCTCTAAGGGAACAGCTGCAGGAAAGAATCCTTTCAACGGAAAGGGTCCTTCACTGAAAGCTGCACCTGCAGGCAAGGGGGGCAAGGGAGCTCCGCCGAAGTTGCCTGGCAAGGGAGGCACGAACATCCCGATGTCGGCGAAGGGCGGAAAGCCCGCCGGTGCCGGCAAGGGTGCACCTGTGACTCCGGATGTTACGCCAGGCGCAGACGAAGAGGGGATGGATGATCTCCTCGATATAATCGGAAGCGATACCGAAGTCGATGTCGTTGAAGGCCCGGTGCCTGCGCCGGTTGAGCCGGTAGCCGCTCCCGTGCTGCGCGTTCGCGAAGAAGAATCAGATTCATTTTCAGAAGGTGCGGTAACGACTCCTGGAATCGGTCGCTCAAGCGATCCGGTCAGGATGTACCTGCGCGAGATGGGCGGCGTCAGCCTGCTCACCCGCGAAGGCGAAGTCGTGATCGCAAAGCGCATTGAGGAAGGGCAGATCGAAGTCTGCCGTGAGCTTCACCGCTCGCCGCTGTATCTCAGCTACATCATCGAACTCGCAGAGCGCCTGAAAGAAGGCCTAGTGCGGATGCGCGACATCTTCGCAGAAGAAGAAGCCGCCCAGCCGGAAGAAGAAGAGCTCGACGATATCGAAGAGGGTGAGGAAGAAGAGCCGACCGAGGGAGAAGAGCCCGCGGAAGCGCTTCCGCCGCCGCCGCCGCCGGATGACGAGGAGCTCAAGAAGAAGTTCCTCGGCAAAGTTACCGCCGTAAAGAAGCACAAGAAGTCACTCGAAGAGATCTTCGAGAAGATGACCGTGGCGCGGATCTCGGACAAGACGATGGCCGAGCTGAAGAAGAAGTACGACAAGCTTCGCGAGCGCTCGGAAGAGAAGATTCGCGATCTGGAGCTCGCTCCTCGCCATGACGAAGAGGTGGCTCGCCGTCTGAAGACCGTTCTCCAACAGCTGAACGGTTTCGAACGGAAGCTTCATCACTTCGAGCGCGCAACCGAGCGTCCGGCGGCTGAGCTGTTTGAAGCAGCACAGGAAACAGTGAAGGGCGATCAGCTTGCGTTCAAGCGAGTCTGCAAACGGCTGAAGCTCCGTGCCGAAGAAGCGCGTGATATGCTCATCTCGCTGCACGAGATCCACAAAGGATTGGAAGAGCTCGAGTCCCAGGCGATGTTGCCGAAGATTGAGCTGCGCCGGAGCGTCCGCTCATTGATTCAAGCGGAATGGAAGGTTCAAGAGGCGAAGCGTGAGCTCATCGAAGCAAACTTGCGCCTGGTGGTCTCGCTTGCGAAGAAGTACACGAACCGCGGCCTTCAGTTCCTCGACCTGATCCAGGAAGGGAACATCGGCCTGATG